>CAYXRS010000196.1:0-4820 GCA_964467195.1 uncultured Gemmatimonadaceae bacterium
TGAGCACGATCTGACGTCCGGCCTCGTAGAGAGCGTTGAACGTATGAAAGAACTCTTCCTGCGTCGCTTCCTTTCCCTTGAGGAAATGAACGTCGTCCACCAGCAGCAGGTCGGTTTCGCGGTAGCGGCGACGGAACGCATGCGTGCTTCGCGACTGAATGGAGCCAACGAGGTCGTTGGTGAACTGCTCCGTGCCCACGTAGATCACGCGAATGTTGGGCTGTCGCTGCAGGATCGTGTGCCCGATCGCCTGCATCAGGTGTGTCTTGCCCAACCCGGTCTGCCCGTAAATGAAGAGCGGATTGTAGGTCTTGCCGGGTGCGGCGGCCACGGCATGCGCTGCCGCCGCGGCCAGTTGGTTGGATTTGCCAATGACGAAGTTGTCGAATGTGTACCGGCTGCTCAGCTGAGACGCGCCAAGGGGGGAGGTGGCTTCCGGAGTGGCGGACTGTTCCGGCGGCGGTGCGACGAAAAGATCCATCTGCGGTCGCGTCGCGCGCTGCTCATCAACACGAAAGGTCACCTCGAGCGGATGCCCAAGAGCTACTGGAGCGAGACTGGCAAGAAGTTGCGCATGCTTCGAATCGTTCCACTCCGCGGAGAAGCGATCAGGAGTGCCGACGACGAGCTTGCTCCCATCGAACTCGAGAGCTGCGGTTGGCTCGAGCCAGGTGCGAACGGTTTGCGGCGGCAGCTCCTGCTTGGCGCGATCAAGAATGCGCGACCAAGCTTCGGCAGGTGTCAATGACATTCCAAGTGTGACAGAGAAACGGAGGGGCCGCGAAACTAGATGAGCGCTGTGGAAAAGTCAATCGCGCGACAATCGCGACTGTAAGGGAGCAGTGGGCGACAGTCATAACTACCGGGATCGAGCTCGTGATCCTCGATTCGGAACAGCTGCGCGACCTCCAGAACGTTTGCCCGAATCTGCGCGCGCGCCACGGTACAAGGAGCGCTTCAGTTTGACTGCCAACCCGGCTGAAAAAAGCCGGATCCCGAGCCCTGGCGGCTGGACCCGGCGACAATTGACCCGACTCCGTCCGCCAGCTAGCTTTCTCGCTCTGTACCCTGCAACGATAATGTTCGATTGGAGTAATACATGGGCAAGCCAACCTATCGGCCGCGGAACAAGCGCCGTGTTCGGACACACGGCTTCCGCGAGCGGATGGCAACGCGCTGGGGTCGTGCGACGCTCAGCCGCCGCCGCAAGAAGGGGCGGAAGCGTCTGACGGTCCTGCTGCCGTCGAAGTACGCCGGCGCCTGAGCGGGTCGGCTTCTCGCGCCGGCTCAGGTTGACGCGAGGAGGAGATCTTCGAAGGGTGGTACGCGAGGGGAAGCGTATCCGGACCGAGCATCTCGAGTTCCGGGCGATCGCTTCCCCTCTGCCGCATCCACGTGTCGGCTTCATTGTTCCGAAGCACGGCCACGGATCGGTGGATCGCAATCGTCTGAAGCGACGACTGCGCGAGGCGGCACGGTTGGCGCTGCTTCCAGCCATTCCGGCAGCTGACGTAGTGGTTCGTGCGCGCCGTGAGGCCTACGGCGCCAGCTATGCGGAACTACGGTCGGAGGTTGTGAGTGCTGGAGGACGGATCATGCGGACGCTTGACAGAGGGTGACCGATTTGATGGGGACGTCTACTGTCTGCTGTCAGCTCTCGTGGATGCGAGACTCGGCGACCCCGTCGAGGCGTCAGGCGGCGCTAGAGGGCCGACAGGAGTCACCCTGCTGCACGCGAATCAATGCGTCACGTTCTGATCGTACTCGTCCGCGGTTATCAGATCGTCCTCGGGCCGCTGCTTCCCGCGGCATGTCGTTATGTGCCCAGCTGTTCGGTGTATGCAATCGAGGCGCTGGAGAAGCATGGCGCGCTGCGTGGCGGCTGGCTTGCCATGCGCCGTGTCGCGCGCTGTCACCCGTTCCGACGCGGCGGATACGATCCGGTGCCGTGAGCTAATGAGATCTTCGATGCGACGGTGATCGGCTGGCGGTCTAGGGGACTCGTATCGATCCCCGCGCCAGACACCCGGCACCTGACACCCGCTTCCTATACATGGACTCCAAGCGTTTCATACTCGCGCTGGCACTTACGGCGCTCGTCATCTTCGGGACGCAGTTCCTTTTTCCTCCGCCAGCTCCTCGGGCTGTGAGCCCGGCGGCGGTCGACACGACGGATGTTCCGCTCGCCATGCCGACCGCGCCACCACCCGGCGAGGTGGTTACTCCAGCGCCGCCGGCGGTGGTCGAATCGCCGGTGCCCGAGCCAGTTGGAGATCGCGTCGATACGGCAGCCGTCACTACGGTCACTGTTTCCGATACCATTCGCGTGAACACACCGCTGGTGCAGTACGAGTTCAGCAGCGTTGGAGCAATGCCGATTGGCGTCACGCTTCACAGGCACCGGTCGCTGGCACGGCCAGGCGCTGCCGTGCAGCTCGCTCGCACCGGTGTGCCACTGATTACGCTGAAGCTGCTGGCCGGTCGCGACACGCTGCACCTGGACCGCACGCCATTCTCGGTCGAGGCAGCGCCCGGGGCAGAGACGGGTGAGGCCCCGCTCACCTTCCGGGCCGCCGTGAACGGGGTGAACGTGGCCATAGCGTACACGTTTGCCCCTGACAGCTACCTCGTTCGCGTGCGCGGTGATGTGGAGGGCGTCGCGCCTCAGGCTACGTACCTCGTGCTCACCATGCCTCACGGCATGCGGTCAGAGGAGACGAACATCGATGATGACCGCAATCACTTCGGGTACGTGCTCAAGCGGCCCGTGGGGGATGCTGACAATATCGCGTTCTCCAAGCTCGACACACTTCAGCGCCGCGTCGAGCCCGGACCGTTCGTGTGGGTGGCGAGCAAGACGAAGTACTTCGTTGTGGGCGCGCTCACCGGCGAGCGGGAAATGGCCCCCTTTTCGGCGGCAACTCTCTGGGGGCAGTCGCGCGCGGGCCGCGTAATGACCGACGCCAGCGCGGCGGCACTTCAAGGGCTGCGGCCAGACGGATCCTTCGAGTTCGAGCTCTACACCGGGCCCCAGGAATGGCGTCGCTTGCGTGCCCTTGGCCGGGACTTCGTCAACGTGAACCCCATTGGCGGGTTCATGCGGCCGATCGTTCAGCCGTTCTCCACGATCGTCATGCGCGTGCTGCTCTGGATGCATGACACGCTGCGGCTCACCTACGGCTGGGTACTGATCATCTTCGGCATCGTCGTCCGCATCCTGTTATGGCCCCTCAACCAGAAGGCCATGCGCACGAGCCTGCGCATGCAGCGCCTTCAGCCGTACTTCAAGGAGATTCAGGACAAATACAAGGACAACCCGCAGCGGCTCCAGCAGGAAATGATGCGGCTATACAAGGAGCACGACATGAGTCCCTTCAGCATGCTGGGCGGCTGTCTCCCGATGCTGATTCCGATGCCCGTGCTCATTGCGCTCTTCTTCGTGTTCCAGAACACGATCGAATTCCGCGGGGTCGCATTTCTCTGGATGAGCGACATATCCCAGCACGATCCGCTGTTCATCCTGCCGGTGGTGATGGGGGCGTCGATGTTTCTGATGTCCTGGATAGGCATGCGGAATGCACCACCTAATCCACAGGCCAAGCTGATGGCGTACGTGTTCCCGGCGGTATTCACCTTCATCTTCCTACGGTTCGCGGCAGGACTGAACCTCTACTACGCGGTTCAGAACATTGCCGCCCTTCCCCAGCAGTGGCTGATCGCAAAGGAACGCGCCAAGGTGGCGCCGGCAACGACGAAGAAGACTCCAGCAAAGGCCGCTCCGGCGCGGAGATAGGGCCCAGGGTGGCGCCGGGGGCGGGGTACGCCGCCAACGAGGGGATGCGTGTGACGTACATTGGCCACGCCACTCTCCTCCTGGAGCTGGGCGGTGTGCGCATCCTTACCGACCCCAACTTCGAGACGCACCTTGGCTTCGTGCTGCGTCGAACAGTGGCGCCGGGGATTCTGTTGGAGGAGCTGCCGCCGCTCGACGCCATCCTGATTACGCACGCCCATGCCGACCACCTCTCCTTTCGCTGCCTCCGCCGGCTGCCGCGAGACATCCCGCTCTTCGCTCCTCCGGCGGTGGAAAGGTGGCTGCGCAGGCTTGGCTACGGCCACGCCCTTCCGCTTCCACCGGGCGGCAGCGTTCAGGTAGGAGGTATCGAGGTGGCTGCCGCGGCGGCCCGCCATCTGGGCGCGCGATACGCCATCGACCGGTGGCGCGCTGCCTCCAACATGTATCTGCTCGATACCGGGACGGAATCGGTCTTCTTTGCTGGCGATACGGCCCTCACTTCGGATAGCGAACGAATCGTGAGCGAGCGGATCGTGGCGCGTCAGCGGGCGCTGGACGTGGCGCTGCTGCCCATCGGCCACGCGCCGTGGTGGAAGCCTGGCTTTCGTCGCGGCCACCTGACCAGCGACGACGCGCTGACCCTTTTCCAGCGGCTGGGCGCGCGGTACTTCATTCCATACCACTGGGGGACGTTCCACCATCTGACGGCAGGCCCTCATGATGCGATCCGCCGGCTGCGGGCGCGGTTGGAGGCGCATGATCGTCGAGAGGGGGTGAAGATCCTGGAGCCTGGTGCGACGTTCGAGCTGAATCCAGCAGCGAGATGAGCGCGCCCGCCCCCGGCAGCGCGCGTCAGCTGCCGGGCGCAGAGGACACGATCGCCGCCATCGCCACTCCCCGGGGGCGAGGCGCGCTCGCCATGGTGCGCCTGAGTGGGCCGGCTGCGCGTGAGATCGGCGCCCGGGTGCTCCGCCCCTGGCATCCGGTGCCGCGCGAAGCGTGGTTGGCCGCCGTCCACGAGCCC
>CAYXRS010000197.1:0-4805 GCA_964467195.1 uncultured Gemmatimonadaceae bacterium
TGACCCATCCAGAAGGGAACGTTGACGGCGCTCTGAAGGCGTAGTCCTCGGCGCGCACCAGGATCACGCCGGGTTCGGACGTATCGGTTCCACATCCGGCGACCAAGGCCAGCAGGATCATCGAGCCAGCAGTCTCCAGCAGGCGCATTTCATTCTCCTTTTCTTCTCGTTGGCGACTATCGAATCGTGGATCAATCCCTCCGTCAGAGCTTCACGCTGCGTCCAATTCGCTCCAGTCATGTGCGAGGACCAGTTCACGCACCCGGCTGACTTCGCTGGCCAGATGCGCCCGAAAAAAACGCCACATTGATCCACGAGAGAAAACGTAGAACTCTGTAGCCACCCGCCACTGCATTGGCTTCGGGTCTGCCCCTAAAGCTGCGGCAGGTTCACGCGCCTGACCAACGCCTGAAAGCGCGGCTCGTCCCGCAGAAATGTGAAGTCGGGGTTGAAACCCAGTCCGTACCACCACGCATGCGGCGGTTCGAACTCCAACCAACGTAACGTCTCTTCCTTGTGGCCGAGCGCGGCGTAGATCGAAGCCAGACCGAGTGCGCGCCATGAATTAGGTGGCAGCGCTTCCATCTCTGCTGCTATTCGAAGCGCGTCCTCGGTCCGGCCCGCGCTGGCATAAGTCGTCCCGAGCGTGGCCCGCCAGCGCGGATTGATACTCGCCATCCTTTCGTGCGCGGCGATTGCTTCCTCGTAGCGCCCTAAATACCGCAGACTCGTTCCGAGGACGTTGAGGGGGATAGGATGATCCGGAAACTGCTCGGCTACCTTTCGCGCCTCGATGACCGCTCGCTCGTAATCCCCCATTGCCTGGTACAGGCCGGGAATCCAGACGGTGAAAAGAGGTGTCAACGGGTCGAGCTGGTGCGCACGATGGTGCTCTGCCAACGCCTCCTTGCCTCGACCCACCGACACGAGGTACCAGGCGTAGTGATAGCGGTTCATGGGCAGACTGGGGTTGAGCTCGTTGGCGCGCCGGAACGCGTGGTCGGCGCCCTCCCAGTCCCATTCGTAGTAATACCTGACCTGCGCAATGGACGACCAGACTTCGGCGATGGTGGAGTCGAGGCGCAACGCACGCTCGGCAGCTGCTCGCGCTTTCGGCCACACGTCAGGCGGCGGCGCCGGGCCGTGGCCAAGTGTGACGAATGCGCTGGCCAGTCCAGTGTAGGCGAGTGGATCGGCAGGATTCGCCTCGATCGCCTGCTCGAAGTAACCGAGCGCTTCGCTGAGGTCGTCTACCGGCCTGGACCTGGCGAGGATGTACATCCCCCTGAGATACGCTTCGTACACTGCCGGATTCACCGTTGAAGCTCGGGCGAGTCGTGCTTCGGCGGCCGGGCTGATTCGGAGTCGAATCTGGTCGGCGATCGCGCGGGCGAAGCCG
Source organism: uncultured Gemmatimonadaceae bacterium (assembly GCA_964467195.1). Taxonomy (GTDB): domain Bacteria; phylum Gemmatimonadota; class Gemmatimonadetes; order Gemmatimonadales; family Gemmatimonadaceae; genus CAYXRS01. The sequence goes on from CAYXRS010000197.1 coordinate 1,400, forward strand.
CGGTAGAGTGCCACGACATTGGGCAGATCGCCGTCGTACGACCCGCTCCACAACTCGCGCTCCGTTCCACCGTGATAGAGACGGGCGGCGATCTCGAGGCTGTCTCCCTTTCGAAAGAAGGAGCCCTCGATGACACCGTCCACTTCCAGCTCGCGAGCGATCTCACGAATGGATTTGGTCGTTCCCTGATAGCTGCGCATCGTCGTTCGCGCGATGACAGGCATCCCCAGTTGCGCCAGCTCGGCAATGAGCGCCTCATGAACGCCCTCGAGCAGATGCACTTGCGCAGAGTCACCCGTCAGGTCGGCGAGCGGGAGCACCGCCAGACGCTGAATGCGGGGGCCGGCATTCATTGTCGCGACGACCGCAGAGCCGCCCGCTGCAACTGCAAGCACGGCGGCCGCGCTCGCCACCCACCGCCGCCAGGCGACCGGGCGCAGGCGAGGAACGACGGTTCCCGTCGTCAATGCTTCCGCGAAGGCGCTCGCGCTCGGGAAGCGATCTTCGGGATCCTTGGCAAGCGCCCGCTCGATTGCCCGTTCAACGAACAGCGGCACGCTGGGGTTTGCCGAGCGGAGGCGCGGAACCGTTTTCGCCGCATGCTTGGCGAGAATGGACTGTGGCGTTGGCCCCTCGAACGGAACACGCCCGGTGACCATCTCAAAGACCACGCACGCGAGAGCGTACACGTCGGTCCGCGCATCCACTTCGCCGGACCCGAAGGCCTGTTCCGGACTGATGTAGGCAGGCGTTCCGATCGCCAGGCCGGTACCGGTGAGTCGTTCGCTACTGGCCGCGGTCACCGCACGTGCGATTCCGAAATCGGCAACTATCGCCTGGTCGCCGGTGAGGAGGATGTTCTCCGGCTTTATGTCCCGATGGACGACACCGCGCTCGTGCGCGTATGAGAGCGCCGAAGCGATCTGCTCCGTGACGCGAATCGCATCCTGGAGCGACAGCACGTTCTCCTGCTGGAGTCGTTGGCGTAGGGACTCTCCCTCCACGTACGGCATTACGTAGTAGAGAAGTCCATCGGCGTCGCCGGAATCGAACAGCGGAAGGATGTGCGGATGGCTCAGCTTTGCGGCGATCTCGATCTCCCGCACGAAGCGCTCGCTTCCGAGCGTGGCAGCGAGCTCGGGGCGGAGCACCTTGATCGCCACCTTTCGCCTGTGCTTCGCGTCGGACGCGAGATAGACCGTGGCCATGCCACCGCGGCCGAGCTCGCGCTCGATCATGTATCGCCCGGCGACTGCGGACTGGAGGCGCTCCGACTCGGAACCCATCAGACCTCCGCGGCGCCTCAAGGGCTGCAGGGCGCCTACAACAGATTGCGCCCGCGCGGTGTCACGTCAAGGTGTCTGTGCCGTCCGGTCCTCGGCCGAGGCGGGCCCGTCGCTGACGGGCATCAGGTCGTCCGTACGGCGCTGGACGTTGTCGGTGTACGAACCGGGAAGCCAGTCGGTGCTGTGCCACAGATAAACGTTCCCCCGACCGAAGCACCAGCTCCCATGCCACCGGCTCGCCACAAGAGGTCAGGCGCTGCTCGCCCGGATGGCGCGCAGGTTGTCTGCGATGTTCATGAGCATGCTCCTGTTTTCGTGCCGACGCGACACCGTCGAGGCCTCGCGGATAGCGCGTCGTGCCGGACAGGCACGGGTCGCCGCCGTCTCCTTCGATGTTCGGCTCCATCCGTTCGTCAAGGAGTACCTCGAGCCATTGATAGGTTCGGATCTCGTTTACCATACATGGGAGCTGAATTTATCGCTTGCGGATCCGGACTTTCTGGAGAAACTGGCGGCCACCGCGTTCTTCAGAGATCCCCGAGTCGAGACAATTCTCGTGGAGTATCGTTCGGAATTGATGCGGTGTTGGGCGACAGTTTCACTACTCAAGCGCGGTGCCCGGCGCGAGGTTGAGGAGCTCCATCTCGTAATTCAGGAATGACCTCCGAGAGACGCCGCATGCCTGGGTTAAGGTTGCGCAGTGAAGCATGCGGCGCGAGGAGTTCGTCAAGCGCGCGGCGTTCGCACTGCTCGCCGGACTCGCCCTGCACGACAAGCGCGCGCCCGACGACGGAAACCGCCGTGCCGTCTCGGCCGCGGCCTCATTCAGCGCCTGATTGCGTCTCCCAACGACGAACAGCTGTCGCTGGCGAAGTCCTTGCGGCGAATTTCAGGTCTCTCGACCATCCCCGGGTCGATACGTCGTTCAATTGAACAGAAGGAGACTTAGCGATGACTACAAACACGGAACAACAGCAATTGGCCATGCGGGTGGAGCCACAGAAGGAACACCGCTGGCTAAAGAGGCTCGTCGGCGATTGGTCGTACGAGGGCGAAGGGACGATGGAGCCTGGCCAGGCGCCAGTAAAGTCTGCGGGAACGGAGAGGGTGCGGTCGCTGGGCGACGTTTGGTTCGTGGCTGACGGAAAGACTGAGATGCCGGACGGCAGCCCCGCCACGACGGTGATGACGCTCGGCTACGACACGGACAGAAAGCGATTCGCGGGCACGTGGATCGGGTCGATGATGACGCATCTCTGGGTTTACGACGGTGAGCTGGATGAGGCCAAGAACGTGCTCACGCTGAATTCCGAGGGCCCCCGCATGACCGGCGACGGCGGGATGGCGAAGTACCGAGACGTGATCGAGCTCAAGAGCGATGACCACCGGATCCTGACATCGCATGTGCTGGGTGATGACGGGAGCTGGCGGCACTTCATGACGGCCACTTACACACGGACGAGATAGGCGCGACTTACGTGGGGCGGCACGAGAAAAGCAAAAGGAGGTCGCAATGAACGGATCGGTCGCAGGGGCAAGGGTGCGTATCTTTCTGGGCTCGCCCGTTCCCGATCCGGCCGAAGGAAGGCGGGTGGCACCCGCTACGGGCCTCGTCATCAACGACTCTGCGGGGGCGGAGCGCTTCGGGCTGGGACTCTTTCCCAACGGGCGCGTGGTCATGGGCTTCGACGCTCCGCCCGGCACCGGCGACGAGCGCAATCGCCCTGTCGCGACGGCCGCCCAGGGCGATCTGCTGCTCGATGGTATCAGTGATGAAAGGCGTCACGGCCCCTGGAGGTCACGCTGATCATTGCAGTTGAGATTTCTGCCCTCTCGACCCACAGCCGATATCCGTCGTTCCCCTCCACGCCAAGGCGGGGGGCGCCCGACTCCGGCGCGGTGATGCGGCCGGTCGAAGCACTGTTGGTGGCGAGACCTTCATGCACAGGCATCTCGGGGTATGACGGATTCAGCTCACCCTGAGCCACCGCGAGTACGCACCCCTATCAGGTCTGTACCTGTCACATGTGCTCATCGGGAAGTCTGCTGCCCGAGCTCTTGGGCAAGCCCGATGAGAATTCCTTCGGGGCCCCGGATGTAGCAGAGCCGATACGTGTCTT
>CAYXRS010000198.1:0-4803 GCA_964467195.1 uncultured Gemmatimonadaceae bacterium
GCCGCAGGCGATGAACTTGTCGGCGACCTCGGCGCACGCTGCCCTGAGATGCGAAAAACCCCGCGAGCGTAAACTGCTTGCGGGGTTTCTTCTTCACAAATGGGCCTGGGTAGAGTTGAACTACCGACCTCACGCTTATCAGGCGGCCCAGTATACCCCCGAAGTCCTACTTAATAACACCATTAAGGGGCTAACCGTGCGATTTGCCGTCGAACGGAGCAGAAATGTTGGGCAATATCGGGACGAACGGACACCACAACGGACACCAGCTGAGGTAAGTATGAAATCCATCTTCGCGCACCTAATCTCAGACCCGTACTACTACCTGCCGGGGGTGCTCCCGGTTTGCTGTGTTACCCACCTACCCGGTTGTACCCCCGGGCCAGCTAACACCGCGCCGAGGCACTCGCCTAACTACAGGCCCTCTCGCACAACCCGAATAAGCCGCAGGCCGGCATACGTGCCGAGTCTCAGATAGAACCATGGGGAGTCTTGTATCTAGCTGAGTGGAGAGTTTTGCAGCCATTCTGATCGGGGCGCCAGCTCGATGCGGTCTGCGTGGTGAACACCGTGCGTTAGCTGGAGCGGCGTCCCGATCATCTCGTCGCAGGAGCCCGAACAGTTGCGGGGATCCAGGCGGTGTTCAAATCGGACGCTGGCCCGGTCCGCGGCTATGGTCACCCTTCCGTCCGTTTGGTCTTGTTCCCACGTTCGATCCCGGTCCTCCGCGTCGCTTGCGGTCCTGGGGAAGGTCTCCGACCAGGAGGCACACGCGGTACCCCTGCCGGTCCCGTCCCGTGAAGCGGGGCCGGCTCTCCAATTGGGTGGTGATGCCGCGCATCCGCCACGTTGGCACCCTGAGAAGGACCCGTCCCAGTGCCCACTATCTCCCCGGATTTGGAGCACTGACTCTCGGTCAAGGACGCTGCGCTGGGATCCGAAGAGTGCGAGCTGGGGGCGCCCCTGAGTGGTGAGGCATGGAAGGATGACTCAAGGGGCCCTCGGAGTCACGCTCCAGGGAATCGGGCCTGCCGATAGCGGCTTGCGCCCCTTCGACCCGGCGGGCGCGGTCCGGTGCGAAATCGGCGCTTGGGGTGTAGTTTGATCGGGGACCGGTTGCAGCCGCGAAGGAAGACCGACGAACGCGGAATCAGGGCAGTCGCCTCAGCGAATTGAGATTGAAGTTGCCTCCGAATGTCTCGCCGAGGAGGCGGCTGTCCTACTAGCTGCCAAGCTATACGAGCGGGGGACGCTCTCTCTCGGTCAGGCGACGGAGGTCGCTGGTTACTCCAAGGCGGCACCGTCGGCGTGCTGGCGCTGGTAGCCCAACGGACGCGGGAGACGATCGCAGCGAATATTCCGGCAGTTTCCTTCACGGGACTTTTCACGGGACTTTGTGGCGGATTGACGACTACTCGACGACGGCCAGTGACGGATTGACAACGACTTAGCCCATCTCCGCCCCGGCCCGGTCTGACTCTGGATCAGAAAGAGTCCTGGTCTGAGCCCAGGAGGGGTAACTCAGTAAAGCAAAGCGAGTCAACCAATTAGGTTGGCTCGCTTTGCATCCCGGAGTCGCCGTCAGGGTTGATGCCCCCCCCACCGCGCAATAATAAGATTGTGCCCCCCAGACTTAATAAGCTTGGTCGCGAGTCTCGTTCACTACCCGACCGATGGATCGCTGCCACTAGAACGGGCAATTGCCCGGGTTGGGCTGGTCGATACGAAGTGCAGCACCTGGCGGCGCCAGATAGGTCACGACATTGGTCGCGGTTGATTCTGTCTCATTGCGCGCGATATGAGCGTGCTCACCCACATCGAGGAAACCCTGACCGGCGCTCCGAACGATCGGTGTGCAGCTGGGATCATCGGACTCATAGAACGTCATGGTGCCCGAGACCACCTGGATGAAGACCGGCCCCGGGTGACTGTGCCAGCCACTATGACCGCCAGGCCCAAAGACGATTTGCTGCACGGCCAAATCGAGTCCGCGATGAGCTTTTACCTCCACATGCCAGTCGCCGGTGATGCGTTTGACCTTGAAGTTGCCGTCCTGCGCGAACGTGGAGCGGCCGAGCAGCGTCGACATGGATCCAGAGCCCATCGTGAACGCAGGCGTCAGCCCGGGCGATGTCACCGCGTCGCCTCTATCGCTGCACGCCGCGAACAGTGCTGCCAGGCTGAGCGGTGCGAACAACTTGAACAGCGATCGGAACGCATTCATGACTCCCTCCCGTGTTGAGTGAACCGTGAACAGTTGATTGAGATTCGGTCGTCCAGGACATCCTCTTACGTTCGGCTGCAAATCTGCGGATTACCGCTCAGCACGAACTCAGCACCGGCTCAGAGTTGAATCAGAGTTGTTCTTGCTGTGCCGTTGCTCCCGCACTAGGTTCGATCCGTGACTGACACATCCGCGAAGCCACACTCAGCGGACCGCTATCGTCTTCGGACGTTCGGGACGCTCGCACTCGCTGGCCCGGAGGGCGACACTCTCCTCGGCAAGCACGGACATCAGCACCGCAGACTGGCGCTGCTAGCTGTGCTTGCCGCGGCTGGCGAGCAGGGCCGCAGCCGCGATAAGCTGCTCCTTCTCTTCTGGCCGGACGCGACGCAGTCGCATGCACGGCATTCGCTGGAGCAGCTGCTTTACGCAATCCGCAGCTCGATAGACGAGGCCGTGTTTGCGGGCGTCAATCCCGTGCGTTTGAATCCAGTTGTGGTCCGCAGCGACGTTCGTGAGTTCCACAGCGCGCTCGAGCGTGGCGATCTCGAACGGGCGGTGGAGGAGTATCGAGGGCCATTCCTGGACGGTTTTTATCTCAGCGACGCACCGGCGTTCGAGCAATGGCTGGACGCCGAGCGTGCACGTCTGGAACGCGCTTACTGTGCTGCACTAGAGCAGCTGGCTCAGAGAGCCCAGGCCGCGCAGGACCACGCGACCGCGGTGCGCTGGTGGCGAAAGCTCGCCGAGACGGATCCCGTGAGTAGCAAGAGCGCCACCGGCCTCATGCGCGCGCTGATGGACGCTGGTGACCATGCAGCGGCGCTGCAATACGCGCAGCGCTACGAAGCACTCGTGGCGCAGGAGCTCGGCACGAGCGTGGGCCCGGCGGTGGCGAACCTCGTAGCCGAAGCTCGTGCGAAGACGAAGACTGAGCGGGTGGCGGTGCTGAAATCGCCGCCGCCACCGCCCCGAGCCAGGCCGCTCACCGCACCGGCGCCGGTCGGAGCAGCGCCGGTCGATCAGCTGCAACGGCAGCCTTCTCTGCGCCGCCGCGCGGTGCCGTACGTGATGGGAAGTCTGGTCATCTTCGCGCTCCTCGTAGCGGCCGCCTGGCTGGGTGCAACGCTGGGCGACAGCACACGCAGCCCTGCGGCGGAACGATCAATAGCGGTGCTCCCGTTTGCGAATGTCAGCCGCGACCAGCAGGACGCGGCTTTGGTGGATGGCATCAGCGAGGAGCTGATCGCTGTGCTGGCGAAAATCCCGAATCTTCGGGTCATCGCTCACACGTCTGCATTCGCCTTCAAGAACAGCAACGCGGGGGTGCGCCGTATAGCTGACAGTCTGGGAGTGTCCAACATCCTCGAGGGCGGCGTACAAAAGGCCGGCTCGCGGATCCGGGTTCAGGTTCGGCTCGTGGATGCGCGGGACGGTTCCGCTCGCTGGTCAGAAACTTACGATCGCGAGCTGAAAGACATCTTCTCCGTTCAGAGCGATATTGCTGGCGCGATAGCGCGTGAGCTCGATCTGCGGCTGGGCGAGAGCACTCTCGCTCGCATCGAACGCGGCTCCACGCGCAACATTGCGGCGTACGAGCTTTACCATCGCGGCAATGATCCAGCTCTTCTCCGCAGTGACAGCGGGGCGCGCGCAGGATTGGAGTATTTTCAACAGGCTGTCGCGCTGGATCCCAACTACGCCGCCGCGTACGCCGGTCTTGCACGCATGCATGTGAGAATCGGCTTCGGCGATGACATGGATCTATCGCGTCCCGACCGACTGGCGCTTGCTGAACAGGCCGCGCTCAGGGCAGTTGCCCTGGACGACTCCTCCGGAGAGGCGCACTCGGCGCTGAGCATGGTCAGGCGAAACAATTACGAGCTGGCGTCAGCAGAGACGGCGTTGAAGCGGGCGGTGGCGCTGGCGCCGACCAACGCTCGATTTCGTGAGTGGCTGGTAGTCCTGTATGTTTCGACAGAGCGACCGGCTGAAGCACTTGTAGAAGGACGCCGTGCTCTGGAGCTTGACCCCCTCTCTCCTACGGCCCACGCCGAGTTTGCAAACGCGTTGCTCGCGAGCGACCGCTGCGACGAAGCGCTCGCACAACTCGAACACCTGAGGTCTCTTCGCCCACCCCTGAACCGAGCGGGCGCAATTGCCGCACAGTGCTACGCGCGGAAGCAGATGTGGCCGGAGGCGATCGCGGAAATGCAGCGCATCTCGGTAAATGCGGGGCCACGTGGACAGGCGATCCTCGGCTACATGCTTGGCCGAGGGGGACGTACGGACGAAGCACGGCGCATACTGGCCGCTCTGCTCGATCGCTCGCGACGACTTAATGGGGACGCGTTCGATGTCGCGATCGTATACGCCGGCCTTCGCGAGAACGATCAGGCGTTCACCTGGCTGGACAAGGCGGTGGATGATCGATCTCTAGGGTTCGAATGGCTGCCTGCAATAGTGGATGATCTGCGGCGCGACCCCCGCTTCGAGAGGATTCGTCAGCGCACCGGACTTTCAGAGCCGGTAGCGCAGCACGATCCGCAGTTGGAAAGTCGACTCCACCGCAAGCGTCC
>CAYXRS010000199.1:0-4760 GCA_964467195.1 uncultured Gemmatimonadaceae bacterium
GAGCTGGGCGCGCAGTGGCCTCGAAGCCGGTTTCGAAGATTGTTCGTCCTCCCCACGTACAAGTGCTCGTCTCCTTCCGAGAACAGGTAGATCGCGCGCTTCGGAAGCTGACGGGGAAGGTTCTCGTAACGGACGGGCGGCATCGCCAGAAGCTCTCGGAACTTTGGCTCCAAACCTTCAATCAGACTCCTGAACTGCTCGTCCATCGATCTTCCCTTTTCTGCAGATCACCGGCGGGAACGCTGTCACATGACGTACGCTGCGCCCGATCCGCCTACCGCGGGCTTGAACGCGGATGCGAGTTCCAGAACTCCGGATCAGCTGTGAGCCATTCTCTTGCAGGCATTCCCCAGTATGGTCGGATTGCGAAGATCCTGATCTCCCCTTGTTGCCTGGAAACCAACGCTTCTGCCTCGGCCTGCGTACGGACCGGCTTCAAGACGACCCTCCGGCCATCGGAGGCCTCAAAGACAGAACCAGACCAGGTCGGCTCGCCTCGAGTCAACTCCGCGACCACGAACCGGGCCCCTGACGGGTTCCAGGCAAGTCCGCCACTCAGCTCAGATCTGAAGTGCGCGAACAGGTCCTCTGGCTCTTCGACCAGATCGTGCTTCCGCTTTGGAATCTCCTCAAGGGCCGCCATCAGAGCGCTATTGCCTTCGTAAGCCCTGATGACGCGCTCGACCTCAACTTGAGACCCGTACGCGTTCAGCCACCACACTTCAGTGGGTTCGGTAAGGGATTCGATAGCCAAGTGCGGATGTGGGCACTCGAAACGGACGCAGATTCTTGCCGCGTCTTCCTCCACCGCGCGGTACGCGGCTTCGCTGCCAGACCTGATGAAGTCCCGGTAGATCTGTAGGACTTGCGCTGGAGGCTGCTGCCCTTCGAGCTGGACCGCAGACATGTTGCCACCCCTAGTAATGCCGCTGGTACGTTCATCACTCAAGTCGGATCTCCCTCGAGCACGGCGGTACAGGTCCGCAATGGAACCTCCATTTCAGGAACCAGCCACCTGCAGTATGGCTAGTGCACCTTTGCTGGAGGTACTGCGACTGGATCAGCTTCGTCACATCCCGCCACACTTTGGAGAAGGGCGCGATCAGGTCAAAATGGCCTGCTAAGATCCAGGTTGTGCGACGCGGCGAGCTTCAGTACGTGGTTACTGCCCGTCACAACGTCCTGAAATGTTCCTAGCCAACCGCCGCCAGCGTTTCCGACGCGGCGGTATTCCAGAGTCCATGTAGCAAGCCCAAGCTGGCGCAGTGCTTCGCTGAGGTGGGAGATGTGGTTCAGATCGTTTTCAGATCTCCAGCACCCCCCATGCACCACGATGGCAGCATTTCCTCTAGATCAGTGCCGCTGCGTCGTTGCAGCGGCTGATGGCGGCCAACGAGATACGAGTGACGACGTGCTGACCGCCTGAGCCCGGAGCGACGCGACGGTGCGAGGCCGGTCGGCATGTCCCGAAGGGCAACTGCGCAGCAGCCGCAGCGACATCAGACGTACCGTGTGCTGGCTGCCCTGCAGATACGTTGAGGCTCGAGCTGCCCGCCTACTCCGGCCATGGTGCCGTAAACCGGACCTTGATATAGCGCCTGATCTTTTCGAGATCAGCGCTGTTATGCGTCACCAGGACCAAACCGCTTTCCCTGCACGAGGCCGCGATTAGATAGTCATTGACCAGTGACTTGGGCAGGCTCCTAAGCTCGCGTTTCTCTCGCCGCGCCATCGCCGCAATAGCGTCTGCCGCCGTCTCCCATGCATCAGCGCTCGGTGTGAACACGCGTCGTGCTCGCCGGAAGGGTTCAGCCACTAACTCCCGGATCTCTCTGCTCTTGGCTACGCTCGTCGCGCCAACCAACAACTCATGGAGGACAACCGAACTGAGGTACGTGGCCGGTGCAAACGTTGAATAGAAGGACTGCAACTCAGCGGCAGCTGCAGCTTCTCGAATGGCTCGGATGTAGACGTTTGTGTCCAGCGCGTACTTCTTCAAGGCTCCCGGTCATCCTCGAACGCGGCTTCGACACCACCCTTGCCACCGACTTCCGCAATGCCCGCAACCAGTTCCTCCCTGAAAAGCAGCATGCTCAGGGCTTGATCGATGGCTTCGGTCTCCGAACTCGATCCGAGGAGTTCTCGCACACGATCCAACTTTGCCTGGTCGACATTGACGTTCTTTCTGCGAATCTCAGCCGTCCGCTTGGTGCTGCGGATACGCCTTGTGCCTGCCATCAGCCCCCCTGAATCTGTACCAGAGGCAATATATATCTGTATCGCCGGGACCGGTAGACCTTTGGCGGAGGAAGCGGGACCGTGCCGTCCGATTATTATCGACAAATAGCACCAGCAGGTGTTCGGACGGGGTCATATACCTGGCGCTGAAAGGAGTAGGACCTACTCTGGTTGCGCTGGCCACACCGGACATGGCTCCGACCCCGCCCGTGCGATCAGGTCGAAATGAATGTCCACCGTGTCCTTGACCCGCACGACACCAGCAATTGACTCCGGCTGGATTCCGAAATCGCTTTGCTTCACGCCCAGTGTTCCGCTCAGGTGAACGCTCGCGCTATCCGGCTCTAGGACCTGGAAGGCGATCTCGACCGGTCGCGTATGGTCGCGGATCGTAAGCAGGCCTTGGGCGACCCAGCGGTTCTTTGCCCCGGCTCGGACGATGAGGCGTTCGAGCGTAATCTGGGGGTACTGCTCAGACGCCAAATGACGAGAGTCCAGGAACTTCTGCCGAATCCCCCGGAGCTGGCCGGCTGAGGGTCCTCCGCCTAGTCTTGCCATCGCGCGCGCAGAATCGGTGTCGATCTCCAGCGTGCGGGAATTCGCCGATAGGTGTCCGTATGCGTCTGCCGGGCTACCTGCCGCCCAACACACTCCTCCTGTCCAGTCCTTCACGGCAATCGCGTGCTCATGGCCGAGAAAGGAGAGTAGCCCGCTGCGATGCGTCACAACGTAGATTGCCGATGCGTCGCGCGAGAACTCATACCAGCGCGGGGTTGCCTGGGTCTCCACTCCTGAGGCGCCCACTACCAGGCATACCAGCGCTACATTCCCGCTTACGAATGGCCGCATAGCCCACCTATCAAGTCACTGCGCTCCTACAATGCCTGTTCCACCCAGTCAGTTTCAGTAACATGACGTTCGTTCAGCTGCCGGCACGGCCAATCACCTTCTTCGAGTGCGTCCGATCCTATGCATTGGTCCTGGCGGTTATTTAGTAGTTGCTACTGCGATCCGTCTTAGATTATAGCTTCCCGCTGCTTTCGAGGCAGAACTGCGCGCACACCGTTGCCGGTACTTTCGGTTCGCGCGCTCCGGAGCCAGCATGGCGAGCTGTACGTTCCAGAAGAAGCGGCGCACACTCCAGAGCACACGGGGAGCGAGCCACAGCAGCCGGAAGCTCACCCACGGCGGCCTCCTCGCGGCGCGGTACCGCTTCGCATCGACACCGGCCAGGATCTGTGCCATCAATGCGTCGGTTGGAGCGGCGCTCCTGGCCAGCTTCTCCGGGCTCGCGAGCCACATGATGTTGGAGAAATTCATGTACATGCGGCCCCCGGCGAAAAAGAACAGCGCATCCTCGGGAGCAACGTCGCGATTCAACGGGCCGACCCACGACTCGAGAATCGCCGAGAACATGCTCTTCATATTGTCGAGCCCCAACGGCGAAATCGGCGCGTTGATGGTCATGCCCTTCGACAGGGCTCCGTCCGCGTACAGCCGCCGTCGTTCGCCGGGCCGGGTGACCATTTCGGGTGGGAGCGGTACCCAGGCAGTGATCGGCCGCGCCTGCAGGACGTGGAACTCTCCGTCGGCGTATGCCCATTCGACGTCGACTGGAGTCTCGTAAAGATCCTCGATACGGGAGATCACGCCGGTCAGCTCGTGCAGTTGCTCATCGGTGAGGGTGCGCTCTGCCGAACGGTGTCCGTCTCGTTCGAAAGTGCCCCCGTCGGCATCGAGCCACACCGAAACACGCTTCGCACCGAGCGTCTCCTCGACTACCCGCCCCTTGACCTTGTCCACGACGAAATGGTCAGGAGAGACTCGACCTTCGACGACCGATGTCCCGAGGCCCCAGTTCGCGTCGATGACCGCCTCGTCGTAGTCGTTCGTCACAGGATTCAGGGAGAACGCGACGCCGGCGACGTCGCTGTCGAGCTGTTGCTGCACGACGACGGCGAGGCGCGGCGACCATGTATCGAAGCCGCGCGCCTCCTTGTAGGTGAACACGCGCACGTCGAGGCTCGACACGAAGCAACCGCGTACCGCCTCTTCCATGTCGCCCGGACGCACGCCCAGCCGTGTATCGTAAAGCCCCGCATAGGATGACGACGTCAGGTCCTCATCCGGCGACGACGAGCGCACAGCGAGACGCACCTCATCGCCCTGAGCGGCGAGGTCTCCGATCAAGGTGTCCAATGCGTCCCGCTGGGTCGCCGTCAAGGGAAGAGATCTGGCATGTTCCTTCAGTGCATCGCAAAGGTGTGCCCATTCCTCCGGTGCTGCCCGGGTCAGCCGGTGCCACGGCGCCGAAGTCTTGACTGAGTCGAACCAGGGGGCGAAGAACGTGGTCGTGAGCACCGCACCGGACGGAACCGGAAAGCCGGCATCGCTCATCCGGATCAGCGAGGCCGCTTTGCCCCCCACCTCGCTGGGGGACACCTGCGCCACACCGGCTAACTGAACTATCAGGGGCCTACGCATGTTGTTGTTGTGTTGTGGAGGAGCCAACATCGTGCAAC
>CAYXRS010000200.1:0-4705 GCA_964467195.1 uncultured Gemmatimonadaceae bacterium
CCCGCGACCCCAACCTTGGCAAGGTTGTGCTCTACCAACTGAGCTATTCCCGCAGAAAACGGGACGACACGAGGTCGGCCCGCCGGTGTCAGGATCTGGGCCGTCGCCGGCCTCCTCCCCGAGTGGAGGCGAGGGGAATCGAACCCCTGACCTCTTGAATGCCATTCAAGCGCTCTCCCAACTGAGCTACGCCCCCTCGGAATGGCGCCGGCGAGCGAATCGCCGGGAACCTCTAACGATAGCCGCGTGTAAGTGGGGAGTCAAGGAAACTTGGGCTGGCGCAACGCCGTAGTGGGTGTATCTTGTTGCGCTTCCGAGGATTGTCCTGACGGCATCGGATTAGTCTGTTGCCCCCGGCGCACAGCGCGCCCCGATCTGCTGCAACGATCGACGTTCCTTAATTATGAGACGCGAGAGCCATGACGGAAGTCAAGCGCCGCCGTCGCCGCGCCGCCGATCCGGCGTCAATCGCGCCGGCAGAGCCAGAGCGCGACATCCTGGATCAGTATTTGTACGAGGTTAGCACTTATCCGCTGCTGAAGGGCACCGAAGAGCTGGATCTGGCGCGGAAGATCCGCGCCGGCGACCCGGATGCCCTTCAGGAGCTGGTGAAGCGCAACCTCCGATTCGTCATATCCGTTGCCAAGAAGTACCAGAACCGCGGGCTTCCGCTCATCGATCTAATCGGTGAGGGGAACGTCGGCCTGCTCACCGCTGCTCGCAAGTTCGACCCGGACCAGGGCGTGAAGTTCATCTCCTACGCCGTATGGTGGATTCGTCAGGCGATTCTGTCATCTCTGGCGCGGCAGGGTCGCACCGTGCGCGTGCCACTCAACCGGACTGCGGACCTGTCGCGCATCATCAAGGCGTCGGAAATCCTGCGGCAGCAGATGCGGCGCGAGCCGACACCGGATGAGCTGTCGAAGCTGACCGGGCTGTCGGTGGATGTCGTTCAGTCGCTGGCTGCCCTGAACACGGGTGACATCCGGCTTGACGCGCCAATGGATCCCGAGGGAGACCGTTCGCTGATCGAGCGCTTCGTGGTCGACGAGATGCCGGACACGGAGGAGGAGGCGATGAATCGCTTCCTCAGCGACGAGATCGAGCAGGCGCTCGGCACGCTGCCGGCCCGCGATGCGAAGGTGCTGCGGCTCTATTTCGGGTTGGATGGTGGCCGTGAGCACACGCTCGAGGAGATCGGCTCGATGCTCGGCGTCACGCGCGAGCGCGTGCGCCAGTTGCGCGACCGCGCGCTGAAACGGCTGCGCGAGGGCGACGTGGGGCGTGCGCTCGGCAGCTTCGCCGCCTGAACGTACGTTCTTCGCTCGGGAGAATGCAGAGGGGGAGCGGCCGATCGGACGCTCCCCCTTCTTCGATCATCGTGGCGTTCGCGACTGGACAGCCTTCAACCGCGGGTACATTGAAGCGATGGATTGCCCGTAGCCCATGATCAAGCTCATCGACATCAGCAAGGCGTTCGGCGACAAGGAAGTGCTCCGCGGTTTCAGCCTCGATGTCGTAGAGGGGGAAACCATGGTGATCATCGGCTATTCCGGAACGGGGAAGTCGGTGGCGATCAAGCACATTGTGGGGCTGCTGCTCCCAGACGCCGGAGAGGCCTGGGTGGATGGTGTGGAGGTGCCGAAGCTTTCGCGGCGGGAGCTGTACCGGCTGCGAGCGCGGATCGGCTATGTCTTCCAGTTCGCGGCTCTCTTCGACTCGCTTACCATCGGCGAAAACGTGGCCATGGGGCTGCGCCAGCAGGGCGAGTTGAGCGGCCCCGAGATAGACAGGCGGGTGGATGAATCGCTGCACCTGGTCGATCTGCCCAACGTGTCGCAGCGCTTTCCGGCGGAGCTCTCTGGTGGAATGCGCAAGCGGGTCGGGATCGCCCGGGCAATTGCTCTGCGTCCGAAGTACATCCTCTACGACGAGCCGACTACTGGCCTCGATCCGGTCACGAGCGCGGTAATCGATCAGCTGATGCTGCGGATGCGCGCCGAGCTCGGCGTCACCAGCGTGGTGATCACACATGACATGCGCAGCGCGTATCGCGTCGGCTCGCGCATTGCCATGCTGCACGAAGGCAGGGTGAGGCAGGTAGGGACAGTGGAAGATATCCAGAACACAACCGATCCCGTGGTGCGTCAGTTCATCGAGGGGCGTGCTACGCTGGACGCAGCTGGGACGACGCCTGCGGACACGGGCGTGTTCGCCGTAGCTCGTGACGAATAGGCGCTCCTTCCGATGAGCGCGAGAACGGCGCGCGAAGAGACGTCGGCGGGCGGCGTCGTTTTCAGGCGCGAGGATGGCCGCCCGCTCTTTCTCCTCATCCGCGACAGCTACCGTAACTGGGGTTTCCCCAAGGGACATCTCGAGGCAAACGAACTGCCAGCCGAGGCGGCGCTACGCGAGGTACGCGAGGAGACGGGATTGGCCGAACTGTCGCTGCGCGGAGAGGTCGGCACGATCGACTGGTACTTCCGCTTCCGCGGAACGCTGATCCACAAGCAGTGCCACTTCTATCTGATGGAGTCCGGCACCCCGCACACCAGCCCGCAGCGGGATGAGGGAATTACCGCTTGTCGCTGGCTCTCCCTGGATGACGCGCGAACACTGATCTCCTATGAGAACGCGCGACTGGTGCTCGACAAGGCGGCGCAACTCGTGGACGGAGAGCTTTCGGATTGAAGGTCGCGGCAGCCGACCATCCGCCCATGGAGGTGGGGGCAACGGTGGTGGCGTTTGCTCCCCGCGAGAAGACGCGCGCACTCCTGAGGCAGCGGCTGCCGCGACGACGTGGTCGGATGGCGTTTGCCCGTGGTGCCGAGGAGTTGAGCAGTTTGTTTCGCCGCATGGTCGTGGATCTCGCCATCGTGGACATCAGTGTCGGTGGAGTCGAGTGCGAGCGCACGGTGGCCGTGGCACGTGAGTTCCCGACAGTAGGTTTCATCGCGCTGGCTCCCTATCGCGCCGTCGACGGGCCATTGATCGCGCGCTGCGCGGAGCTGGACTTCTCCGAGATCCTCGCGGAGGGCGTTGACGACGTCATGCTCGCCGACGCGGCGACGGCTTACGGGTTCTCGGCGCGATTCGCGCAGCTGCACGAAAACCCTCCTGCCGCGCTCGGCCTCGACGGCGAACGTCGGCTCTCCACCTGGCGTCGCATTGTGGCGCACGCCGGCCGCCCCGTGCGTACGGCGGAGCTGGCGCTGGTTTCCGGCCTGAGCCGCGAACACCTGAGCCGCTCATTCGCCCGGAGTGGCGCACCCAATCTCAAGCGCGTGATCGACCTGGTGCGCCTTCTGTCTGCCGCGGAACTGGCAAAGAATCCGGGCTATGACATTGGGGATCTGGCGCGCGTCCTCGGCTTTGCCTCGAGCTCGCATCTTTCGGCGACGGCGCAGCGGCTACTCGGGATCCAGGCCTCATCGCTGGCCCCACTTCGCGCCGTAGACCTGGTCGACCGTTTTGTGCGAGGGCGGGGGCGAAGCCGGGCATGACGTTCGGGGGGTGGCGGGACGAGGCTGCAGCGCGGACCTTGATAGCGGGAGTAAGCGGTTCCAACCCTTGCAGGGCCCGAGCCTTTGTGATTATTTTCACAAGCTTCGCCGTACGCTAAGAGCCACACCGACCCTCCGTTCGCGAGCACCCCCAGCCATGGCTTCCGACACGACGCTCCGTCCCGCCGAGATCAAGGACATCCTACTGCGCGAGATCGAGGCGGCGGATCTTGCCGGGCTCGACGTCGAGGAGGTGGGAACGGTACTCGAGGTGAAGGACGGCATCGCCCGCATATACGGTCTCCAGAAGGCGATGGCCGGTGAGATGCTGGAGATCACCTCCTCGGGAACCGGCGAGCGCATCGTGGCACTCGCGCTGAACCTGGAAGAGGACAACATCGGCGCTGTCGTGCTTGGCGACTTTCTTCAGCTGAAGGAAGGGGACGAGGTACGCCGTACAACTCGTGTGCTCGAAGTGCCGGTTGGTCCGGCGCTGGTGGGTCGCGTTGTCGACGCGCTTGGTCGCCCTCTGGACGATCGCGGGGACATCATCGCGACCGTCTCGCGCCGCGTCGAATCGCGTGCGCCCGGTATCATCGTCCGTCAGCCCGTCAAGGAGCCGCTTCAAACGGGCATCAAGGCAATCGATGCGATGATTCCGATCGGCCGCGGACAGCGCGAGTTGATCATCGGTGATCGCGGTACTGGCAAGACTGCGGTAGCGGTCGACACGATCATTAATCAGAAGGGCGCAGGCGTAATCTGTGTCTACGTTGCCATTGGCCAGAAGGCGTCTACCGTGGCGTCAGTGGTGGAGCGCCTCAGACAGGCCGGCGCGATGGACTACACCATCGTCGTTGCCGCGACCGCGTCCGATCCCGCGCCCATGCAGTATATCGCGCCTTACTCGGGCTGCGCCATGGCGGAGTATTTCATGTACCATGAAGGACAGGCGACGCTGTGCGTTTACGATGACCTGTCGAAGCAGGCCGCTGCTTACCGGCAGCTCTCGCTGGTGCTGCGCCGTCCTCCTGGACGCGAGGCGTATCCGGGTGACGTGTTCTATCTTCACTCCCGCCTTCTGGAGCGTGCGGCCAAGCTGCGCGACGACGCCGGTGTAGTGGACGGCAAGACGATCCTCAAGCCCGGTGGGTCTCTCACGGCGCTGCCGATCATCGAGACGCAGGCCGGCGACGTCTCCA
>CAYXRS010000201.1:0-4701 GCA_964467195.1 uncultured Gemmatimonadaceae bacterium
CGGCGGCGCCGCCGATCATCACACCGGACGCCGGTTCCGGAGCGCGCGGCGGACGTGGCGGTGGCGGCGTCGTGGTGGTGATTCGCGGCGGCCGAGGCAGCCCCGATCACTGCCCGCCGCCCGGTCGTCGCGGGCGCGGCGGTGGCGGCATAATCATCGGTACGGGGCGTGGCGGACCCGGCATCCTCATCAACGACCGTGTCCCGCGTTCCGGTCCCACGATCAGAGTGCCTGGCAGCGGCGGGAGCATTGGCGTCGGCTTTCCCTGATATTCTGCTCACTCGCCTCGATCATTGACGTCCTGGACGCAGCGACGCCTCCCCGCGGGAGGCGTCGTTTTTTCCCGGAGCGATCGGATCAGGCGCCGGGCGTGCCGTGTGAGCATGTCAACCGTCGCTCCGGTCAATGCTGTTACCGCCGCGCCGCCCTCGCCGATCTCTGCCAAGCACGAACCACCCGATCGGGCCAACTATCGGCAGCAGCACGACGACGATCGTCCAGATGAGCTTGGCCGACGGCGAGTGCGCTTCGCTCATCCATATCGACACCAGCGCGACGACGCCCGTGATCACCGCCAGGCCGACGAACACCATCGGCCATTCGCTCTCCGCCAGGAGCGACCGCGCCGGGGGCGCCTGGATCACTTCCGTTGCACTGCGCGCTCGGCCGCCTCGACGATGCGGTCAGCGGTCATACCATACTTTCGCAGCAGGTCGTCAGGCTTGCCCGACTCGGCGTAGCTGTCGCCAAGATTCACGAACTCCGCCGGCACAGGCGTGCCACAGGCCATGGCCATTGCCACCGCCGAGCCGAGTCCGCCGTAATGGAGGTGCTCCTCGGCCACCACTATCGCGCCCGTTTCGCGCGCCGCGTGCTCGACCGCTCGCCCATCAATTGGCTTGACCGTGTGCATGTCGAGAACACGCGCCTCGATCCCGCTCACCGCCAGCAGATCGGCCGCGATCAACGCTTCCGACACGAGCAGACCGTTGGCAATCAATGTGACGTCGCTGCCCGATCGCACCTGAATGGCGCGGCCGAACTCGAAGTCCACGTCGGACTCGTGCACTATCGGCGCCTTGGGCCGACCCAGTCGGAGGTACACCGGTCCGTCATGACGGGCGGCGGCGTGTACCGCGGCCTTCATGGCATGCTCATCGGCCGGAATGCACACGATGAAGTGCGGCAGCGCGCATGCCAGCGCCACGTCTTCCACCGACTGCTGCGAGACGCCGTCCTCGCCGATCGAGATGCCGCCGTGCGAACCGGCCACCTTCACGTTGAGCCGCGGATATGCCGCGCCCATTCGGAGCTGATCGAAGCCCTTCCCCAGCACGAATGCCGCGAAGCTCGAGATGAATGGGATCTTTCCGCTCGACGCGAGTCCAGAGGCGATCCCGACCATGTTCGCCTCCTGGATGCCGATGTTGAAGAAGCGCTCCGGGAAGTGCTTCCCGAACGTCCAGCTGAACGTCGACTTCGACAGGTCGGCATCGATCGCCACGACGTCGCGATTGGCGCGTCCCAGCTCGAGCAGCGCGTCACCGTATGCTTCGCGCGTGGCGCGGCCGAGTGGGAGCGTGAGTTTGGTATGCATTGAAGGCGGCCTCACTCTGCCAACTGGGTGAGTGCCACCTCGAGCTGTTCCGGCGTCGGCGCCTTGCCGTGGAACTCGTTGTTGTGCTCCATGAACGATACGCCCTTCCCCTTCACCGTATGGGCGACGATGCACGTAGGCGCACCGCGATGCTCGCAAGCGTCGCGCAGCGCGACGAGAACGGCGCGGATGTCGTGACCGTCGGGCACGTCGATCACGTTCCAGTTGAAGGCGCGGAACTTGTCCGTGATCGGTTCGAGTGACTGGATGTCCTCCACCGCGCCGTCGAGTTGATAGCGATTGTAGTCCACGATGGCGGTGAGGGTGTCGAGCTTGTAGTTGCCCGCGCACATCGCGGCCTCCCACACCTGTCCCTCCTGACACTCGCCGTCGCCAAGTACCACGAACGTGCGGAAGCGACGCGAATCGAGCCGTCCGGCCAGCGCGTGACCAACGGCGATCGACAATCCCTGCCCGAGCGAACCGGTGGACGCTTCGATTCCCGGCGTGAGACCCTGCACCGGATGTCCTTGCATGCGGGAGTCGACCTGTCGCAGCGTCATCAGCTCGTCAACGGAGAAGTAGCCCGCCTCGGCAAGTGCGGCGTAGAGGATCGGTACGCCGTGTCCCTTGGAGAGAATGAAGCGGTCGCGGTCCGGCCATTCGGGTTGGGCGGGATCGTGCCGGAGCATGCCTCCGAAGTAGAGCGCCGTCACGATCTCCGCGGCGGAGAGCGATCCGCCAGGGTGACCGCTGTTGGCGGCGGCAATCATGCGAACCGCGTATCGGCGCAACCGTCTGGCGATGGTGTTGAGCTCGGTGATCGAAGCAGTGGGGGCGGCTGTGGCGACGGCCATTGGTCTCCCTGGGTGTGTAGTCGGCGCGAATGGAAAGTTACGCACGCTCCGGGCAACATCAAAAGGCGTTCGGTGCTGTTCGCGCCCATCGGGGGGCCTGCGCGAACGCTGACGCCAGATGGGCGGGCTGGTAGCCTCCTTGCGCCTGGTTGAAAGCCGGAAGAGGCGCCTTGTGGGGAAGACCCCCGCGGGACGGCGGGGATGGTGCAAATACAGCAAAGATGGAGGGTTACGATGGCCGAAGTGCGATTGGAGCGAACGCAGCCACCGGAGACGGTTACCGGGTGGCGCCTGAGCTGGGGGGCGATCTTCGCTGGACTTGTCGTCGCGCTGGTGGTGCAGGTGATCTTTGCACTGTTCGGTGTGGCGTTCGGCGTCGGCGTGATTGGCACCGAGACGGATCCGCGAACGGTTGGAATCGGCGCAATGGTGTGGATGCTGCTGACGGCGATCCTCGCGCTCTTTGCGGGCGGCATGACGACTGGACGCCTGGCCGGTGTGCTGCGGCGCAAGGACGCCGCGCTGCACGGGATTGTGCTGGGCGGCCTCTCCACACTGCTTGCACTCTGGATGGTGATCGGCGGACTGGGCACCATCGTGGGTGGCGCGTTCGGCGTGCTCGAGCGCACTGCCGTGACGGCGGCGCAGCCGCAGCCCGGCGAGGACATCGTGACTGCGGTGGAGCGCCAGGCACGCGCGCTCGAAGAGCAGCTCGCGGTGGATCCCGACACGGTGGTGGAACGCGCCGGGCAGCTCGTGCAGGACGCGGCACCGCATGTCGCTACGGCCGCGTTGCTTGGCGCACTCGCGATCCTGTTCTCCCTCGGTGCCGCGGTTGGAGGCGTGGCCTACACGGCACGAGACTGAATGCGGACCGGTGCGCGAGGCGCGGAGCTTCGCGCACCGGCTATCGCGTTCCACCCACATCAGCCAGGCTGAAGCGACTGAAGAAGGTCGCGCACGACGGTGTTGAACATCATCGGCTGCTCGAGATTGCTCACGTGGCCGGCGCGCGGGATCTCGGCCAGCGTACTTCCCGGGATTGCATCGTGCATTGTCTGGGCGAATTCCGGCGGCGTGAGCGTATCTTCCCCACCCACGATCAACAGCGTCGGCACGTCGATGCCGGCCAGCAGCGAGGTCGAGTCGGGTCGATTCATCATCGCCTCGAGCGCGCCGATGGCGCCTTCGGTCGGCGCGGAGGAGAGCATCGCCCGCACCTCCTGAAGGAGAGCCGGATTGGACTCGCGCGTCGTCTTCCCGACCATCGCTGTAATCATCGCCTCCGCTACGGCATCCATGCCCTTGGTGCGCGCCATCTCGATCATCCCGACTCTCTTCTCGCGACCTGCGGCGTCGTCGGATTCGGCCCGCGTGTCCGCGAGTATCAGGGCCGAGATGCGTGCCCGATGGCGGCGCCACAGGGCGAACGCGACGTAGCCTCCCATCGACAGCCCGGCGACGGCACAGCGCTCGACATCGAGCACGTCGAGCAGCGCCGCCAGGTCATCGGCATACCGATCCATCGTGTACGGCGGAGCTACTCCACTCTCGCCAAAACCACGCAGGTCGGGCGCGATGCAGCGATGGTCGCTGGCGAGCGCGTCCAGCTGCGGCCGCCAGAGCGCGCGGGAGTGAGGGAAACCATGGATCAAAAGCAGCGGCGAGCCGATTCCTCGTTCCTCGTACGCCAGTGTAATGCCGTTTACGTCAGCGCGCATGGGCGGTCCAGGTGGAGGTGAGGCTGCCATCAGGAACAAAGGTTCGTGTCAACCAAGACGGCGTGAACTTCGGCATCAGGAACGCAGGGATTCTCGTACCCAACGGGCATCGAAGGTGAGCCAGAACAGGGTGCAGCCGTCGCAAAGACTGGCCATCTCCAGCGCTGCGGCGAATGCCTTGGCGCTGTAAGTATCGTCGAGAATGATACCGGTCTTCTCCTGAAGCAGTGCCGCCGCTGCCGTTGCCCGAGGGTGTGGTTTCCCATAGGCGCCGGCGTAGGCACCGTTCCATACGCGGATGCCGGTGCGCGGCACGCGCGGCACAGGCTCACCCGTGTGACGCTCGATGAACCTTGCAGTAGCGCGAGCGACGTTAAGGGCGCGCAGCCGGTTGCAGGCAATCAGTGGCGCGACGCGTGCTCCCGCCACTACGGCTCTCTCCCCGGCGATCGCCAGGCCGAGCGCCAGCCCGGCGGCCGTGCCGGCGGTGCCGAGCGGAACCACCACGCGTGCTGGTGCGGGGAGC
>CAYXRS010000202.1:0-4653 GCA_964467195.1 uncultured Gemmatimonadaceae bacterium
GACGTAGTACACGCTTCCCGACGCGCTGCCGTCGGCCCTGAGCAGCGCGTTCAACTCGAACGCGATGTCCGCGCCCGGTGCGCCGATGTTGAAGGCTCCGCTACCGTTGGCGTGACCAGTCACCCGAGAACCGGGGCTGAACAGAACGTTTACGGCGGGCGGTCGGGTCGGGTCCTGCGACATGTCGCAAGCCGAAAGCAGCACGGCAACAGCGAACGCGGACAGACAAGTTCTGGGCATGGCCAAGCCTCCCTGTTACTGGGTGTGCCTGGCACGATGGCCCCCGCCCGCTCCTTACGTCTTGAACGAAACTGCTTCACCGCACCGCTGACGCGGTTCGGACGACCTGAGGCCGTTCAGCGGCGTACCGCGCCGCATCGCCTCGCGGTATGCACCCGGGGTGATGCCGAAGTATCGCGAGAACACACGGGTCATGTGGCTCTGATCGGTGAACCCGGCTTCCTGTGCGATCCTGCTCAGCGGGAGCTCCGATGCCGCCAGGACGCGAGCCGTCCATTCCACGCGCCGGCGGTGAGCATACTCCACCGGCGGCACGCCATACGTTCGCCGAAAAGCGCTGGTGACATAGTTGACGTTTCGTCCCACGCTGCTGGCGAGCGCAGCGACGCTGACCGGCCTGCTGAAGGCGGCTTCCAGCTCGCGACGGACCCGCATCAGCCACGTAGGGGTGAGTGCAGGGCCAGCGCTCAGCCGTTCCGGGAAGAGATCCAGCCATCCGCGGGATATCGCTTTCGCGCGCTGGACATCGGGAAGCGCAATGCCTACTGTGCCTGCCACGCGACCATTCTCGTCGAGCACTGGCGCCTTGAACGTCAGGAAGCGGGCGTCGGGCGTGACCTCCGCCACGAGGATGACTCGCCCCCACGCGATGGCTCGCCGATCATCGTCGCGAAATCGCTCAACGCGACAGGACGCGAAGAACGGCGTCTCGGTCTCACCCACCATCTCTTCAGCTGTCACCCCGCAGGCGTCGGCAAACGCCGCGTTGACCGCCAGAAAACGGGACTGCACATCCTTGAGCCAGGCCTGCTCGTGAAGGCCCGGTATGACACTGTCGCGCCAGGTGCGTGCTGTTGGCGTGCGGAGCATGGCTGAGTCCGGTAGATCCCCGAAAACAGACAGTACCCCGACCACACGATCATGTGCCAGTACCCAACCTCGAATCGTTCAAGACCGGCGTCGGCACACGCTCAACTTTCGCCAACGCCGAGCAGGATGGTGCCAACGGGCGTATGCCCGTATCCGCCGCGCCCATCCGGCACGACATGCCACCAGTAGACCACAAGCCGGCCGGTGGTGCCGAATGCGGCGATCTCGCTCTCGGGGACCAGCTCAGTCGCACCCGCCGGGAGACGGACGCACTCTGGGCCGGGATCCACGCATGGACCAAGAAGAGCGAGAAACCCCTCGTCCCAGATCGTGTAGGCGACGCCGGATTGGGTGTTGTTCTGAATTCGAACGCCACCAGCCACGATCTCCGCGGAGAATCCCTGGGAGCTGGCCTGTGTGGGCACGGCATGCTCGCCGCCGGCGCAGGCGCTTGCGAGCAGAATGACGCCGAATGCAGCGAGCACCCGAGAATGGAAGTAGTCGCAGACGCCGTCCTTTGTCATGGTAGTCCTCTCCACCTGTCCCGGCGCGACCCGGGCTGACAGCATGTATCCTTTCAATCAATGCGTTCGCGAACCTCTTCAGGGCTGGTCGCATCACGTCTTCGATAGATCCCCTCGAAGAATCTCTCCCACGAAACACCATCGTCGCGTGACACGTCCCATTGCTGTCGCACCGTGCCGTCGCCGTGAGGCCACCACATGATCCTGTCCCGGAGCGTACCATCGGGTGTTTGACGCTTGCCGGCGAGTACCATCCGCCCCTCGCTGTCGAGCCCTCCGGTGAGGTGCAGCACGCTGAACGCTCCAACCCAGAACTGGGTCCACTCTCCGCTAAGCGGCTGCCAAACGCTGAGACTCATCCCCTCACCGCCACGGATGCCACGCCAATCCTCGTGTAAACCGCAGCCGTTGGCGGTGGGCGAGATCTCGTTCATACCCAACTCACGTCCGGTCGTATCCGTCACAGTCCAGATTCCGATCCAGAAGTCAAACTGCCTGCGCTCTTCCTCGGTGCAGACCGAAGCGGGCCCGCCCTGCGCGAGCACCGCAGCAGGCGTCGCAAGGAGGAGCAATGACCCGGTCAGAAATCGTGTGAGATTCCCGAGTAATGTTGCTCCGCGGCCACATGTGCAACTGGGACGAGGTGACGTCATGTTCTGCGCGCGCGACGGTAGACGGACGGTGTCGCGCCCATCACGCGCCGGAACCAGCGCGTCAGGTGCGCCTGATCTGCGAAGCCGGCCTCGGCGGCAATTACCGAGATCGGCGTGTCGCTCGCGATGAGCTGGTCGGCGGCCCAGTCGACACGCAGGCGCCGCATGTAACTGCCGATGGGCATCCGGTGTGCCCGGCGAAAGACCGCGGCAAGATGCGCCGGGTGGACGCCCGCTGCCCTGGCGATCTCATTGATCCGAAGATTCTCCCGGAAGCGCGCATGAACCAGGTCCGTGGCAGTAGTCAGCCACTCGGGCGGCTCCGTTTGCTCAAACCCGATCTCCTGATAGAGGCGCGCCGCTTCGGCAAGCATCTCGAGCACCAGCCCTTCGATGGCCAGCGGCGTCAGATCGTCGGGGGCGGCGAGCTCGCGAGCCAGACCCCGCGCCGCCGCCGCGATAGGGCCATCGCGGAAATGGTTGATTCGATCGAGCATGGCGAGACAGCGCCGGGGAAGATCCCATTTCACCAGCTCCGGCTGGAGCACTACCCCCTGCGCTCCATTGGAGCCGATGTTGTTGGCGTGCCTCGCGCCCGCTGGCTGCGTGAGGATCGTCCCCGCCGGGCAGGCGAACGTCCGGCTGCCAGCAACCGCACCATGCAGTACCAGGTCGAAGCCTCCGTCCAGGATGACCGCAAAAGTAGGCCGGTCGTGCTCATGCGGCTGGAGAATCGCTCCGGGCGGGAACCACACGTGCGTAACCATGCAGCGCGGGAACTCCCGGGCTCGGAATCGCGGACTCCAGCTGCTGACCGGAACGGAGCTACTGGTCACGCGCGGCTCCTGAAAAGCTGCCTGAAGCCCTTCGATCTGAATCGTAACATTCCTGGCACGCACCCTTGCACAACTATCGCGAATGCTAGGAGAGCGTCGCGAGCGGTGTCTTGAACGATTCGAAGGTATCGGCACCCTACCTAACCACGGCGACGACTCATGCGTCACCCTCGCATCGTTCAAGAGGGTGAGCGGTTCAATACGGCGGTCGGGCCGCGCCTTAAGGTGTGCGTACATCGCCCACCCATACCCGGATGTGCTTATGACTGTTTTTCGTTTGTTTCTGATGAGCGCACTGGCGCTCGCGGCGGCCTCGTGTTCCGATCCTTATGGGCCCGATGGGCACTCGATGGAGGCGGCGACGCAGTTCAGCATGACTGGCCCGTTCCACCGCGTTGTCGGCAGTGGCCACGTCCAGCAGGCGGCCGGTCTGAGGGAATTCACCTTCCACGCCGTCGACCGGCCGGACGGTACGGTGGCCGGCAGCTTCAAGGTAGTTCTGCCGTCAGGATTGTTCTTCGAAGCCGATGTCACCTGCCTGTCGGTGGATGGCACCACCGGCTGGGTGGGAGGCGTGATCCGGGCGACTAATGCGGCCGTCGTAATCGTAGGCAGTGTGTCGACCTTCTACGCAATCGACGGCGGCGAGGGTCAGGCTGCGACCGACATCGTGAGTATCGCGGCGTTCAATGGTGCTGCCGGAGCGGATCTGGCGTTCTGCGCGAATCGTCCACTCGCGCTGGCACCTCTGACGGTCACCGGAGGTAACGTTCAGGTCCGCTAAGAGAACTCGCCGTTCAAGGGTCAACGGCACGGATCTGGTAGCGATCGTCGGCCGATGCCCGCTACCCACAAGGAGCCCATCATGATCGGGAAGCACTTCGGGCTTGTCGCGATATCCTGCATCCTGATGCTCGGGTGTACCGAGGACGCCGATCGCGACGATGGGCCGGCCGCCCGCCCGCCGGAAGATGCCGCTGCAGGTCAGCCCGGCGATCCCGCCCCTGGCCCAGCCAACGACACGAGCGCACGGCTGACAGTTGCACCGGCCGGCGCTCGCGTCGGCGACCAGGTCACACTCACGCTCACCAATCGCTCCAACCAGCAGCTTGGTTACAACCTCTGCCCGGTTTCGCTGGAGCGTCAGGAGGGCGAACGCTGGGAGTCACGGCCGGAGCTGCCGGCGGAAGTATGCACGATGGAGCTGCGCATGCTGGCCGCGGGTGCATCCGCCACCTACGACCACACGCTCCCGGCCATACCACCGGGCACGTACCGTTTCCGGCTTGGAGTGGAGTGGCCGATGAACGGCGGTCAAGTCAACATCGCCTCGGAGCCGTTCGAGGTGCAGTCGTAGCGGCTGTTATTCCTCGAGGGTCGACGCCGAGTGCTTACTTGACGCTGGTTGCAACCGGCCTTACAGCCTGATCACGCACGCTCACGGGGCGGCGCCTGCCAGGCCGGCGCCCGATTGCCATAAAGTCCTCAGTGGATCGCGCCGGTCATCACCGGCGACTCATTCAGCCCTGG
>CAYXRS010000203.1:0-4614 GCA_964467195.1 uncultured Gemmatimonadaceae bacterium
AGTGCAAGACCGTGCTGGCCAACGAGCAGGTGGTGGGCGGGGAGTGCGAGCGCCACCCGGGAGTTAAGGTCGAGCAGCGCCTGCTGGAGCAGTGGTTCTTCCGGATCACCGAGTATGCGCAGCGGTTGCTGGACAACCTGAACTGGATCGACTGGTCGGAGAGTACGCGGACGGCCCAGCGCAACTGGATCGGTCGGTCGGAAGGGGCTCGTCTCGTTTTCCTGACGACTGGTCACGACGGGAGTGGAAGAGCCGAACGGGCTGACAGGGGCGACGGCGCGGGCGGTGGTGCGCGGATCGAGGTGTTCACCACGCGCGCCGACACGATCTTCGGTGCCACCTACCTGGTGCTTGCACCCGAGCATCCGCTGGTGGAAGCGCTCACCACGCCCGGGCACCGTAGCGAGGTGCGGGAGTACATCGCGCGTGCCTCGCGTCAGGATCTCGTCTCACGAAAGGTGGGCGATCGCGAGAAAACAGGAGTCTTCACGGGCTCCTATGCCATTAATCCGGCGACCGGACAGGACATTCCGGTCTGGGTGGCCGACTACGTCCTTATGGAGTATGGCACGGGCGCCATCATGGCGGTGCCGGGGCACGACGAGCGTGACTACGAGTTCGCCACCAGCTTCGGGCTGCCGATCACGCGGGTCGTGGCGGGCGCCGGACAGGATGCGGACACTCCGCTTGACTGCGCTCAGCCGGAGACGGCGGACTGCCGGCTGGTGAATTCCGGCCGGTTCGATGGCTTGGCGGTGGAGGACGGCCAGCGGGAAATCACGCGTTGGCTGGAGGAGCGGGGGGCGGGACAGGCAGTGGTGAACTACCGGCTGCACGACTGGTGCATCTCACGACAGCGCTATTGGGGCCCGCCCATTCCCATCATCTACTGCGAGAATTGCGGTGCTGTGCCGGTGCCCGAAAAGGATCTGCCGGTGGTTCTGCCCTTCCTGGAGGACTTCCGCCCCGACGATACCGGTATTTCCCCCCTGGCCAGGAAGGAGGACTGGTACCGCGTGCCGTGTCCCACCTGCGGCGCCATGGGGCGGCGCGAGACCGACGTTTCGGACACTTTTCTCGACAGTGCATGGTACTTCCTCCGCTATCCCAGCACCGAACTTGATGAGCGGGCGTTCGATCCGGAGCGCACCAGGCGCTGGCTGCCGGTCGACTTCTACATAGGCGGCAACGAGCACGCCGTGCTGCACTTGCTGTACACGCGCTTCATCACGATGGCGCTGCACGATTCCGGGCATCTCGATTTCGAGGAGCCGTTCAGGCGCTTCCGCGCTCACGGCATGATCATCCGCGAAGGCGCCAAGATGTCGAAGAGCCGCGGCAACGTGGTGATCCCCGATGAGTACATAGAGGAGTGGGGCGCCGACGCGTTCCGCATGTACCTCATGTTCATCGGCCCCTTCGAGGAGGGTGGCGACTTTCGCGACCGCGGGATCTCGGGCGTGCGCCGTTTTCTGGACAGGCTCTGGACGTCCGTGCACGAAGCTCGCATGGAAGGCGGGCCCGACCCCGCCGTACTGCGGAAGCTGCACCAGACGATCAGGAAGGCAGGGGACGACACCGGGCGGCTCAGCTACAACACTGCCATTGCCGCGATGATGGAGTACATCAACGTGGTGAGAGCCGGCGAGCGCGTGCCGCATCGGGCCGAGGTGGAGCCGCTGGTTCAGTTGGTGGCGCCATATGCGCCGCACCTGGCCGAGGAGCTCTGGGAGCGGCTGGGGAACGCCGGAAGCGTGCTGGAGGCCGGCTGGCCGGCATGGGACCCTGCGCTGGCTGCCGAAGACAAGGTGGAGCTGGTCGTCCAGGTGAACGGGAAGCTGCGCGGCAGAGTGGCCGTGAGCCGGGACGTAACGGAGGAAGCAGCCCTTTCTGCGGCCATGG
Source organism: uncultured Gemmatimonadaceae bacterium (assembly GCA_964467195.1). GTDB lineage: Bacteria > Gemmatimonadota > Gemmatimonadetes > Gemmatimonadales > Gemmatimonadaceae > CAYXRS01. The sequence goes on from CAYXRS010000203.1 coordinate 1,903, forward strand.
GGGAAGAACAGATCACCAGGTTCGTCACTGGTGAACCCAGGAAAGTGGTGTTTGTCCCTGGGCGCTTGCTGAATATCGTCATCTGACCGGAAGGAACCCTCGGGGCCCGGGGAAGCACAAGGGGTTGCGCGCCAGGGGCCGGTAACAGGCCAGTGGAATTTTGCTGGTAAACGTTTACTTTGAGGGTCGTATCAGTCCCAGTGTACCCTCTGGCGAGTCCTTGCTCTCGAGATGATCATTATTGATCATATCTCCTCGGACTCGCCTGACCGAAGGAGTCGAAGTGTCTGACGCCCTTTCGGAGCGCATCGCCGCCGCGCTCGCCGATCGCTACACGATCATACGCGAGCTTGGCCAGGGCGGTATGGCCACCGTTTACCTGGCTCGCGATCTCGCGCGCGACCGGGACGTCGCGGTCAAGGTCCTGCTCCCCGATCTCGCGAGCGTGCTTGGCCCTGAGCGCTTTCGTCGCGAGATCGAAGTCGCATCGTCGCTTCAGCACCCGAACATCCTCGGCATCTTCGACTCTGGTGAAGCAGCCGGAACGCTCTACTACACGATGCCCTTCATTGAGGGCGAGTCGTTGCGAGCGAAGCTGGACCGCGAGCGACAGATCGCCGTCCCGGAGGCTTTGCGCATCGCCTCGGATGTCGCTTCGGCGCTCGATCTCGCGCACGCGAAGGGAGTCGTGCACCGCGACATCAAGCCCGAGAACATTCTTATCGATGTGAACGGGCAGGTAATCGTAGCCGATTTCGGAATCGCGCGTGCGGTGAGTTCCGCGGGTGACGAGCGTCTTACCAAGACGGGGATCACGCTCGGCACGCCTCAGTACATGAGCCCGGAACAGGCAACGGCCGAACGGCATATCGATGGTCGCAGCGACATCTATGCGCTGGGCTGCATCCTCTATGAAATGCTCGCCGGCACGCCGCCGTTCACTGGCCCCAACGCTCAGGCTATCACGGCGCGGCATCTCATGGATGAGGCGCCGAACATCACGACAATTCGGCGCACTGTCCCAATGCACGTGGATCAGACGATCCGCGTCGCGATGGCAAAGGCCCCGGTCGATCGGTTCGCGAAAGCAGTCGATTTCGTGAAGGCTCTTGGCGACACCTCGGGCAAGACCATCTCCCATTACGCGGCCGCCGTATCGGCGGCGCACGTTACGGGAGCTCGGCGCGCGCCTGCGCACGGACGCTCGTCCGTTCTGCGCATAGCGATGATCGGCCTCCCAATTCTGCTGCTAGCAGGAGGATTGGTCGTTTGGAGCCAGGGAGGCGACGGCCAGGCATCGGCCTCCACTGGCAACGGTGTTGCCCGGCACGCCCGGGTCGCCGTGACGTACTTCCAGGACAAGAGCGGCGGCGAACTGGGTTACCTTGCCGACGGTCTCACCGAGGCGCTCATCGAGGAGTTTGCCCGCCTGGAAGGCGTTGACGTAGTATCCCAGAATGGCGTGCTCCCCTTCCGCGGGAGTACCGCCTATGCCGATGTGGCGAAGAGGCTCCAGGCAGGACTGTTGGTTTTGGGGAGCGTGGAACCTTCGGGTGATTCGCTGAAGCTGACTATCCAGCTGGTAGACAGCGCAGGCGCTCCGGTGCGGGATGAACCTCTGAACATTGCCGTGCCCGCGGGCGATCTCCTTGCGGCTCGTGAGGCCGCCACCATGCAGGCGTCGCAACTCGTACTGCGACAGATCGGCCGGAGCGTCACGCTGTCGGCGACCCGCGGCGGCACCAGGAGCGCGACCGCATGGGGACTGCTCCAGAGGGGCGAGCACACGCGCAAGACAGCGGAAGGTTTGCTTGACGACGGTGACCGCGACGGTTGGGTACGCGAGATGTCGCGCGCCGACTCGCTTCTGCGCGCAGCAGCGGAGGCGGATCCCCGGTGGGCCGAGCCGACGGTCCAGCGCGCGCGTCTCGCCAACGAACGGGCGCGGTTTGCCGACGACCGGTCGCTGATGGCGCGATTTGCGGAAGAGGGTATCGCCCATGCCGATCGTGCGATAGCGCTGGACAGCAATCATTCGAGTGCGTTCGAGATACGTGGAACGCTGCGCTATCGGCTTTCGCGACTCGAGCCCACCGTGGCCACCGCGCAGCGCCTGTTCGATGCCGCGGAGCAGGACCTCTCAAGGGCAACGCAGCTGAATCCGAAGAACGCGTCGGCATGGTTCGTCCTGAGTCATTTGCGTGCCGCGGAATCTGATCTTGTGCAGTCTGCGTTCGCGGCGCAGCGCGCCTACGAGGCGGACCAGTACCTCCAGCGAGCGCCGGACATTCTCTGGCAGCTGTTCGCGACCAACTACAGCATGGAGCAGCATTCCAGCGCCAAGCGCTTCTGCGAGGATGGGGCACGCCGTTTTCCCGACGAGGCCAACTTTCTCGAGTGTCAGCTCTGGATGATGACGACGCGGGCGGATTCCGCCGATCCGGCGCGCGCGCGCCGGCTGGTTGCCGAGCTGGAGCGGGTCAGGTCTGCGGGCGACTGGGAGCTCAAGCGTCGTGAGGCCCAAATCGTTCTGGCCGCGGTCATCGCTCGGGCGGCCAGATACGATCCGCGTCTGATCGACACGGCTCGGGCGTTGTTGGTGGGGTCCCGCGGTGACCGGAGCGTGGACCCCACAGGCCTCCTACTCACCCGGGAGGCGTTCGCCCGGACGATCATGGGCGACAACGACACCGCCGTCGAGCTTCTCCAGCG
>CAYXRS010000204.1:0-4591 GCA_964467195.1 uncultured Gemmatimonadaceae bacterium
GGCTGGAGACGGAGAGCTGCACCGCGACGCCGCCGCCGACCTGGGTCTCCTTGCGCACATCGCCGCCCGGAGCGACCGGCAGCGGGCGCTGGCTCTCTTTGAGGAGGCGCTGGAGCTCGCCGAGCGCACCGCCGGTCCGTCGCATCCAGTGGTGGCGAGGATCCTCACCAATTACGCCGCCTACCGTTCCGAGGTGGATGTCGACGACGCGCAGTCCCGGCCGATGCTCGACCGGGCCGTGAAGGTGCTGCGGACTGCTCCGGGAGACAATCGGGGCGACCTGGCGCACACGCTCACCGTTTCGGCGTACGGGCGCGCACCGCACGAGGCCATTCCTTTGGTGAGCGAGGGACTGGCGCTTCGACGCGCGCTCTATGGAAACCTGCACACGTCCACCGCATCCAGCCTGAGCGACCTGGCGCTCGCCACCGAGCAGCTGGACCCACTCGCCGCCGACTCGCTCATGCTCGGTGCCCTGGAGATTCTGGAGACACTTCATGGCCGTCGCCATGCAACGACGCTTGCGGTCATGAACAATCTCGCCGGACTGCGTCGCGATCGCGGTGCATATGCAGAGGCCGCTCCGTTGTACCGGGAGGTGCTGGCGCTGCGCCGTGAGCTGTACCCCGACGCAGCGCGATCGCACGCCTACGCACTGTACGGGCTGGGGCTCACGCTCACCGAGTCGGGTGAGGCAGTGGAGGGTGAACGTCATCTGCGAGATGCGCTCCGCATACTTCAGCAGGGGGAGCGGCCGGGTTCGCCTCTGCTCTCGCTCACCAACGCCGCGCTGGGTTACGCGCTGGCTCGGCAACGCCGCTTCGTCGAGGCGGAACCGACGCTGGTGAACGCGTACCGCGAGATCCGCCGCTCGCCGTTGAGCACCAGCGAGCAGGTCATGGCTCTCAGGCGCGTGATCTGGCTGTATCGCGCATGGGGACGTGCCGACGCTGCCGCCACATACCAGGAGCAGCTCGCCGAGCTGATGGCCGCCGGAAGTCGCGATCGGGGCGAGAGCTGATCCACGGCGCGTAGACCGAAGCACGAGGGCCTCAGCGCCCCTCCCCGTTCCGCCGGTGGCTCACCGGCGCGCCTCACCAATAAAGGCGGTGGACGATCCGGGTCTTGGCGGACTTCGGACGCTTATGGCGTTTAGAGCATGAGCCATTCACCAGCAGAGGTGAAATGCTCTCCCGTTCCATCTCGCTGATCGGCGTTCTGATCGGTGTCACCGACAACATGACGCGGATCGAGAATGGGCTGACGTCGAACAACCTTTCGATCACCAGTCGCATGGCGACTCACAGAATCCCGACCCGGAGGATAGCGCCGTGACGTCATGTCGCACGTTGATCGCAGCAGTGCTCCTTCTCTCCGGCGCCGGCTGGCCAGCCGCGGCCGTGGCGCAGCGCCTGAGTCTCTCACCGGAGATCGGCTTCTACATTCCCACCGAGCAGCTGGTCGATGCTGCCGACGGAACGGTGGGGGAGCTGGAAGCAGGTCCATCGTTCGGACTGCGGCTGGGCGTTGCGCTCGGAAACAGGTTGAGCCTGAGCGTGAGCGGCAGCTACGTGCCCACCACGTTCGCGCTTCGGCCCGATGGTGGACCGGCGGAGTCACGGGACGCGCGCCTCTTCAACGGATCCGGGCAGCTTGTCGTCTACCTGCTTCCTCCAGCCAGTCCGGTGGCGGTATTCGTGAACGGGGGAGTGGGTGTGGTGAGCCGTGGTGGCGTCGCGTTCACCGACCAGTCGGAGACCAGCGATGTGACCGGAGTGATCGGCGGTGGCGTAGCGCTGCGCCTCGGCGGCAAGGGCGTCACTGTGGGCGCCGATGTTTTTTCGTACAGCGCGCAGTACAGCGGGGCCACCGAGGTTGCAAGCGAACTGAAGCAGCTCGACGTGCAGCTTCGCATCGGACTCATGCTGTTCGGAGGTGGGGCGGCGGGGACGCCCTGAAGGAGCCCGTCCCCTTGAAAGCTCAGCAGGGAGCCTCCTCGGGAGGCACCGGCACGGTCGGACCTGCCCCGATGGCATCGGGCGACCGTGGGTTCCGCCCGGGGTCGCTGAGCTCGAGAATCGGATCACGGTTGCGTGAGGTCGAGGTCACCGTGAGACGCCGAGCATCGAGCGGTTCCGCGTGGAGGCGCGAACCCGAGGATGCGCGCCGTGGCTGCATAAACTCTTCGCGCCAGGTGCGGCCTGGGACAGCGAGAAATTCGGTTGAATTATTCGAGTACAGACCAAGGCGCTGAACCTGACCGCGCGCTGTTACGCGTCGCAGGTTATCGCCAAGGAGTTGGACCGTTCGGTGCGGCCTTTCGGTCAAGCGAGCCACCGTTTGCGGGTAGACACCTTGACGGGAAGCTCGGCGGCGGCAATGTGTTGAAGCCGCCGGTTTCGACCTCCGGCGTCACGGAGGTCTGATGATCACCGAGTCGGTCCGCCTTCGGTCGGCGCTAGCGGGACGGTACATCGGGCGCATACATCGGCGCGAGGTTCAGGTGGTGGCTGGAGCGAGCCAGGAATCGTGACGCAACGACTCGAATTGAACTTCCACTGGGACGAGAGTCGTCCCCGGGTGCTCGTCGTCGGCTGCTCCGACGGTCGTCTCCAGGAGGCCACCGATGAATTCCTCAGCCGTGCGCTCGGGATCCGACGCTACGATCGGCTTTACGTACCCGGAGGCGGCGGCGCGCTCGCGACGAGCGGCACGTCCCTCCTGCGTCCCCATCAGTTCCGGCATGAATGCGCCTTCCTGGTGGAGGCCCACAGCGTGCAACACGTCATCGTGCTCTTCCACGGGCCCGCGGCCAACGGACCACCCGAGGCCGTGTGCGCCGACTACCGGCAGAGAAGCCCACTCGCTTCGGCGGCGTGGATCCGCACGCGCCAGGACCGCGATTCGCACGAGCTACTGACGCGACGACTCGAGTTCGCCGGCAACGCGCATCTCTCGATGTACCGGATGGAGATCACCGCATCACGCGGAGTCGAGGTAAGCACCATTCATCAGGAGGAGCCCGGCGACGTGCAGCCGCGGGCGCTGCCCAGCGAGCCAGAGGCGCTACCATCGCGCTGATGACCTCTTCCTGACCGGGGCCGCCGGTACCGCTATTCACCATGATCTCGCGGCGATTGCGACGACACGGAGCTGGGTTCACCGCCAGAGGCAGAGTGTCTCATGACTGAACAGACGATCCACAGCGTGGAGCTCGCGCGCGACCTACACCTCGAGTATCTCGAAGGCGGGAGTCCGGAGGGACTTCCCGTGCTCTTCCTGCACGGGCTGTCCGACTCCTGCCGCTCCTTCGAACCGGTGATGTCGGCGCTGCCCGAGAACGTGCGCGCCATCGCTCCCTCGCAGCGGGGGCACGGTGACTCGAGTCGTCCCGAGCACGGGTACTCCTTCCGGGACTACGCTGCCGATGCCGAAGCATTCCTCCGTGCGCTCGACATCGCCGAGGCCGTGATCGTCGGGCACTCGCTCGGCAGCGGCACGGCCCAGCGCTTTGCCGTCGAGCATCCGGATCGGACAAGAGCTCTCGTACTCATCGGCTCCGCTCCGGCCATGGCCTCGGTCCCTGCGCTGGAGGAGCTCCGCAAGGCGGTTGACGAGCTGGAGGATCCCGTCGATCCGGAGTTCGTTCGCGACTTCCAGGCGAGCACGCTCGCCAAGCCGGTACAAAAGGAGTACTTCGAGACGATAGTATCGGAGAGCCTGAAGCTGCCCGCACGCGTCTGGCGCGCGGCGGTGGCCGGCGCGATGGAGGGCGACACGTCGAGGGAGCTCGATCGCATCCTGGCACCGACGCTGCTCGTGTGGGGCGACCGCGACGAGCTGTTCACCAGGGAGGATCAGGCGACGCTGCAGGAGGCGATACCCGACGCGCGGCTGCTGGTGTACGCGGGTGCAGGGCATGGCACGCACTGGGAGGAACCGGAGCGGTTCGCGGACGACCTGATGAACTTCATCTCGCGCATTGTGTCCGGATAGCGCCGGCATGGAATGGGAAGAGGCCGGGCCGCTCCCGCGAGCGACCCGGCCTCTTCCATCCCGGCGCTGCAAATGTCCTGAAAGTGTATGCTGCAGTCCTAAAACCGGCCTTGACGCGATCCCCTGCATCGGTACGCTGGACTGGCCGGACCCTCACGCGTTTTCGGAGGCGTGGCGCTCGTAGAGAGCGCCGAGCGCGTCCATGCTGCCGTCGCGAGCTCGCCGGGCGAGGTGCTCGTCGCGGACGCGAGCCAGCACGACCTGGCACCTCCTCAGGACCTGAGGGTACCATTCCTCCCATGTCCAGCCGTTCCGTGCCTGTCACGATGGGGAGCCCCCGCTTCGCAACCGTCGAAGCGCGCGACTGCCTCGTAACCCTCGCCTGGTTCCCGCCCAGCGCCGTTCTCGAAGCTCATGTGCACGATCGACCTACCTTTGCCACAATTCTGAACGGTGGGTTCGACCTGGCGTTCACGAGCCCGGGCATCCGACGATCAAGCTTTGAATGTCCCCCCGGAACGATCTTCACGGAGCCCGCCGGAGAGAAGCACGCGAATTATGTCGCGCCGGATGGCGCACAGGTTGTGGTACTCCA
>CAYXRS010000205.1:0-4534 GCA_964467195.1 uncultured Gemmatimonadaceae bacterium
CGCTTCCTGCGGCTTCAGTTCACCGACATCACCGGCGTCAACAAGAACGTGGAGGTGCCGGCTTCGCAATTCGAGAAGGCATTTGCCGGGGACATGATGTTCGATGGCTCATCAATAGAGGGATTCGTGCGCATCGAGGAGTCGGACATGCTGCTCGCTCCCGACCTGTCCACCTTCCGCATCTTTCCCTGGGGCGACGCCGACAACCGGGTGGCGCGAATCATCTGTGACATCAACCGGCCCGACGGAAAACCCTTCGAGGGAGATCCGCGCGGCGTGCTCAAGCGGCAGCTCGAGCGAGCGGCCGACCATGGTTTCTCGATGAACGCCGGCATGGAAGCCGAGTTCTTCATGTTCAAGCGCACTCCCGAAGGGCTCGCCACGACGACGACGCACGATGTGGGCTCCTATTTCGATCTCACTCCCGTAGATCTTGGCGAGGAAGCCCGCCGGGTGATCGTGGATGTGCTGGAGCAGATGGGCTTCGAGATCGAAGCGGCGCATCATGAGGTGGCGCATGGGCAGCACGAGATAGACTTCCGCTACGCAGATGCGCTTACGACGGCCGACAACATCGCCACCTTCCGCTTCGTCGTTCGCAACGTGGCGCGCCAGTTCGGGCTGCACGCGTCGTTCATGCCAAAACCGATCTATGGGCAGAACGGCAGCGGGATGCACACGCACCAGTCGCTCTTTCGCGGCGAGGAGAACGCGTTCTTCGACCCCGAGGCGAAGTGGGAGCTGAGTGACGTGGCCTTGCAGTACATCGGCGGACTGCTGAAGCACGCGCGCTCTCTCTGCGCCATCACCAACCCGCTGGTGAACTCGTACAAGCGGCTCGTGCCTGGCTATGAGGCTCCGGTGAACGTTGCCTGGTCCATGCACAACCGCTCGCCAATGATACGAATCCCCGAGCGTCGCGGGCTCGGAACCCGTCTCGAGCTGCGAATGCCGGATCCTTCCGCCAATCCGTACCTGGCGCTGGCCGTCCAGCTTGCCGCCGGCCTGGATGGCATCGAAACGAATGCCGACTCACGCGAGCCGGTGGACACCAATATCTGGGAGATGTCCCATCGCGAGCGGCGCCGCCTTCGCATCGACGACCTGCCGCACAACCTTGCCGAAGCCTGCGACGAGCTCGAGAAGAGCAAGGTCATTACTGCCGCACTCGGCGAGCACATCACCAACCACTTCCTGCTCGCCAAGCGTGAGGAGTGGAAGGAGTACATCACGCAGGTGCATCAGTGGGAGCTGGACGAGTATCTGGCGAAATACTAGAAGGGGGTGGGTGGGGGCGACAGGTCGGGTTCAACGGGTTGATGCCGTTCAAGGGGTCAGAGTCGTTGAAAGCATGCTTTCAACGACTCTGACCCCTTGAACCCTTGATGCCGATTCAGCTTTGCGGCGGCTCTCGCAGCGCGCCGACGAAGAGGATCACGCCCGAGCTCCGCTCCCTTATCGCGAACACGAAGGGCCGGTCAGCCATGAGTAGTGCGGGAGGCAGGCTGACGGGCCGCACACCAACGCTGGTCGCCGCCGCGGCCTCGGTGCCCAACTCATCCACTACCACGAACGTCTTCTGACGCACTTCGCTGATCTCCAGCTGTTCGGCATCAGAGATCCGCGAAAGGTCTCCCCCTCCGAAGGCGAGCCGCATCCCGAGCGCTTGCAGCGGCTCGTTCAGCACCTTCGTCCACTCCAGGCGGAACTTCGGGAGATGAACCTCGCCGTTCTGCTCGCTGAGGGCAGCGACGATCGAACTCCAACGGGCCGCGTCGAGCTCGCCAACAAAGGCATCAAGCGCATCGGACTGGTCGGGCACCACCACGAGCATGGCGAAATCGCCGGCTCCGTACGGGAGCTCGGCCGCGTGCCAGCCGTCGCCGCGAGCGGCCGGATAGGCTCCCTCGCGCACCATCATGCGTGCCGATCGTTCTCCCCCCGGTGTGTGGAAGCTGCGAGCGTGAGTGCGGCTCACATCGAAGGCGGCCGACCAGTCGCCCTTGAAGTACACCGCGTTGATCAAGTACATGATGTCATCCGGGGCGATCTCGTCCAGGATCTCCGGGATTCGTCCGTTCGTCCTGCGGTCCACCCATCCGTTGATCGTCGACAGAGCCGCAGGCGACCGAAAGTCCAGCGCCGTCACCTCGGCGTCGAAGTAGCGCCGAGCTACATTGAGGAAGCTGGTTTGGACGGGGAAGGCACGTTCGTGCCAGATCGAATTCGCCACTGAGAGCTGCACGCGCCGGTCGTGGCTTACCAGCGACGTCATCAGATCGCGATAGGCGGCGTTGATCTCCTCTTCGGAAAGCGCGTCGTGTCCGAGCGCATCCCGCATCTCATTCCACGTCTCGCCGACAGCACCGTTCATCGTCATGCCGAGTGCCATCGAGGCGCTGAGCGGCGAGAAGAAGACGCTCGAGTGCGGGCTCTCATCGGTGAGCTGGCGCAGCATCGAGAAGGCGAACGAGTTGCTGGCTCGTGCGACCTCACGCTGGGCCGGTGTGAGCTCCGGAAAGGCGCGCTGGCGGGGGCCCGTCGACGCCTCACACCCAATCAGGAGTGAAGCGGCGATAAGAACGGGAAGCTTCCGTGCCAGAGCGGTGGCAGGCATCTCAGGCTGTGTGAAGGTTGCGATTGGTATTGGGATCCGCTCAATCAACCCCGCCGAACCAGTAGGGGTCACCCTGCCAGTACGGATCACCCTATCGTGGCCGCCGGCGCCCTGGGGGGGCCAAGGGCCGGGCGCCGAACGGGTGACCCGGCGACGCCCTCACGTCCACACTCCGCTAAGAACTTGCCCGGACCGCCAGACCGATACGGCCGTCGGGCATTCGCGCCGGCGAGGCGCCTGCCGATCGCAGCGACGCCGGGACCCATTTTCGCGGTGCGGTGAGCGCGCCGATGATCGCCGAGCCCCGATTCCCTGCGGATGCCGTACTCTCCAGAGTCTCGATGGTCGGCCCAGAGTCTCGACAGCCGGCGCGTCCTCCCTCGCCCTTCGCCTGACTCAGGCCGGAAACAGAATCTCGCGATATTTCGGCAGCGGCCAGAGCTCATCACCCAGCGTCAGCTCCAGCTTGTCGCAGATCTCGCGGACCGCGAGCATACGTGCCGCACCGTCGGTGGAGAGGAGCATTGCCTGCTCCTCGAGTGCGTCATGCATGGACTCGGCGCGTGCGAGCAAGTCCTGCATGGCTGTTCGGCGTGCCTGAAGCTCCTCTATCAGGCGGCCCACCACGTTCGCCGCTTCCACCTGCGGCACCACTGTGATGCCCGCGGACCGGGCGTGCGCGGCGCCAGCCGCGAGTGCGTTGGCGAAGTTGAAAGCGGCGGGAAGAATCATCGTGTCCACCATCTGAGCGAGCGTATTGATCTCGATCAGCTTGTCCTTCACGTAGCGCTCGAGTCGCACATGGTAGCGTGACTCCAGCTCGCGCGGAGAGAGAACGCCGAGCCGCTCGAAGAGCGCGCGCGACTGCGCGGTGACGAGCTGCGCCATCGCCTCCGGCGAGTGGCGCATGTTCGGGAGTCCGCGGCGCTCGGCCTCGGCAACCCATTCCTCCGAGTAGTTGTTCCCCTCGAAGCGGATCGGTGCTGTGTCGGCAAAGGCGCGCTGCACCACCGTGAGCACGGCGTCATCCACCGTCTTCGACTCCGGCAGCGCCTCGCGCAACTGCTCGGTGAGCTCGCCGATCGCCTCGGCGACGGTGGCGTTCAGGACCATTACGGGAAATGCGATGGACTGCGACCCGCCCACTGCGCGATACTCGAACTTCTGACCGGTGAAGGCGAAGGGCGACGTACGGTTGCGGTCAGTGTTGTCCTTCTCGATTTCCGGCAGCTTCGCTACGCCCAGCCGGATCATCGCCTGGGCAGCGTTGCTCGACGTCCGCCCCTCGGCAATGTCCTCGATCATGCGCGTCAGTTCCGATCCCATGAACACCGAGATGATCGCCGGCGGCGCTTCGTTGGCGCCAAGGCGATGCTCGTTGCCGGACGACGCGATGCCGGCGCGCAGCAGACCGGAGTGCTTGTGCACGGCCTTCAGCACCGCTGCCAGAAAGATCAGGAATCGCAGGTTCTGGTGCGGCGTGCGTCCCGGCTTGAGCAGATTGGTGCCGTCGAACGTCGGGTCGTCAGACACGATCGCCATCGACCAGTTGCAGTGCTTGCCGTTGCCGTTCACACCGGCGAACGGCTTCTCGTGCAGTATCGCGCGCAGCCCGTGTCGCAGCGCAACCTTGCGAAGGGTGGCCATGACGAGCTGGTTGTGATCCACGGCCAGGTCGGTCTCCTCGTAGATCGGCGCCATCTCGAACTGGCTCGGTGCTACCTCGTTGTGCCGAGTGACGATAGGTACGCCGAGCTTGTAGAGCTCCGTCTCGACGTCGGTAATGCACGCCTGGACGCGCTCGGGGATGCCGCCGAAGTAGTGGTCCTCGAGCTGCTGCCCGCGCGGCGGTTCGGCGCCGATGAGTGTCCGCTCCGACATCATCAGGTCGGGGCGAAGGGCGAAGTGCTGGCGGTC
>CAYXRS010000206.1:0-4497 GCA_964467195.1 uncultured Gemmatimonadaceae bacterium
GGAAGTTGTCTGTTCGAAGCGGATCTGCTAGAATCGCAATCGTTCCGAGTTGGGACGACGACGCGCCGCTCGAAAAGAAGCTTCCTGAATTTCCGGGCGCTCAGATGCAGATCACGATTCCTGAACGGGTAGCCGCTCGGTGATCAACCATATCGATCTCAGCACCGTACTGCGCCGCACGGTCTGCGACCTGTACTCTGATCTGGTTACCCGTCCCACCGGCGCCGCAGTGCGCACGGGCATCGAGCAGCAGCTGGAAGAGATCGGTGACCGTACGCTCACCGTGATCGACTTCTCTCACGTGGGTCTGCTGGATTTCTCGTGCGCGGACGAGATCGTCGCCAAGCTCCTGCTCCGCTATGGCCACGAGCTGTCCGGCCGCGAGGTGTACTTCCTCTTCCGCGGCGTGAGCGACTCACATCTCGACGCCATCGAGACGGTCCTGGAGCGCCACCGCATCGCCATCGTGGCCGAGAGTGACGACGGCGCGCTGATGCTCGTCGGAAATGTGGACGAAGGCGAGCGGCGGGCGTGGGAAGCGATGTGCCGGCTGGGCCGGGCGGTGGTGGCCGACATATCGGACCTCTGCGGTCTGGTGGGGCTGAATCCGGAGCAGACGGCCGCCCTTCTGGATGGTCTGTGCCGGCGCCGGCTCGTGATGCGCCACGAAGAAGGCTATATCGCCATCGGCACGGCGACGTGAGTGGCCGGTTCAACCCCCCGCTCCAGGTCGTCCGGCTGATCGCCACCCGGCGAGGCGATCCCGAGAGGGGTCCACTCGTCTGGCTTCGCCCGGACGATGCGCACGTCCGAATGCTCACGGAGGGCGAACTGGCGTGGATACAAACGCCGCGACGAAACGAGCTGGCCGAGGTGCGCATCGATGAATCGCTCACCCGCGGCACTGTAGCACTGCGGGACATCTTCGGAGCTTCTGTTTCCGAGATCGTCACGATCACCAAGCCAGACCTCGACACACCTACCAGAACCGACCTCGCCTAGGGAATCGATGGACCATACCGCCACGCGCCAAGGGCTCTCCACGATCGCCGTTCACGGCGGCAAGGCGGAGGCCGAGGCAGGCGCACCGGTGGTGAAGCCCATCCATCAGGGCACGATCCACGTACAGGAAGCCGGCACGGCCGAAGGGCTGCGCTATCCGCGGTACGGCAACAATCCGAACGCCGAATCGGTGCAGGAGCGTCTTGCGCTTCTGGAGGGTGCCGAGGCGGCGCTGGTGCTGGCCAGCGGGATGGGGGCCACGGCCTGCGCCCTGCTTGCCCTTCTGCGGCCTGGCGACCACCTGGCGGCAAGCGCCTGGCTCTACGGCGGCACGCAACGCCTTCTGACGCAGGAGCTGGAGACGTTCGGCGTCCGGATGACGTTCGTGAATCCCACGGAAACGCGCGCCTGGCGCAAGGCGGTGCGAAAGCATACCCGGGCGATCTTCATCGAGACCCCGGTCAACCCGACCTGCCGCGTGCTCGACATGCGCGCCGTCACGCACCTCGCCAAGGAGAACGGCATTGCCCTGGTAGTGGATTCCACCTTTGCGAGCCCGGTGAACTTCCGTCCGTTGGAGCACGGCGCAGACGTGGTGATTCACTCCGCCACCAAGTACCTGAACGGTCACCACGACGTGCTCGCCGGTGTCGTGCTGGGCACAGCCTCGTACATCGAGGAGGTTCGCAGCAAGATGATGTTGTGGGGACAGGCGCCCGACCCTTTCGCCTGTTGGCTGCTGGAGCGAGGCCTCAAGACTTTGGAGCTTCGCGTACGGAGGCAGAACGAGAGCGCGCAGGCTCTCGCCGAGTGGTGCGAGACGCACCCGGGCGTAAGTCGCGTGCACTACCCGGGACTCGCCACTCACTCCGATCACGCCATCGCCAAGAGCCAGCAGGACGGTTTTGGCGGAATGCTGGCGATCGAGCTTGCTGGCGGCGCCGATGCCGCCGACCGCGTGATCCGGCGGTTGCGCCTCTTCACGCCGGCACCCAGCCTGGGAGGCGTCGACACGCTGATCTCGGAGCCACGATTCACCTCGCACGATCATCTTTCTGCCGAACAGCGCGCCAGCGCAGGGATTCCCGATGGCTTTCTCCGGATCAGCGTCGGCATCGAGAATGTGACGGATCTCATAGCGGACCTCGAGCAGGCACTGACAGAGTGACGGTTCGGTATCCGCAGGTCGGTGGCGCAGACGTGATGAATGCTCAGACAGCAGCCGGGGAACATGTCGCTGCTCCCGGTGTTAGCTTTGACAATCGCGCCCCCTGCGGCCCTGCGATCGTCGGTACGCCAGGGCTCCCCGTCCAGGCCCCCCAAATCCCGCACCCCGCATCCCGCATCCCGGCTGTCATGATTCGCTTCTCCCACGTCACCAAGGAATACCCGAGGTCGGGACGCGCCCTTTCGGACGTATCCTTCCGCATCAAGAAGGGTGAGTTCGCCTTCCTGACTGGGCCGAGCGGTGCCGGCAAGTCCACCATCCTGAAGCTTCTTTTCATGGAAGAGCGGCCCACCAAGGGTGAGGTGCTGGTGAGCGGCGTCAACTCGGCAACCGTTCGCCCGCGTGAGATTCCCCTGCTGCGGCGGCGGCTGGGCATTGTCTTTCAGGACTTCCGGTTGCTGGAGGATCGCACCGCCGAGGAGAACATCGCGTTCGCGCTCGAGGTGACGGGCGCGCCGCGGGGCGCCATCCCCGCCAAGGTTGGGCGGCTGCTGACCCAGGTAGGGCTGGCGTCCAAGGGTTCCGCCTACCCGCAGGAGATGTCGGGCGGCGAGCAGCAGCGCGTGGGGATTGCCCGCGCGCTTGCCAACGACCCGTTCGTGCTGATCGCGGACGAGCCCACCGGGAATCTGGATGAGCGCGCCACTCGTGGCGTCATTCAGTTGCTGCGCGACATCAACGCGGCGGGCACCGCCGTCATCATGGCCACGCACAACCTGGACGTGGTACGGCGCTCGGAGTACCGGGTGATCGAGCTCAACCGGGGTCAGATCGTCTACGACTCCGCCGAACCACACCTGGTTGCTCCCGGCGCGCCAAGCGCACCCAGCACTCCATAGTCATGCGTCTAACCTTTCAGTCATGCGTCTGACCTTTCGCGAAGCGCTCCTCGCCTTCCGACGCGCCCCGCTGCTGAGCGCCCTCAGTGTGCTCACCATCTCCTTCAGCCTGTTCGCCTTCGGCCTGTTCGGGCTCGTCGCTCTCAACATCCGTCAGGCGCTGCTCCAGGTGGAGGAGCGCGTGGAGATCCGCGCTTTCATTGCCGATGGCACCGCGGTGGAGACCGTCGCCGCTGGAATGTCGGACATCGCGGCCTTTCCGGAGGTCGCCTCGGTCGAGCTGGTCACCTCCGAGGATGCGCTGTTGCGCGCCAGACAGGAGCTGGAGGAGTTCGAGGACGTGTACGAGGCTGCCTTTCTGCCGGCGTCCTACGAGGTGCGGCTCCGTCAGGGTTTTCGCGATCCGGCAACGGTGGATGCGGTAGCCGAGCGCATCGGAAGTTATGCATTCGTCGATGACATCCGCTACGGACAGGAGTGGGTCCAGAAGCTCTACGACCTCCGCTCGCTCGCCGCGGCCGCCGGAGCGGTGCTGGGCGTCGCCTTCGCCATCATTGCGCTGATGATCATCGGCTCGACGATACGAATGACGGTGCTGTCACGCGCGAAGGAGATTTCGATAATGAGGCTGGTGGGCGCCACGGACGGCTTCGTCCGCCGTCCATTCCTGATCGACGGACTGTTCAAGGGTGTGCTTGGCGGCACACTCGCGCTGCTATTCACATGGGGCGCACACCGGGTCGTCAGCGCGCGGCTGATAGAAACTACCTTCTTCGATCCCGGCATCACCATGCTCGGGTTGTTCGCCGGCGGCATCATCGGCCTGCTCGGGAGCGCCCTGTCGGTGGGGAGGCATCTACGTCGCGTCTGATCCCGCTCTTCCTGGCGTTCGCTCTGCTCGTCGCCGTACCGGCGGCGGAGCTCGGCGCGCAGCAGGCGCAGAACCCCGAGGCCGCGCTCCGCGCCGAGCGGCAGCGCCTCGAGGCGCTGCGTCGCGAGCGCGAACAGCTGCAGCGCAGGATGCTCGATTTGCGCGGTACGGTGTCGACGCTCTCGGAGGAGATCGGCAATATCGATCGGCAGGCGGAGACGACGGCTCGTCTGGTGCGCTCGCTCGAGGGGCAGCTGGATGTTATCAATCGCGAGGTGGCCGCATCCACGTCGGATCTGGTGCGTGCCGAGGATGAGCTCGCCATGAAGAAGGCGGTACTCGACCGCCGCCTGGTGGACATCTACAAGCGCGGCAATCTGTACGACGTGGAAGTGCTAATGGCCGCGCAGTCGTTCGGCGATCTCGTGTCTCGCTATAAGTACCTGTACCTGCTGGCACGCCGCGACCGCGCGCTGGTGACGCGCGTGGAAGATCTGCGCAATCGCATCCAGCGGCAGCGTGCCAATCTCGTGCGCTTTCAGCAGGAGATCGAGCTG
>CAYXRS010000207.1:0-4470 GCA_964467195.1 uncultured Gemmatimonadaceae bacterium
CTCGCGCGTTACGTTCTGGCCCAGGACCAGGCATTCGCGGCGCTGCCGGTCGAGCCCCGACGACAGTCCCTCCGCAGTCTGCGCGAAGCGCGCGCTGGTCGCCGCGATCCCGTGCGCTGCCGACGCCAGCTGCTCGGCCAGCGCCGCAACCTGGTCCCCCTCGCGCTGCACCGACGCGATCATCGTTCCCAGCTCCTCGAGCATCTGGTTGAACGAGCGCTCCAGGAAGCCGAGCTCATCGGTGTGGCGCGCGGCCGCGCGCGCCGACAAATCGCCACGCTCGGCCTCGGCAATGCAATCGCGTGTGGCCCGTATGCGTCTGATGAGCCGCGAAGAGATGGGAACTACCATGAATGCGACGATCATGATGATGGCCGCGTCCAGCAGGAACGCGAATCCGGAGCTGCTGCCGGGATTCACCTTTTCGTAGATCAGCCGCCCGGTCACGTATCCCACAACCGACGCGACGAGCACGTATCGGCCGAGGACGCGTCCCTGGTCGAACGAGTACGGAACGATCGCCGCAAAATAGACGGCGATGAGGCCGCTGTAACCGAATACCGCCACGAGCGTGCTGATGAGCGCGACATCGAGCGTGGCGAACAGGTATCGGTGCCACCACGCGTGGCGCGCGGGGTTGGTGGCGATTGCGGTGAGCACTTCGTTCGCCAGGATCGCACTCACGAAGATCGACCCTTGCACCCACATCGGCGCGGAGATGACGTCCAGCAGCACCGAGATCCAGAGGGCGAGTCCGACGAGAACGATCGTCGTACGCCGGCGCCTTGCGCCGAGGCGGAAGGTTACCAGGTCCTTCTGCTTCTGCTCATCCGACGAATCGGCCGCCATCGCCACTATGGCGGAGACGGTGCGGCGAGCGCGCGCCG
Organism: uncultured Gemmatimonadaceae bacterium; assembly: GCA_964467195.1. Lineage (GTDB taxonomy): Bacteria > Gemmatimonadota > Gemmatimonadetes > Gemmatimonadales > Gemmatimonadaceae > CAYXRS01. The sequence goes on from CAYXRS010000207.1 coordinate 888, forward strand.
GCCGCCGCGGGTTCGCAGTGTGGTCTTCGGGGGTGATCCTTGTCGCCGTCGTCACGGTCCTCCGAAAGGTTGGCCAGGCAGGTCGCCAGTCGGCTGTGCCTCCTCTCGCGGCTCCGGTTCGGGGCAGCCAGCGCGCGTGCCTTCCGCCGGACTAGCCTGGAACGAGTGCGATGAGCTCCTCGGCTCGCGTCAGCGCGCGCACCTGGAGCCCTTCCGCCTCGAGCGCGGCGCGGCCGCCTTCCTCGCGGTCGACCACCGCAAGCACTCCGGCCACCTCGCCCCCGGCTTCCCGCACGGCGCGCATCGCGTCGAGCGCCGAGCCGCCAGTGGTGATCACGTCCTCCACAATGACGACTCTGTCGCGCGATCGGAACGGACCTTCGATGCGACGTCCGGTGCCGTGCGCTTTCGCCTGCTTGCGAACGGTGAAGGCGCGTATGGGTGTGCCGGCAAGTGCGCTGGCAAGGGCGATGGCGTACGCCACGGGATCGGCACCCAGCGTGAGACCGCCCACCGCGTCGGGCTTCCAGCCGGCGTCGTGGATCGTCTGAAGGCCGAGGGTTCCGATCAGAACGAGCCCGTCGGGGCTCATTGTCGTCAATCGGGCGTCAATGTAGAGTGAGGACCGACGGCCCGAGGAGAGCACGAAATCGCCGCGGCGCGTCGATCGCTCGGCCAACAGTCGGATGAGCTTCTCCCGGTCTGGCATGCTGGTAGTTTGACGTCGCGCGCGACGAGAGGCCAGATGAGGGGCGTTCAGAGAAATCGCGGCCGAGAGGCGCCTGGCTCGCGGCCCACCTGCTAGCTTCCATAGGCCGGGTAGAGCACAGTGGCCCTCTCTGCCCACTGCTTCGACCCAGGGTTCACGTCATCCCGGCGGCCACACAGCCGGACCTATGCTCTCACGCCACTCGATGGAGCTGCGTCTTCCATTATTCGGTGTAATCAGGCTCTCCAGCCTCGCGCTCGTCGCGACGCTGCTGATCGCCCTAGCCGGACTGTTCGCGGTGGATCGGGCGCTCTCGGAGCATGAGCGCGTGGAGGCGGAGCTCCAGGCGGTGGAGACGGCGGCGGCGATAGAGGGGTTCCTGGCCGTGCACGCGGAGGCGCTCCAATCGGTGCGGCTGCTGTTCATTGCAGGGCGAGGCGAGGTCCCTCCGGAGGACTTTCGCTCCCTGATGGGGCCCATGCTGGAGTATGCCGCAGGATTCCAGCGAGTGTGGGTCACCGACTCCAATGGCCGCGTCCGGCACGAATACCTGTTGGGAGTAGATGGCGCGGCTCTGCCACCCGACGTGCTGCTCGACACGCTGCGCGTGTACGACATTGCGGTTCTAACGCGCGACGCCCGCACCACGCGCCGCACGCAGGTATCGACTCGCGGTGATCTGCTTCCCGGCGAGCACGGCTTTCTGCTTCTTGAGCCCCTTTTCCTGGACGATCGGTTCCTTGGCTACGCGGGCGGAAGCATTGCCGCCGGATCGCTCCTCGGTACCGTTCTGCGCCGTCACGACGCTCGCCTGCACGACTTCATGGTGGTAGCCGGTGAAGACACCATCGCCATTCAGCGCTGGGAGGGCGTTCGCGCCTTCGCGCGTTCCGCCTCGGCCACCGTGACGGTACCGGGCAGCCAGCAGTGGACGGTGCTCGTCACACGAACCGTTGCTGGCCCGTGGCTGCGGCTTACCGTGTGGGCAGTCGGGACCCTTACTCTCGGAGCGCTGTTCGTATCGCTGCTTCACGAGCGCCGACAGGGGCGGCGCGTGGAGGAGCGTACGGCCGAGCTGGAGCGACTGTCGTCGGAGCTCCTCCGTGCCAACCGGGCGAAGAGCGAGTTTCTGGCCAGCGTGTCTCACGAGTTGCGCACGCCGCTGAATGCGATAGTCGGGTTCGTGGAGCTCCTGCGCGATGGCGTGTACGGAGATCTCTCAGAGCGACAAACTGCTCCAGTGGAGAGGATCGCCAGCTCGGCGGCTCATTTGCGAGCCCTCGTGGATCAGGTGCTGGACATCGCCAAGATGGCTGCGGGGAGGCTGGAGGTGGAACGCGAGGCGGTGGAGCTGCGCCCATTCGTTCACGACGTCGCTACCGAGGTGGAATCGCTGGTAACGGAGCGCGGGCTAACGCTCTCCGTTACGGTTGGAGGTGAGCTGCCGCGCGTATATACCGACCGCACACACCTCCGTCAGATCCTCATTAACCTGCTCGGGAATGCAGCCAAGTTCACGGAGCGGGGCGGCATCTTCATCCGCGCGCATCTGGTGACGAGAGCCGAGGAGCTTCCCCAGCTGATCGCTGCCCCCACGCCGCCTCCCTCCGTGGAGCATCCGTGGTTCGCCATCCAGGTGGTGGACAGCGGTGTCGGGATCGCTCCGGCCGATCAGGAGCGGATTTTTGGCGAGTTCGAGCAGGTGAACGCCGGTCCCCGCACAGACTCCATGCAGCGCGGCACCGGACTGGGGCTGCCGATCTCCCGACGTCTTGCGCGTCTCCTCGGCGGCGCCGTCACGGTGACAAGCGTGCTTGGACGCGGCTCTACGTTCACGGTCTGGCTTCCCATGGGTGATCCGGGTCTCGAGGCCGGCGTCAAGGCGCCGGGACTGGAGAGTCGCGGTACTGGAGTAGGGGCCGTGTGAGAGAGGGTGAGGTCAGGAGCGCCCGAGCTACTTGCCGAACATCCCCTTGAGCCGTCCAATGAGCCCTTCCCCTCCCCCCTTCTCGGACTCAGCCGGTGCCTTTTGGAGCGCGTTCTTGAGTTCGGCGGCGAACTCCGTTACCGAGGCGAAGCGCTCGGCGGGGTTCCTTGCGAGGGCCTTCATGATCACGGCTTCCACTTCCGAGCCGTAGGTGAACCCCTTGCGTGCGCTGTTGAGAGGCGCCGGCGGCTGCGACAGCAGCTGCTGAAACATCTCGCGCTGCGTACGCGCCGTGTAGGGTAGGATACCGGTGAGCATGTTGTACGCGATGGTCGCCAGGCTGTACTGGTCGGCGGCGGCCGTTACGAGCTGACCGGAAAGCGCTTCAGGCGCCACGTACATGAGCGTGCCCACGAAAAAGCCGGCGCGCGTGAGCCGCTCCTCCGGCGAGAGATCCTGCTCGGCGGCGATTCCGAAATCGAGCAGCTTCACATGTCGCTGCTCGGGATCGTACATCACGTTCTCCGGCTTGAGATCGCGATGCACGATTCCAGCCTCGTGTGCAGCCTGCACCGCCCCGGCGATCTGCTCGATGATCTCGGCCGTTTCCTCCCGCGAGAGCGGGGCGTTACGCCGGATGTAGCTGTCGAGGATCTCTCCGGCGGCCCACTCGATGGCGAGGAAGTGCATGCCGGGCTGGGGCTCGCCGATCTCGATGGTGCGAACTACGTTCGGGTGAGTCACGCGGACTCCGTAGGAGGCCTCGCGGAGGAATCGCGCCACGGCCGTCCGATCGCTGCGCAGCTTCTCGCGCAGCACCTTCACGGCAACCGACCCGTGTTCGGGGTGCTCGGCGCGATAGACCACGGCCGTTCCGCCCTCGCCCACCATGTCCTGGAGCGAGTACCCGGCGATCGCCGTTCCGGAGAGATTTTCGCGTGCCACGC
>CAYXRS010000208.1:0-4448 GCA_964467195.1 uncultured Gemmatimonadaceae bacterium
CGCGTGCTGGTGCGGGGAGCGTACCGTCGCCAATCTGCCTGGCGAGCTCGAGTCCGGCGTTGACGTGCCCGAGCACTCCCAGCGGGGAAGTGCCGCCGAGGGGCACCCAGTGCACACCGCCGCGCAGCCGTGCCATCCACGCGCGAAGGAAGGCCGATCCTATCCAGCTTGCCTCGCCGGCATCGGCGCGCATCTCGCCGGTGCGCGAGGAAACGCGCTCCGCCATCGGGTTCATGTGGTGCGGCCAGCGAATCGCCAACATCCGCGCGCCGAGCCGCTGCGCATACGCGGTGGTCGTCATGACGTGAGTGGAACCATGTCCGCCGATCGTGAGCACGGTATCACCCTGCCGAACGTCGCCGAGGAGAAACTCCAGCGAACGCAGCTTGTTACCGCCGTACGCGTCCTCGGTGGCGTTCAGGTCGTCACGCTTGATCCACAATTCGCCGCGAAGGCCGGCGAGCTCCAGCCGCTCGAGCGGCGTCGGGAAAACGCCCAACGCGACTCGCGGCAACGATGCCAGGGCAGGGAATCGACGGAACAGCGGGAGTTCGCTCGCAAGCCGAGCGTCGCTGGCTGGTCTTCCTTTGCTCATTCCCGTGATCATCAGCCCGTGTCCCGTGATCGAGGCGATCCCTCCTCCTCGTCGTCATCGGCCTGCTGTTTCCTGCTTTTCCTGTCACCCGGCAGGGTTACCTCGTCGCCGACCACACCTTCCACATAGAGCATCTTGATCGGCACCATCGCCGCCCCAACCAGCGGCACCGCGACGAGGAGGCCGATGAACCCGAACACCAGCGCCATGATCGCGCCGGCGAGCAGTGTCACGACCGGCGGCAGATCTATGCCTTCCTTCATCAGCACCGGCGTGAGCACCTGACTCTCGAATTGCTGGATTCCAAGGTAGACAGCCGCGACGATGAGCGCTTTCTGCGGCGAATCCAGGAACGCCATCCCGATCGCCGGCACCGCTGCGAGGATCGGGCCGAACATCGGAATGAACTCCAGCAGACCTGCGATCACTCCCAACGCCAGAGCGGCGGGAACGTCGATGATCATCAGCGCTACCGTCGTGAGAGCGCCCACTACCACCATGGCGACGAGCTGCGTCACCAGCCAGCGGCGCAGCAGCAGCCCCGTTTTCGCCAGCACCTCCTCTGCCCTTGGCCGGTACCGGTGCGGAAAGAGGTGCATGAGCCCGCGTTTGTACATCTTCGGGTTGATGGCGATGTAGATGGCGATGAACAGCGCCAGCAGGCTCCCGGCTATGAGCGCCACCGTGGACTGCAGGAAGCGGAAGAAGTATCCGGTCGCGCCGGTGATCTGCTCGCCGAGACGCGCCCGCAGCTGGACATCGTTTTCCGGTTCGGGGACCGGTGCCTGACCCTCCTCGATGCTGGCGTCGGGAATCACTGTGCTGAGGAGACCCCCGAATCGGCCTGTTACCCACTCCTCCGCTTCGTCGATCGCCTGAGGCAGCCGTTGCTGAAGCTCGCGCCCCTGCTGGCTGAGTTGCGGAGCGATCATGGCACCGATCAGCGACAGCGTGCTGAAGAGCGCGAGAACGATGAGCAGTGTGCCCAGGATCCGTGGGAGTCGGATGCGTTCGAGCTGGTCGACGCCAGCGGAAAGGCCCAGGCCGAAGAGCACCCCCAGAAAGATCACGAAGAAGACGGAATGGGCGAACCAGAGGAGCTGGAGCAGGATCCAGATCGCAGCCAGCAGGCCGGCCGTACGCAGGATGTCACGGCTCCGCCACCCCACCACACGACGACGGCGTTCGCCGTCGGCCGGCGGTCCCGGGGGACCGGGTACCCGCCGTTCGGGACGGGCCCGCCTGGGTTTCTCAGCCATCACGCCTCGGTTCAGAGTCCGCGGGCAACATGAGCAAGGCTCTTGCCGCTTCAAGGTCTTCAAGGGGTCAGAGTCGTTGAAGCGGAGCTTCAACGACTCTGACCCCATAGCTTATCTTGTGCCGTGAGCGGGCGATGATGATGCCGTTGAGCGACGGCCGGAGCGCCCCCGCAAGAGGCTCTCGTGACCGCGACAAACCACAAGCACGCACCAACATATCTCGACACGCCCACTCGCTCCGCGCGGTTCCTGGCCGAGCTCGCGAACGTCAGGGAGCTCGCCATCGACACCGAGGGCGCAAGCTTCCATCGCTTCGTGGACCGGATCTATCTGCTCCAGATCTCTACGCGCCGGCAGACGGCGATCCTCGACCCGCTGGGTATCGAGGTGCCGGAACAGCTGGGCAGGCTGCTGGAGGATACAAGCGTCGAGGTCGTGTTCCACGATGCCGACTACGACCTCCGCCTTCTGCATCAGGATTACGGCTGGCACCCGCGCAACATCTTCGACACTCGAATCGCGGCGCAGCTGGCCGGCATTCGTGCGTTCGGGCTGGCCGCGCTGCTCGACCGCCACTTCGGTGTGCGCCTCGACAAGAAGCATCAGCGTGCCGACTGGTCGATGCGTCCACTCTCGCGGGAGATGCTCCACTACGCTGCGCAGGATACGATGTACCTGCTCGACCTGCGGGACCGGTTGGGTGAGGAGCTGGAGCGGCTCGGCCGGCTGCACTGGGCGCGCGAGGAGTTCTCGAGGCTGGAGGGGACGCGCTGGGAGGAGGGCGCGGACGAAGACGGCTTTCTGCGTGCGAAGGGGGCACGCGATCTCAACCGGCGCGAGCTCGCGATCTTTCGCGAGCTCATACAATGGCGCGATGCCGTAGCGGGTGAACTCGATCGCGCGACCTTTCGCGTGGCCGGGAACGAGACACTACTGGAGCTGGCCCGCAAAGCCCCGACGACGCCGGAGGGATTGAGCGGTGTAAAGGGGATGCCGCGCGGAATCCTCGAGCGGCGAGCGCAGGAGATCCTTTCCGCCATCGAGCGTGCACTGGCGCTGTCGGATGACGACCTGCCGCGCTTTCCCCGCGCTGCTCGATGGTCGCGCGATCCTGATTTCGAGGCGAGAGTGAGCCGCCTGCGCGCGGTGCGCGACGCGGCTGCTCAGCGTCTGGATCTGGAGCCCGGCGTGCTATGCTCCCGCGAGCGGCTGGAGGCGATCGCGCGGAAGAACCCGGCCACTCTGGAGGAGCTCGCCGACGTCCAGGGGGTGCGGCGATGGCAGGTAGAGGAGATGGGGCAGGCTGTGCTGGAGGCGGTGAAGAAGTAGCGCCGTGATGAAGCCGGTGGGGGCAAAGGATCAGCCCGTTAGAACCCCAGATATGCCCGAATGCGTGGTTCGATCCGGTCGGGACTCCACATTGGCGACCAGACCAGGTTCACGTGTACAGCTTCCACGCCCGGTACCGATCTCGCCTGCTGCTCGACGCCCTGCATGATCTCCGGCCCGGAAGGACACCCGGGGGAGGTCAGACTCATCTCCACCTTCACTGTGCCCTCCTCCACCGCGACATCGTATATGAGCCCGAGATCCACGACGTTCAGGTTCAGCTCCGGATCCTTCACCTTGCGGAGCGCGAGACGAATCTGTTCGGACGTTGGTTGAGGCGTGGCCTCCGCGGGCTGAGCGCTTTCTGTCATCGGGGTTCACGGGTTCGGGAGTCGGGACGTAGCTTCCCCTCTCCGAAAACACATAGCCGGCGCCTGAGTTCGCAAGGCGCCGGCCGCTATCGATCCACGAAGAGAGAATCCCGAACCCACAATCCCGAGCCCTCTAGTTTCTCCTCGCCGCCCGGCGAGCAGGCGCTGCGCGGCGGGCGGGACGCGGCTCTGGGCGGTTCCAGCCGTCAGCCAGGTCGGCGCGGAAGGAGCGCGGCATAGCCAGCAACGGACCGGCCTCCATCACCGCCAGCGCGGCGGCGTCGGACAGATCGGCGCGGACGTCGGCGATCACCTTTGCCGGCCGGCGCACGCGGGCCGCATGCACGCGGTTGGTGAGGAGAATGACGAACATCTCGCGGTCCGGATCGATCCACATCGACGTACCGGTGTAACCAGTGTGACCGAACGTGTTTACGCCGAAGTAATTGCCGGAACCCCACGTACCGTCGCCCACCGCCCAGCCGAGCGCGCGATTCCCGGCGGCGCGCCGCGAGAACCGTCGCACCGCCGAGTCGGAGACGATCCGGACTCCGTTGAACTCCCCGCCGTTGAGCATCATCTGCGCGAAGATCGCGAGGTCGGACGCGGTGCTGAACATACCCGCGTGCCCGGCAACGCCGCCAAGCGCGTAGGCGTTCTCGTCGTGCACCTCACCGCGAAGCGGGTAGCCGCGCGGCGGCGCCACCTCAGTGGGTGCGATCAACCGTTTTAGCGAGTCGGGCGGATTGAAGAACGTGTTGTTCATGCCGAGCGGCTGGAACACCCGATGGGCCAGGAAGTTGTCCAGCGCCTGGCCTGAGATGCGCTCCACCAGCAACCCCAGCATGATGGCGCCGATGTCCGAGTAGATCGTGCAGTTGTTGGGCTTGCACA
>CAYXRS010000209.1:0-4384 GCA_964467195.1 uncultured Gemmatimonadaceae bacterium
AACTCGCGACCTTTCGGTTGCAAACCGAATGCTCTCCCAACTGAGCTAACGCCCCTTTGCAGGTGATGTGTGAAAGGTAACGGGACGCAAAAGCGGAGGCCAGATTGGCATGTCGGATTCGCAACTCCGCGGTCGAGCAGACCTCGATGAACTGAGCAGAATCTCCCGAGAGCAGGCCGCGGTTGTTCTCTCCACTCGACAGCGCTGGATCATTCGTGCGCTGGCAGGGGCTCCATGGTTTCCGGGTCCACCGGCACCTGGACCTCATCGCGGTACGGCGACGTCATGAGAACGACACGCATGCGAGGGAATGCGTCCATGAAGCCGGCATAGCACAGGCCCCATACGCCCAGGTAACCGAGGAAGATCGCCACCTCCCAGAAGCCGAATGGAAGGGCGTGCGCCCCGTGATACATGGACGGATACACCTCGACATACCTGAGCAGCCAGATACCGCCCAGACTGATCACCGCGAAAAGAATGAACGTGGGCAGGTATACCTTCGCCGCCCTCGAGAGCAGTCCGAAGAAGGGGATCACGAAGACCATGAAGACCACGGCCATCGTGGTAACCAGCCACGGCTCGTTCAATCGGATGTTGAACCAGCCGGTTTCCGTGGGAAGGTTGCCGTACCAAATGATCAGATACTGCCCGAAGGTGAGGTAGCCCCAGAAAGCCGAGAAGGCGAAGCAGAGCTTACCCAGATCGTGAAAGTGGTGCTCGGTAATTAGCTCGTGCACGCCGAGGTGCTTCCTCCACCACATCACCAGCAGCGACCAGGCCATGAGCGCACCGAGCCAGGCGCCCATGAAGAACCACCAGCCGTAGAGCGCGCTGTAGAAGTGGGTATCCAGCGTCATCGAGAGGTCGAACGCCAGGACGGACCAGAAGAAGCCGAACACGAGGCAAAGCCAAACCGCCAGCTTTCCCTGAAGAGAGTGCGTGGAGTGGAGCTCCCGGCGCTCGTCGCGGTAGCCTCGCCGCATTCGCTCGCGCAGGCCGCGCGCCCACGACGCCCCGCTCTCGCCCACCACGCCCACATCCAGACGGACCGATGTGTACACGTACCACAGACTCAACCCCACGCTGATCAGAAAGAGCAGAAGAACACGGGGGATGAGAAATGCAGGATCGAGCCACAGGCGCCGCTCGGCGTAGTAGACGGTCTCGTGAGCCCAGGGAAAGATGTGACCAGTGCCAAGGAAGATCAGCAGCAATAGCACGAACGCCACGGGCAGGAACGCTACGAACCCCTCGAGCATGCGGACGATCGAGCGCGACCATCGTGCCGTGGTGATCCGCTGCACCGCCACGAAGACGACGGCCGCCTGTGATATCGAGGCGAAGAACAGCCAGTTGAAGTGCAGCGCCTGCCACGCGCGGGGCTGGCCCAGAACGGCTCCAAGCATGAATACGAGTGCGCCGAGCACGGCGAGCAGGCCCGAGACCAGATATGCCGCGCGAGGAATCGGTCTCGCGCTTACCGATACGATCTCGTCGCGCGAGAACACGGAGGCGGTGTTGGTGGTGCTCACGGACGCCCTCCCGGCTGCTGAGTCGCGGCGGCGCCTGGCACGACGGTATCCGGCACGGGCTCGATGTGCACCGAGCGTTGCTGCTGAAAGTGGGGCACCGGAACAGTTGGCGCGGTGCGACTCGCTCCAGGCACAGCTGCGCCTCCTTCGCCTGGCACACCGGCCGGCTCGGTGGAAGGCGTGATATCCAGCAGCCCTTGCAGCGCGCGCATGTAGTTCACCACGTCCCAGCGCTGCTCCTCGGGTATGCGCCGGTAGTTGGGCATCAAACCGCGCCCGTTCCGCATGAGTCCGAAGAGGTATCCATCCGTGTGCTGTCGGGCGACTGGCGTGAGCAGCGATGGTACAGGGAGGCCGTACGCGAGCACCGGTCCGTCCCCCGCACCCGCATCGCCGTGACAGACGGCGCAGTTGATCTGGTAGTGGCGCCACCCGCGCTCCACCGACTCGGGCGTCGGTGCGACCGGATTGCCGATGGCGCCAAGCGAGTCGAGCGCACCGAGAGTCGGCATGTAGGAGATCATGTAACCAGGAGCCACGGAGCCCGTTATCGGAACGGACATCTGTGGATTGCCCGGAAAGCCTACGGTATCACCACGATACTCGGCCTCCCAGGGCTCGATCCGTGGCTGCTCCTTGAAGTCCGTGAACCATGGACATCCGGCCAGAACGATCGGTACGGCGACCAGTACGGCCAAGCGGACCACCGAGCGACGATCAGCGCTCACTGCGCACCTCCACCGCCCCGAGGCTCGATAACATCTGCCGCACATCGGACTCCTTCTCCGGTGGCACTTCCACCCAGATACCGAAGTCGCCGTCGCTGAACCGTGGATCGTACCCTACGGTCATGGTCACTCTGGGAATACGCGACGTGATGAACATTCCCGCCACCGTGGAAAGAGCACCCACGAGCACCATCACCTCGAAGCCTATGATGGTATAAGGCACCCACGAGGCGATCGGCTTCCCTCCAACGATCAAAGGCCAGTATTCGGAGGTCCAAATCGCGATCCAGTAGCCAAACGTCGCACCGAGCAGACCACCGATGAGCGTGTAGCGGCGAACGATGCTCGGCCCCGCGTGAATGGCGTGCTCCAGCTCATGTCGCGGCGTGGGGGAATAGACCGTGAAGGGGCCCACCCGGTCCTTGCGCAGTCGCTCGATGGCATCCACGGCAACGTCGATCTCGTGGAAAACCGCCACCACGCCGCGCATCAGTCCTCCCTCCCGAGCTTCTCCGGGTACTTCTTCAGCGGTGCGCCGCCGCCCGGATCGTGGGCGACCGCGTGAGCGCGGCGCTGCGCCGGCGGCACCACCTCCTTCACCTCAGCGATGGCCAAAATGGGGAACTGCTTCACGAACAGCAGGAACCACATGAAGAACCAACCGAAGCTGCCGAGGAGAATCGACCAGTCAACCCAGGTGGGCGCGTACGAGGTCCATTGCCACGGGGCGAACTCGGTGGACAGCGACGGAACGACAATCACGAACCGCTCGAACCACATTCCGAGATTGATGAACAGCGAAAGCGTGAATAGCCACACGACATTACGCCGCCAACTCTGCTTGAAGAGCGTGAGCGGCAGCACCATGTTGCACAGCAACATGATCCACGCAGCCCACCACCACTGTCCGAATACGCGCTCCCAGAAGTAGGTCTGCTCGTATTCATGGCCGCTGTACCAGGCCAGCCAGAACTCCGTCATGTAGGCCAGCCCCACCACCAGCGACGTGAAGAGGCATAGCTTGGCCGCGGCGTCGAGGTGGTTGATCGTGACGTAGTGCTTGAGTCCGAACCAGTGGCGGAGCGGGATGATGATCGTGAACACCATCCCGATTCCTGAGAAGATCGCGCCCGCCACGAAGTACGGCGGGAAGATCGTGGCGTGCCAGCCTGGTACAATGGATACGGCGAAGTCGAAGGAAACCACCGAGTGCACAGAAAGCACCAGCGGCGTGGAGAAAGCGGCGAGGAAGAGATAAGCGCGGGCAAAGTGACGCCACTCGCGATCCGAGTTTCGCCAGCCCAGGGATAAGACGGCGTAGATCCGCTTGCGAACAGGGTGGGTTTCCCGATCGCGCAGCGCGGCGAAATCCGGAATCAGACCGATGTAGAGGAACGTGCTGGAGACGGTGAGGTACGTAAGGATCGCGAACACGTCCCAGACGAGCGGACTCTTGAAGTTCGGCCAGATCAGCCGCCAGTTCGGATACGGAATCAGCCAGAAGAACTTCCAGGGCCGCCCGAGGTGCAGGATGGGGAACAGACCCGCCGTCATGACGGCAAAAACCGTCATTGCCTCCGCCGCCCGATAGATCGTCGTGCGGAATCCGGCCCGGAACAGATACAGAATGGCGGAGATGAGCGTGCCAGCGTGTCCGATGCCGACCCAGAAAACGAAGGTGACGATGTAGACGCCCCACATTACCGGTGGGTTGTATCCCGCCACCCCCAGACCCATGTAGATCTGGTACATCCAGGTCGACGCCCCGATCAGGAAGCAGAGGATCGCCACCGAGAGCCCGGCAAACCACGCCTTGGTTGGCCGAAGGGTATCGATGATCTCATCAGTGACCTGCGTGTAGCTGCGTACAGCGGGTAGCTGGACGTCAGCCGACGCCACGTTGGGGCGCCGCGGTTCGGAGGGACGGACGGCAGTCGCCATCAGACTTCCTGCGGCTGCATCGGCGCCGCAGGCACCGGATGGTTCACCTTCTTCAGATATACAACCGCGGTGTACGTGTTCAGCTCCTCGAAGACGTGGTAGGCGCGGCGGTCGTGCGCCAGCTGGGCAACCGTCCACTCCTCGTCGGCCGCGTCGCCGAAAACGATCGCGCGCGATGGG
>CAYXRS010000210.1:0-4380 GCA_964467195.1 uncultured Gemmatimonadaceae bacterium
CTCCATCCCTGCGCCCACCGCCGGCCCCCGCGCCGCGACGACGGGACCGAGCACTACGCGCGCCGTCGAGTCGCGGCCGAAGCCTTCGGGGTTCAGGCTCGACTGCAGCGCAGTCGCGTGCGCCTCGACCGCCACGACATCGGCATCCGGTCGCAGCCGCACGAGCGTCCGTAACCAGCGTATGTTGTGCGAGCTCATTGATGCCCACGTGTCACCCGCGATCTCCTCGCCGGCGACCGCGAACGGCACCCACACATCCACGGGGTCCAGATCGGCACCCGTGAAGCCACGCGGTGCCACGCCGACCACCGTGTACGTCGCATTGCCAATGCGCAGCATGCGGCCGAGCACGTCGGCGTCGCCGCCGAACTGGCGTTGCCAGAAACCGTGACTCAGTACGACGCCCGCGTCCGTTTCCTCATCCGTGTAGAACCGGCCGAGCAGCGGACGCACGCCCAGCGTCGTGAAGTACGACGGCGTCGCAATCACGCGGCGCACCTCCTGCGCCTCCTGACCGCGTCCCAGCGATGCCCGCGTCGGAAACCACGCCGCCACCGATGCGACGCCACTCAACTCGTCCCGCATCGAGGCGTAATCCGCGTAGCCCGTTGACGGCTGCGTCACCTGGCCCGCCCACGAGAACGTCTGCCGGAAGAACACGCGCTGCACGCGGTCCGCATCCACCACGTGCGGCGGCGCTCGCAACAGCAGCCGGTCCGTTATCCCGAACATCGCCGCGTTCGCGCCCATGCCGAGCCCCAGCGTCACCACGACGCTGAACGTCAGCCCGGGCTGCCGTCGCAACATGCGCAGTGCGTATCGGACATCCCGCTGCAGCGCGTCCAACACGCCCGCCCGGCGACTGCGGCGTAGCGTCTGTCGGTCCAGTGCCGTGATCTCCGCTCGCGCGGCGGCAAGGTCGCCGAACTCACGAGCCGCCTGCGCACGCGCGACGTGTTCATCCATGCCGCGCGCGACGAGCTCGTCGACGCGCGTCTCGAGATGGAACGCCAACTCCTCCGCGACGTCGCGTTCCACCGTCGATTCCATCGGCGGTAGTCGGAAGTAACGGCGCAGGCCCCGTATCCGCCTCATCTCAGCCCGTCGCCTCCAGCACCTTGAACATCGCCTCCGCATAGCGACGCCAGCGCTTCACATCCTGTCGCAGCCGCTGCCGGCCCGCCGGCGTCAGCTGATAGTACTTGGCGCGACGGTTGTTCTCCGTCACGCCCCACTCCGACTCCACCAGGCCTCGCGCCTCCAGACGGTGCAAGGCCACGTACAACGCGCGATCTTCCACCTCCAGCGCCTCGTCCGTCGCCTCGTGGATCCAGCGCGCTATGCCGTAGCCGTGTTGCGCGCCCCAGCTCAGCGTCTTCAACACCATCACGTCCAGCGTGCCTTGCAGCACCGGTAGCTCATGGTCGGGCATGCTCGTCTTCCCGTATCCCGTTCCCCGGAACAGTTCCGGGTAGCGACGCGAATATGGATACGGTGCCGGGGAATGCGCAAGACCGTCGTTGGGGCTGGAGCGACGGTTCGGGATGGTCTGCTTGGCGATTGGGTGTTCGAGGCTAGTTGGCCCGGAAGTCTTGAGATCGGAAGGTTATGAGGACGGCCCTCGGAGTCTGGTCAAGGGAGGGGAGTCATGGATCGACGGCGCGCGGACGGTACCTCGGGGGAAGAAAATCGTTGCATTCCAGTTCGGGCGCGTGAAACTCCGCTCCCCCGGCCCACCCATTTTTTATCCCCCATGACCGCCGCGCCGAGATGTTGCAAATTCAGCACGTGCTAAAAAACAGCCTCGCCACACCGGCCGCCGTCACCACGGGACATTCGCATGAAGCAGTCACCCTTCGCCGGACTCACCCGTCGGGAGCGGCAGATCATGGACATCATCTACCGACGCGGGCGTGCGACGGCCGCAGAGGTACAGGATGAGCTGCCGGACCCACCTACCTATTCGGCGGTACGTGCGGCGCTGCGCCTCCTGGAAGCACGGGGGCACATCCGCCATGACCAGGATGGCCAGCGCTACGTTTACCTGCCGACGGTACCGGGCGCGAAGGCGCGTTCCACGGCGCTGGACCACCTGCTGCGCACCTTTTTCAACGGGAGCGCGGAGCAGGTAGTCAACACGCTGGTTTCCGAAGCGAAGCTAGCGCCTGAAGAGCTGGACCGGCTGGCGGATATGATCGAACGGGCGAGGGAGTCAGAATGAGCACGATTCTCTGGACCGGCGGGCCGTGGCTGCTGCTGGAGGTGGCGTTGAAGGGATCGCTGGTTGTGGTCCTGGCCCTGGTGGCGTCGCACGATCGCGGCGTTCTGTGCCCTCCTCCCGCTCGCTGCCGTAACGCCGGGGATGGAACTCCACGGGGCGGCCGATTCCGAACCGCTCGTATCCGGACATCCCGATCAGGGCGAAAAATTGCCGGCGGCGGTTCACGACGATGGGCACGCCATGACGTCATCTGCAGCGACCTACACGGAAGAACAGATCTCTTCCGAGCCAGAGGACGCCACTCGATCCTTCGCCCTGCACCGGATTATCGCCGCGGAAGAAGAACACGCCGAGGTCTGGTAGCTCCTCAAGAATCTCCTCAGCGCGTTGTTCCCGCCGGTGAACACGGAACTGGTGACTGGAAGCCAGGTGGACAAACTCATCCCGGTCGCCTGCTCCGCTACGAACTTTCGGCCGGGCAAGCGCACGCAAGTTCGGGAGACGGGGCCTTCGCAGGTCAACAAAATAAATCCGATGTAACTGGAGCGAACAACGATAGCGGAAGCTCGAGATCGTTCCCGGAGCACGGGTAGAACAAGGCGGTGCTCCGGATCGGTTCCAGCACTTCCATTGTCGATTTCTCGAAAATATCCAAGTTCATTCTTGTTCCAGAAGGGATAGGGCGACCGAACCCAAGCCAGAAGTGCTGGTTACAGTACCCGCGACCTAGCCGCTTCGACAATGCGATTGTCCTCCTCGGCGGTAACGCGGATCTGGTCGAAGAAGGCGAATCATCGATGGGGCGTGGGATAGCCTCTCGCTTGATGAACGTGGTGTAATTTTTCGCCATTGGGTGGTCGCCTCGTTCATCGCCGTGGAGCGAATCGAGGGCCGCAAGCGCGGTGCGCCGAAGCACGCCATCTTCTATCTGGCCGGCGCCCCACGGGATCCTGACCCGGAAGCGCGGCAGGAGTCGAGCGCAGCGGTTATCTCCTCCCTGACTCCCTGGTCCGTTTCGGTCGAAAGCGCCTCCTCCAACACCGTAACGGCTGCCGGCGACCCGACCCTTCCGAGCGCCCAGGCCGAGTGCGCCCGGACGAGCGGGTCTGCATCCGAAGACCCGGACTTGAGCGACGGAACGGCGGCCTCATCTCCCCAGTTGCCCAGTGCAACCGCCACGTTCCGGCGGAACCCCGCGCGTCCCGCGCGGCGCAGCGGCGAGCCGCGGGAGAATGCCTCCCAGCCCAACTCGTCCATGGACATCAGTTCCACCAGTGACGGCGCGTCCGTTCCCGGGTGCCAACCATCCGAGGGCAACGGCTCGACGCCGAAAGGCGGCTCGCGTTCGCCGATCATGACTCGACCCGGCGCTCTTTGAGCTCCTTTGCGACGGCCTGGCTCCTCGGGTGGACCTGCAGCTTCGCGTAAATGTTCTTGAGGTGAAAGGAGACGGTGTTGAGGATGCCCATCATCGGGCGGCGGTCCTCTTGAGGTACCCTGCCACGAGCAGGCGCAGAAGTTCGCTCTCCTGTGGAGTCAGGCGGTAGTCGGCGTGGGGCGGCTGGGTGTACCTGCGGAACAGCTCGACGACGCGGCGAGCGATCTCGGGCGACATGGGCGCACCGCCCGCCGCCCTAGCGGCGGGAGCAGCCGAGCGCCTCAAGTTAGCCGCCGGGAGATCCAGCGCCTTCACACGTGAACTGCTATTCGAGTTGTCACCAGCAGCGAGATCCCTGAATTGAGACCCGGACAGCTTCAACGCCACGTTACCGCTCAGTGTCGGGATACGCGTTGAGCATGTGGAGCAGACCACGAGCGAGTCTAGCGACAACTAGAGGCACTCAGGGGCCAATGATCACAGGTTCAACGCGGATCCCAACGACACAGACCAGCGACTCAAAGCTCTATCTTTGCGCCGGCCTGGATCACGAACGCGCGCCTTTCGGTGGCGCTAGAGGCCCACCGCACTCAGTACCGCTACGCCGAGTCCGCTGCCAACGCAGTCTGCGTCTACCTGTACGATAAACGAAGCGACGACATCGAGAGCGGTGCCGCCGACGGGTACCCATTGGGCGGGCACACTCAGATTCATCGCGTCACCATGAATGCGAATACCGGCCTGTGAGCCGCCGATGCTTACTATGCAGAAGTCCGAAGTA
>CAYXRS010000211.1:0-4366 GCA_964467195.1 uncultured Gemmatimonadaceae bacterium
CCCGTACCGCAGGCGACGGCGAGCACCAGCGCCGGCAGAACCCTCGCCGCCCGCGCCGTGGCACGGAGCGGCGAGGAGACGGACGTTCGCAAAGCGCCGAACGTCCGGTCCTGCATCACTGACCTCCGCCCGTGAGCGAGAAGTCGTAACGGACGCCGACGAACACCATCGTGCCGTTCTCCGGCATGTTGATCATCTGCGCCTGCCGCCGGCCGAAGCCACAACCATGCTTCGGGAACGAGCGGGCCATGCGGATTGCATCACCGGGCGTGTAGTGGTGCCGCTCGCTGCAGCTGAGGAGATTGCTCACGCCCACGTTCACCATCGCGCCACGCGGCAGCCTGTAACCGAGGTTGGCGTCCAGGCCAGTGTACGTGGGTATGACGCCGCGATTGATGCCGGATCGGAAGTAGTAGCTGTTGACGTGACGCACGGTGGCGCCGCCGAAGATCGCGCCGCGCTCATCGTACGCGAAGCCGACGGTCCACTTCGTGTTCGGCGAGTTGAGCGAAGTCGCCTCGTCGAATCCCGTCTCCACATCCATGCGGCCAACCTTGAGCCAGCTGCCCGTACCGGTAAGAGTCACCGCGGGACTGGCCACGATGTCGAGGCGGAGGTCGGTACCATGGATCTCCGCCTTGCCAAGATTGAAATAGGTGAGAACGACCGGTGCAAAGCCACCCTCGTTCAGGATGAGATCTCCGTTGGCGTCGAACGCGTACGTAGCGGTGGCGCCGGTGAACGGGTTGGCGATGATCGCGAGCGGACTGAGGAAATGCTCGTACTCCGAGTAGTACGCGGCGACATCGAGGAAGACGCGCTGGCCGAACACTCCCTTGTAGCCGAGCTCGTAGGTGACGTTCTCCTCGGGCCTGAGCGCATCGTACGCCCTGACGACGTCGCCTCCGGCGTTCCTGACGGTGAAGCCTTCGGTGTTGCCGAAGATCGCGACGGCAGCGGTCCAGTCGGGGATGAAGAAGCTGGTCTGGAGCGTCGTCGGCGACTTGAACGCCCGGTTGTACGTAGCGCGCAGCGCCTGATCGGGGGACGGACGGAAGATCAGCCCCGCCTTCGGGCTCCACTGACCGTCATAGTTCTCGTGATCGTCGTAGCGGGAGGCCAGCACGAGACTGAACCGGTCGCCGAGCGGCGTGGTGGTCTGTGCGTATATGCCCTTCTGCTCGATGTTCAGATCCTTTCCGGTCAGACGATCGGTGAGCCACTGGCGATCGCTGCTGACGACGTCGCGCCGGAACTGACCACCCCAGACGATCTGGGTACCGAGGAGCGCCGGAAGCTCGAAGTTGTGCTGCACTTCGGCCGCGAGGAGCTGGCCATCACTGGGCCAGTCGGACATCAACATCACTTCGCGGTTGGTTATGTGCTCGGGCTGAGCGGCGCGGTTCTCCGTGTAGCGGTTGAGCGCGTAGGAGTTGCCGGCGCGCGAACGGGCGCGGTACGCGTTCACGAACACGCTCCCCACATTGAGCTTGGCCTGCTGGTATTCGTACTGCCACCCCGAGATCTGATTGCGACCGACGTTGGTCTGGCCCACGCCGTCGGTGACGGAAGCGCCCGCGCTCACCTCGAGCCGGTTGTCACCCATGTAGTAGACGAGTGCGCCCTGTCCCCGCTTGACGCGGTTCCGCCAGTCCACGTCGCCATGGACGCCAATCTCCGGAAGGTTGGCAGCGGTGTAGTTCAGCCGGTTCTCCCAGTCCTGCACCTCCTGCCACTCGCCCGTCACCTTGACGCCGATGTTGTCGGTGATCATCTGCGCATGGCGGGCCTGCACGTTGCCGAAGCTCCGGCTGCCACCGGTCACCTCCACCGAGGTACCCTGGTACGTGCGCGGATCCTTGGACCGCAGGGTGACGACTCCGCTCGATGCGTCGGGACCGTAAAGCGCGGCTCCCGGGCCGACGAGCACCTCGACTCCCTCCAGGTCGATCTTGGGAATGGTCGTGAGCTGTCCGACGGGAAGGCCATTCTCCGGCAGCACCGCGATGCGCCCATCCTCCATCATCAGCATGCGGTTGTTGAAGGAGGAGTTGAAGCCGCGAGCGTTGATGGCGATTGTGGCGGCGCCGATCTGGATGAAGTCGAGGCCGTTCACCTGCTTGAGTGCGCCGGCCCACGTGGGGCCAACCGACTTCTCGATGGTCTCGACGCCAATGCTCGTGATGGTGGCCGGCGCGTCGGTGATGCGCTCGGGACGGCGTGACGCCGACACGACCATTCCGCCGAGCTGCACGGGCGTGCCCTCGAGGCGGGCGGTGATCTGCGCCGTCTCACCGGCGCGCACCTCTACGCCGGCAATCACGACTTCACGAAAGCCGATGAAGCGGACGCGAACCTCGTGCGTTCCAGCGGGCACGCTGGTGACAATGAACTGTCCGCGTGCGTCGGTAACCGCGCCGATGCGAAGATCGGTGACGCTCACCTGAGCGCCCTGGACCGGCGTGCCCTGCTGATCGGAGACCGATCCTGCGATCTGTCCCGTCTGAGCAAGTGCCGCCGCCGGGAGCAGCGCGAGCAGCACGGCGGTGCCAAGGCCGTGCCACAGTGCGGCGAATACATTCCTTCTCATGACTGTTCTCCTGCCAGGGTAAACTATCATGTGCGCCCCTCCCGGGGGGAGCACGGGGACGACAACTCTTCGGCCGCCGGGCAGCCTCACGTCTCCGTCACCATCACCAGCGCTTCCCCCTCCACCACTACCTCACCGTTGTGATTCCGTGCGGTGGTGGCGAGGCGGACGCGACGCTTTGCCACCATCACTTCCAGCACCTCCACGCGCGCCGTCACCGTGTCGCCGATGCGCACCGGCTTCGTGAAGCGCAGCGACTGCGACAGGTAGATCGTGCCGGGCCCCGGAAGCCGGGTCCCCAGCACCGCCGAGATGAGCCCCGCGGTGAGCATCCCGTGCGCGACTCTCCCCCCGAACGCCGACCGCGACGCCGCCACCTCATCGATGTGCGCCGGATTCAAATCGCCGGTTATTCCCGCAAACATCACCACATCCGTCTCGGTGATCGTCCGCGACAGCTCCGCGTTCTGGCCTGGTTCGAGATCGTCTATGCGCGTCATTCGGGGTTCGTGGTGGGCGAAGGTGTTTTGTTTCTTGTTTTCCTGGTGTCTCTCCTATCTCATCCGACCTCCTGACTGCGGTCCACGCCGACCGCGTGTCGACTTCCGCGCATTGTTTTCTGCGCTCTGCGCCTCTGCGGTGATGCCCTTGGCCTTGGCCTTGGCCTTGGCCTTTGCCTTTGCCGTTGCCGTTGCCGTCAGAATCACAGCTATGCCTCCATGACGAGGCGGATGTCGGGATCGATTTCTCCGGCAGCGCGCGAGCGGGTGAGCCACGACACGGAGACGAAGAGAAGGAGCGAGAGGACGAGCGAGAGACCGGCGACGCTCACACCGGTGGGGAAGCTGTACAACCGGAAGAAGGCGAGCGTCTCGAACACGAGCGTCACAATCAGACCGCTCGATATTGACGCGATGGCGCCGGCGCGGGTGGCGCCCTCCCAGTTGAGACCGATGGCGAGGGCGGGCACCAGCGTGGATGCGAACAGACCCCAGCCGAAGATGCCGAGGAAGGCAACGAGCGTCCCCGAGTGCTGTGCGAGCAGCGCTGCCAGCACCGAAATTACCACCGTCGTGATGCGTCCCCACATCAGCTCGTTGCCCGGACGCTTGCCGAGTGCAACGGGGATGTCGTGAGTGACGGCGGCGGCGCCGATGTTCATGAACGAGTTGACGGTGCTCATGATCGCTGCCGCTACACCTGAGAAGACGAGCGCGGCCAGCAGCACCGGCGTGTAGTGGAGCAGGAAGGTGGGCGTCGCCAGGTCCGGTGACGTCAGCTCCGGCAGCGCACCGCGCACGACCAGCGCCTTCATGGCTACGCCCACTCCGAAGTAAAGGAGCATCGTGACCAGCAGCGCGCTCGTCACGAGAAGCGGATACCACTTGAGCCGCCGCGGATCGCGCAGCATGTAGAACTTGTGGATCACATGCGGCTGGCCGAGTGAGCCGAAGCCGAACACGAAGAAGAATGACAGCGCGGCCAGCGGCGTGATCACCCCCCACGGGCCGAAGAACGCCGGCTCGGTGCCCATGATCGTCGTCGAGATGCCGGCCAGCCCGCCGCCCACCTGGAGCGTAAAGAGGAAGACGAGCACCGACGCCACGGCCATCAGCGCGCCCTGGAAGACGTCGGTGTAGATGCCTGCCACGATCCCGCCGGCTACCGAGTAGCCGAGCGTGATCCCCATCCCCAGCCATATCCCCCACGACAGTCCGATGCCGAAGATCGCGTCGATCACCAGACCGAGCGCGAGGATGTTGGTCGCCATGTAGC
>CAYXRS010000212.1:0-4358 GCA_964467195.1 uncultured Gemmatimonadaceae bacterium
GAATCTGGCGCACGGTTTCCGGGGCTCTGGAGGTTGATTAGCATGGCGCATAACGAATAAGGGGTTTCCGAACTTTCGTCCTGGCGCGGCTCGTGCGCCGCACGAGGTGTGACAGGGTGAAAGTCATGACGGAGGGGCGGCGCCGGCCGCCCCGGAGCCGGACACCCTCGCAGGTATCCGAAGTCGCACCTGTGGGCGGGCTCAACTCCCCTCTACCGCCTCGCTGTCAGCGTGGTCATCCTCACCGCGCCGACCAGGGCGTTGTCCTCCACCAGGTCCCGACAGCGCTCAGAGAAGTCCCGCTCGAGAGCCTCGCGGCGCTGCTCTTCGACCTGCGCCACCACGGCCGCCATGGGTGTGCTATGGATATACTGCCAAAGGAAGTCCGCGGGGGGCGGCAACCGGAGCGCCACGGGTTCCGCCCGGACCTCCGCGTCGTTGAAGCCGGCGTCCGCCGCGAGTGAGCGGATCTCGTCGGCGTCGTGCAGCGAGAACACGGCGTGGACGAAAGATGCGCTTTCGGGGCTCACGTGGCGGGCGAGGGCCTCGGCCATGGCCTCCAGCGGAGGAGGCGTGGGCCCGGGGACGTTGGCGAGGAGGCGGCCGCCCGGGACGAGAACGCGCCGCATCTCCCGCAGGCCGGCCTCCCGGTCGGAGAAGAACTGGAGCCCCATGCCGCAGAGGACAACATCGAAGCCCTCATCGGGGAGGGGCATTTTCTCCGCCGGAGCCTCGTGCCAGGCGATGGAGGCATCCGAGGGTGCCGCCTCGCGGGCCACGGCAAGCATCCCCGGGTTGGGGTCCAGGCCCTCGACGGCGCCGCCAGGGCCAACGCGCTCCGCAGCCAATCGTGCGACGATGCCCGTCCCGCACGCCACGTCCAGCACGCGCTCACCCACACGGAGTGCGCCGGCGTCGATCAGGGCCGCGGCCACCGGACGACCGATGGACGGAACGAAGTACCGCTCGTAGTTCTCGGCGGCATTCTGCGAGTATTCATCACTGTAGGTCGGTCCGGTCATCTCGGCACCTCCTCCGCTCAGCCTTCGCCGAGCCTCCGTGGTCGTTGGGCCTGTCGGCGGCCGGTCCCGCACGTTAGGCAGACAGGGTGGGGGAGGCAACGGAGAGGGCGGTGAGATCCCGCCGCTACCCTGCATCGCGCGAGGGGCGCAGAACGTCCGCGACGCCCTGGCTTCATCGTGGACGCCACCACCGGCCTGAGAAGAAATCGAGCCAGACCTCAACCGGCATGCCCACGTAGTGATTGCGGTTCGGCTGGATCCACAGGTAGGCGTTCGGGAATGCTCTGTATTGCTCCACCACAATTTCTATGGGAAAGTAGCTGTCGCGATCGCCATGGATAATCAACGTGCGCGCGCCGATGCGAGATAGATCCTCGGGGGTGAAGTTCATGTCACCGCCGTCCTTGAGCGCGTGGAAGTAGGCACGGACCTCACGCGCCTGCTCGACCGTCATCACGACCTCCCGCCGCACCATGTCTTCGAGGGAGGCCTGCGTCCACGTGTCCGGCGAGTCGGCCCGGGCCATCAGCCGCACAGCCTCGGGAAAGTAGGACGTGCCGGTTTGCAGGACCATCGCCTGCACCCGCATCGGCGCGGTAGCCGCCAGGTGGAGCAGGGTCATGGCCCCACCGCTGTTGCCAATGGCCCGGACTTGATCCATACCCAGGGTGTCGAGAAGCGCCAGCACATCCTCCGCGGCGTCCCCATATCTGAAAACACCTGATGGATTCGTCGAGCGGCCATATCCACGGAGGTCAGGCACAATGACGCGGTAATGCCGGGCCAGTTCCGGCACGACGGGATCCCACATGACGCCGCTGTTGCCGTTACCATGCAGGAGAACCAACGGAGCGCCGGTTCCGAACTCGCGATATGCCAATGTGACGGCGCCGACCCGTACAAACTGGTACGCTCTCAGGTCGATCTCCTGAGCAACCAGAACGACGGGCGTACCGCCAATCAGCGAACACGCCGTCAGCAACAACAGCACGTTATTCAGGACTCGACCTCGCATGAGCATCGCCTGGCGCTCTGCGCCGTTTCGAGGTTCCGGCTGCTATAAGGCCCCACGCATTTCGCCGGACTGTGTCTGCCTCCAGTCATGGTTAGCCGGTGACCGCCGTCTCACGCCGGACTACGCCCCGCCCTCAAGCTGGGAGGCGCGCCGACGGGCCAGCCACCACACAACAACCCAGGTAATGAGGATCTGCCCGAGCACGAAGGTCACTGCCAGGGCAGGTCGCCCGGCGAGGACACCCTCTGGTCCGGATATCTGCGGGAACAGGAAGGGTATGTTGGCACCGTTGAACAGAACGATCGCTCCGAGGAGTCCCCAACCGCCTCCGAAGACAAGCCAACAAAACACCCCCCAACCCAGCTCCACTGCAAGGCCTGCGGCGGGGATCGTCCACGCTCCGAGTCCGACTTCAGGCCCGCTCACGAAGGGGGCAAGCGCGATATCCGGAGAATGCGTCACCAAATCCAGAACCAAATGCGACAGGATCCCGGCCGCTAGAGCCAGGCCCGTGGCCTTCGGTCCCCACCACCGCCACGCTGCCAGCGCCACTACCAATGCGATCAGGACAGCAGATGCGATCGAGTGCGAAAACGGCATGTACGCGAGATGGACGTCCACCACCGATCTCACTACGGGCTCAGTAGTCGTAATCTCCACACCAGCATAGTTGAGAGCCACCCAAAGTACTTCGAGGAATTGCACCGAGATCAGCAGCGGAATCAGCGGCGCGCCGGGAAAGGCCCGTTTGAGCGGGAGAGCCGTAGCCGCATGGTTGATCGCGAACACCTCTCACCTCCCAGGACCGTGGGTCGGTCCAATCATGATCTTCCTTCAGAGCCCGTTTCGGGTAACGCACTGCCGTCGCTTCGCTCGGCAGCGACGGCAGTGTGCCGAAGGGCAAGCCGCCGCCTGCCACTCCGCTTCCGCCG
This sequence comes from uncultured Gemmatimonadaceae bacterium, assembly GCA_964467195.1. Taxonomy (GTDB): domain Bacteria; phylum Gemmatimonadota; class Gemmatimonadetes; order Gemmatimonadales; family Gemmatimonadaceae; genus CAYXRS01. The sequence continues at coordinate 2,970 of CAYXRS010000212.1, forward strand.
CTCCAGCCGATGTCTGCGCGTCACCTCGCCGCGCCGCGTATTGCAGCATCCAGATCAGCCCAGAGATCCTCGGCGTCCTCAATGCCGACGCTGAGTCTGAGAAGCGAGGGTGGTAGGTGTTCCTGCCCCGGCACGGCGGCACGCCTCTCGATAGTCGATTCGACCGCTCCCAGACTGGTGGCGTGGCGAATCAACCGGACCTTACGGCACACTGCGTCGGTCAATTCAGCGGTGCCGTGAAGGTCGAATGAGATGATTGTCCCGAACCCCTTGAGCACCTTCCTGGCGGTCGCATGGGTCGGATGAGAGAGCAATCCCGGATATCGGACCCGCGTAACCATCGAATGCGCTTCGAGCCGCTCCGCCAGAATCGCGGCGGTCTGCTGAGCCCGCTGCAAACGAAGGGCGAGCGTTCGCGCTCCGCGAGCCGCCAGAAAAGCTTCAAGCGTGCCGGGAGTCGCGCCATTCAGCTCGCGGGATCTCCTGAGGGCGTGCCAAAGCGCATCATCTCTCGTAGTAGCCACACCGATGAGCAAATCCGAGTGCCCCCCGATGAACTTGGTCGCGGACTGGAGCGACACGGATGCTCCGAGTTCGAGCGGTTGCTGATTGAGCGGCGTGGCGAAAGTGTTATCTACTGCTACGATCGCTCCAGGCTTCCGAGGCGCTGCACATATCGCATGAAGGTCCGCCACCGTGAGGAGCGGGTTGGACGGCGATTCAAGCCAGATCAGGTCCGCCGCGCCGCACGCCTGGACCCACCGTGCTGTGTCATCCACGGAAATCCGCTCAACGGACCAGCGCTTCTGCTCAGCACCCGCTGCTACGAGGCCGACAACGCCCTGATAGCAGTCATCCGGCAGGGCTACCACAGAACCGACCGGCAGCTGATCGAAGACTGTTGACATGGCGGCCATTCCCGAGGCGAACGCTACGGCCATTCCCGCCTCCAGGCCACCAATGATTTCCTCGAGCGCTTCCCACGTCGGGGTGCCGTCATTTCGCGAGTAGTCCCGCCCGCTTCCGATGACGAAAGTCGACGCCGGCACGAGCGGCACGTTGAGCGGCGCGCCGGGTCCGGACGGACGGCCGGCGGAGACGAGCCAGGATTCCAGCTTGATTGCAGAGGGGCGTTCTTCCATGTGCTCCAGATACCTTCTGCCCGGCGTGGCTCCGAGCTGTGACGTAAGTCATGCGATCCAGACACTCGCGACCAAGGCGGGCCGTTCCGGTCGCTGTGGGCCCAACCCGGAACCAGACTGGAGCGGCGGTTTCCATCCGGCGAGTCGCGAGATCAAGCAGGAACGTAGCTCAACCTGATCACATCCTCGCCTATCCGATCATTACCCATAAGGCGGAGCGGCGGCCGGGGTCCGGCGAAATATGGCT
>CAYXRS010000213.1:0-4293 GCA_964467195.1 uncultured Gemmatimonadaceae bacterium
CGCCAGCCCCGATGCCGCGCGCTCACCAAGTGGTCCCAGCGTCGCCACCTCGAGCGCTCCACGCAACGATCCCGAACGAAGCGCTCGCTCGCTCTCGATCGTCCGCGCAACTGTCGCATTCGATGCCCGCGACGACATCTCTCTTCGCGCCAGCAGCACAACTACGCCGATAGCGCCGACCACTATGAACCAGAGCACAAGCGGAGCCAACGGGACTGCGATCCAGCGCGCACCACCGAGCGCGAGCGTCCCCACCGCAGCTATCACCGCCGCGAACGCCACCGCGATGGCGGCACCGCTGACGAACAACACCAGACGAAGCCGTCTCCTTTCGCGCTGAACGAGAGCTGCGACAGTCAAGGCGCGTTGCGGCTGGTCACCGCGTACACGAAGAGGTTGACACCCATGCGCAAGGCTGCTTCACGTACTTCGGGCGGGTTGTTGTGAACCTCCGTATCCTCCCATCCATTGCCGAGATCCGTCTCGTACGAGTAGAACACAGCCAGCCGATCACCAAGAAAGATACCGAGTCCCTGCGGCGGCTTCCCGTCGTGCTCGTGGATCTTTGGAATCCCCTCCGGGAACCGGTAGACGACGTTGTAGATCGGGTGCGACAGTGGTACATCCACAAGATCGCGATCGGGAAAGACCCGTTTGATCTCACGACGAAAGCTTTCGTCCAGTCCGTAGTTATCGTCCACGTGCAGGAAACCGCCACGTGACAACCATTCGCGCAGGCGGACGATCTCCTCCTCGGCGAACCGCATGTTGCCGTGCCCGGTGGCGTGCAGGTAGGGATAGTCCCAGATCCGGTCATCCATGAGACTGACACGGACTTCGGAGCGCTCTACGGGTATTGTTGTTCGCTGCGATATCGCCGCCAGAAGATTGGGGAGGCTCGAGGGATTGGCATACCAGTCGCCGCCACCACCATACTCGAGACGCGCCACCGTGAGGCGCGGCTGCTGCGATTCCAGAGCATCTGCGCAGATACCCGGAAGAACGACGAGAAGCAGAACAAAGAGCATCCTGTACGGTGTCACGCGGTCACTCGTGTGCGATGCGATAAGCGATGTTTCGAGCAGCGCCCCGCTCCCGAACGAGTGCTCGCGCCACATCGCGGGCGGTCAGACCCGCGGTACGCAGCTCTCGCGCCCGTTCGCGAAGCGCCTCCTCGTCGAGCACGGCCGGACGTACGCCCTCCAGAACGATGACGATTTCACCACGAGGTGGTGAATCTTCATAATACCGCCCGAGCTCCGCGACCGTTCCGCGGCGCACCTCCTCGAACTGCTTGGTGAGTTCCCGGGCGACGGCAACCCTCCGCTCGGCCCCTCCGCGCGATTCGATCTCGCGCAGCGTGCTGCCAACCCTCGCCGAGGCCTCGTAGATCACGCAGGTATGGTCGAGACCAGCTATCTCCGCCAGCGCTTCGGCTCGATCGCGCCCCTTACGCTCGAGAAAGCCAAAAAATGTGAACCGGTCGGTGGGCAGCCCCGAGGAAACGAGCGCCGCCAGAAGCGCCGATGCGCCAGGTACGGGCACCACCGGAATACCTGCGTCGGCAGCCGCCCGGACCAGTCGCTCACCGGGATCCGAGAGCAGGGGCGTGCCTGCATCCGCGATCAGCGCGACGTTCTGACCAGCGGCCAGCCGCGCCAGGACCCGGCCCGTCATGCTTGCCTCGTTGTGCTCATGGTAAGCTTGCAGTGCCGCTGAGATCTCGAATCGTTCCAGCAGCGGCCGCGAATGCCTGGTATCCTCCGCCAGCACCACCGCCACGCTCCGCAGCGTTTCTACGGCGCGCTGACTGATGTCGCCGAGATTGCCTATCGGAGTGGACACGATGAAAAGCGAGCCTGGAGCGGGCATTGGCGGCATTGAAGGCGCGAGTCGGCCCGGAAAGGGGTTGCGCGGTATGGGAGCCACGGGCTTGCCCGCGCCGGCAAACGTAGGGTGGAGGCTCAACGTCGATCCTCCAGAAAAGGTAACGAGGAGGAGAGCGTGGCTCACCCCCTCGTTACCTCTCGCTTAGAATCTGAGCGCCGGAGCGTCCCGGCTCGCCGAGCGCCTTGGCGCCAACTCTGCCAGCGTCAGCTGCCGTTGATGTGCTCCTTGAACTTGGACTCGAGTCGCCCTCGGGGTACCGCACCGATCACCTGATCAACGAGCTTGCCGTTCTTGAAGAACAGAATGGCCGGTATGGAACGCACGTTGAATCGGATGGTCGTTGCCTGGTTCGAGTCCACATCGAGCTTCGTCACCTTTGCCTTGCCGGAGTACTCGACGGCTAGTTGATCGAGAATGGGCTCGACCAGGCGGCAGGGTCCGCACCACTCCGCCCAGAAATCCACGACCGCGAGGCCGTCGTGTTTCTCGACCTCGTCCGCGAAGGTTGAATCCGTAACAGCCACTGCGTTCGCCATCACTCTCCTCCACCTAGGGCTCCCGACCTCGGGCCCAGCGGTTAAGTTATTGCCCTCCACAATGCAGGAGAGCGAGACCCATGCCAGCCAACGCTCGTCGCGGGACCCGCATCGCACATATCGGCGTCGCCGTGCGGAATGTCGACGAGATGCTTCCGTTATATCGTGACGTCCTTGGCCTTTCCGTGGTGCCGCTGGCCGACTCCGACGGGGCCCGTATCGTCGGTCTTGCTGCCGGTGATTCGCTGATCGAGTTGCTCGAGGCTGACGCCGACGATTCCCCCATCGCCAGATTCCTCCAGCGACGAGGCCCCGGGATTCACCACATTTCCTTCGTGGTGGAGGATCTCGAGGCCTCACTACGTCGTTGCCGTGAAGCGGGCATCAAGCTGATCGATGAAACGCCCCGACGCGGTGCCGAGGGAAAGCGGATTGCCTTTCTGCACCCCACCTCCACTGGAGGAGTGCTGGTAGAACTCACGGAAGAATAACTCCCGACGCTGGCAGAGAGTTCCGGCTGGTCAACCGCGGCAGAGATCGTGAAGGGGCTCCAAATCGACAGTCTCGATGTACCATCTGGTGCGGGGTCCTTCCACGGCCCGCATGGTCGTTTCGCGGGTCATGTTCCCTCTGACCACGGCGAGACGGAAGAGCCGGGAGCGGGGACCGCTGCTGGCATCGTTGAGCACCGAGAAACGGTCGTGCGCCAGGTAGCAGTGCATGACCAGGACGCGCTTCTCCAGCTGTGACCGGTCGGGCAGGACGTCGCGAGCGGCGCCCCTCTCGGTTCCCCAGACGGCAGCGGTGGCCTGGATGTCCTGATCCCGCATGGAAGCCATGAAGGCGTCCACGGCGGCACGCGGCGAGGCGGCACCGGTGAACCCGTCGCCGGCGGGGGCGGGGGCGGGCGCGGGGGCAGAGGCGCAACCGATAACGAGCGCTACCAGCAGGATTGACAGGTACTTCACTAGATTCTCCACACGGTTTGAGGCGAACCTAACGACGGGCCATCATGCCAGCAACCCATCAGAGGCATGCCAGCAACCCATCAGAGGCTATTCATCAACATCGATCACGTCGCGACTCTGCGCCAGGCGCGCCGCGGCACTTCTCCGGATCCGGTTGACGCCGCATTACTGTGCGAACGGGCCGGAGCAGACGGTATCACGGCGCACCTGCGGGAAGACCGACGTCACATACAGGACGACGATGTCCGGCGACTGGCACAAGTGCTCTCGACGCCCTTCAACCTGGAGATGGCGCTGACCACCGAAATGCTTGGTATCGCCGAGTCGCTTCACCCCTATCAGGTGACGCTGGTGCCCGAGCGGCGTGAAGAGATTACCACCGAGGGCGGCCTCGACATCCGGTCTCACCTCCAGAGAATCGGCGATGACATCGACGGCATGAAACGCTCGGGCATCCGCACCAGTCTGTTCATCGCACCCGAGTCGGTACAGGTCCACCTGGCGCGGGATGTGGGTGCTGATGCGATCGAGCTTCACACCGGGCGCTATTCGCACGCATCCAGCGACGCGGGAGAGACACGCGCTCTGCGGGAGGCGGCGACGCTCGCTGCTTCGCTTGGACTGGCGGTGCACGCCGGGCATGGGCTGACCGTCGAGAACGTCGGAGTTGTGGCGGCGATAGCGGAGGTGGAGGAGCTCAATATCGGGCATTCCATCGTCGGCCGGGCGGTGTTCGTAGGACTGGACCGCGCCGTTCGCGAAATGCGCGCGGCGATGGATGCGGCGCGTTGATGCCGCGCACCACCGCGCGTATGTTGGGCGACGCTCATACGGGGGATGACGAATGACCCGGCCGGATCCGGTGGTGGATTTCTTCATCATCGAGGCGAACGAGTACA
>CAYXRS010000214.1:0-4180 GCA_964467195.1 uncultured Gemmatimonadaceae bacterium
GGCCCGCTGAAGAACCTGCCGGACCTCGACGCCATCCGCCGGCGGTTGGGGTGATGCGGCCGTATTGCAGCTGGTTATCGTAGAGGTCCGGTGCATGGACGGTGTGGCCGGCTGCCCGCAGATCGTCGGCAAACGTCAGGAACCCGGGCGTCTGCCCTTGCGCGTGATGAAACAGGAGCACGGTCGCCATCACGGCACCGTAGCGATCTCACCCTTGCGGTCAACGCCGCGCGAGGCGGCCCGGCCTGCCCCGTGCCGATGATGATGGCATCGAACCGCTCGGCCATCTTTCTCCCTCCGCGCTGCGCTCTTCGCCAACGCCGGCCTTTAGCCGGGTTCCTGAGTGGCTTACCGCTACCCGGCCACACCAGTTCCGAGCGCGACGCTCGGAGCCAGCCGCCCGCGCTTCGTCACGTGTCGAAGTTATTGCCGCAGCCTGCTATTCACATCTACAATTGGGCTGTTGCTCTCCCGTTCTGGGCAGAGCAGGGGGCGTCGAGTTTCGAATGGATCGAGAGGTCGAGTTCGGCGAGGTGGTCGGCGCGATTTATCGGGCGGCAGCCGAGCCGGAGCTGTGGCCGACCGCGCTTACGGCGGCCGCCGATCTAGTGGGTGCCGTCGGTGCGCAGGTCTTTCTGTGGAACAAGCTCGGCCACACAGTACCCTTTGCCGCCGTCGGGCGTCTACCCGAAGAGGGTAATGCGCTTTACGTACAGCATTATGGCGCTATCGACCCACGACGCCAGGCGCTGGAGCACCGCCCCGTCGGAGAGTTGGTCTTAGACCAGGACCTCGATGGAGATCGCCTCCGGAAGAGTGAGTTTTACAACGATTTCCTCGTCCCCTACGGTGTACCTTATGTGGCGGGGAGCCGCATCGTGGACACGCCCGAACTATGCGTTGTTCTCGGCGTGCTCCGGAGCTTCCCGCAAGGCCCTTTCGGCAGCGTGGAAGCGGACTTGCTCAGGCGCCTGCTCCCGCATTTCCAACATGCGGCGCGAATCCACGATAAGCTCCGATCGTTGGACCTATGCAGCCGGGCCGTCGAGAATGCACTCGATCGGCTTTCGTTCGGAGTTGTGATCGCGAACACCAACGGTCGAGTCGTGATCGTGAATCGGGCTGCGAAGGAGATAGCAGCTGCAAGCGACGGCGTGCATATCCACCACGGTCGGCTCACCGCGGAGCGAGCGGAAGAAGCTGGGGTCATCGCCCGGCTCATCCGTGACGCGGCGCAATCGGCCGCGCATCGCGGCGGGGCAGGCGGCGGATCGCTGCGCGTGCCGCGGCCGTCGGGCCGCCAGCCTTATGTAGTACTCGTCGCGCCGCTGGAATCGGAGACCGCGCCCTCACTCACGTCCGAATCGCCGGCGGTCCTGATCCTGATCTCCGACCTAGAGCAGGGACCGAAGGTGCTCGGGCGACGCCTCGTCGACCTGTTCGGGCTGTCGCCAGCGGAGGCGTGCCTGGCGGTGGCCCTTGCCGAGGGCAAGCGCCTGGAGGAGGTGGCCGAGGAGCGGCGGGTCCGCATGCCCACGGTGCGCACCCAGATGCGGGCCGTCCTGGACAAGACCGGGACGACGCGGCAGGCGGATCTCGTCCGTCTGATCGCGCGACTCCCCGCGGTGCGGGGCACCTAGTCTGCAGCCCAGGCGAGCTTCGAGCGCTGAAGAGCGTTCCTCAGCCGCTGCCTCTCACCCGCGTCGGTGGCCCATTTCATCATCTATATGGATGATGCAGACTGCCCAGCTCCCGCTCACCATTGTGCAGCATCCGAGGAGTTGGATCCGACGGGCGAGGCACCCACCTCGCCAAGTCGCATCGCCATCAGATTGGGACGGCAACGCTATGACCAGGATCATTTCTGCCCTGGTGGCTGTAGTTGTATCCTACAGTTGGCACTGTTCGACCGCCTTCGCCCAAGCACAGGCGTCAGCCTATACCATAGGCCGAGGTGGCCTAACTTACGTTGAATATCAGAGCACTCCTCACAACACTATATATGGGATGAGCGTCCTCGGCAACTATGAAGGGTTGGGCGTTGAGGAGTTTGATCCGATTGCCGCGCATGCGTCGTCCTACTCGTATTGGATTCTGCAGCAAAGCCATTACGACTGGAATACAGGACAGTGGGTACCAGATACAGATGCGGGCAAGATTGAGGGGTATGCACAAGCTGCATCTTATCTTGAGACTGGCCTTCTCCGTGTGGACGCAGAATCAGATGTTGGCTTTGGGCTACCCGGGACGGACAATCCATTTTTTATATGGGCTAGGTCTTTTGCTGAATTCCATGACTCACTATTCTTTCGCATCCCTGACGATCTACGAGAGGTGCCTGTCTACCTCACAATAACATTAAAAATATTCAGTATGATCAATGGACCCGTTAGAACTCTAGATCCATCCACAGATTTGGCGTATCGTCCGGCCGCTGCTATCTCCGTAAATTCTGGCGGGTCTGGAGACGGAGATGCTGTTTGGCAGCCGATCAACTTCAACACGAATAATGTGGACCTTACTATAACTCTTTGGGATCCCGCTTCTTGTGGATTGAGCAATTGCGATCACCAGCTGATTCCCGTATGGTTCTCTTCGGCGCTTCATTCCGGAACAATCGGCGCAGGCTCAGGCGTCAACCTCGTCGGCTTCATGAAGCCCAGGGTGTGGACGGCAGGTGGTGCGACGGTGGAGGGAGCTTCATTTAGCTCCGCCTCCGGGGCCTTTCTGACGAAGGCGACTGACCTCCCGATTGCCGATGCAGGCGCGGACCAGACGGTCGAGCCGGGCGCGCTCGTGACCCTCGACGGGTCCAGGAGCATCGACCCTGAAGGCGACGCGCTGACCTACAGCTGGCAGCAGCTCGCCGGCACGACCGTGGAGATCGACCTCACCGACCCGGCCCGCCCAACCTTTACCGCACCCAGTGTGCCGTCGAGCGCTCAGACCCTTACGTTTCAGCTGGTGGTATCCGACGGCACCGATTTGAGTCCGCCGGACACAGTGGACATCACGGTCTCGAGGCTCAACAATCGGCCGGTTGCCGATGCGGGGGATGATCAGGACGGTATTGACGGCAACCCGCCACCGGTGCCGGGGGGCGGCACGGCCACGCTCGACGGCTCGAACAGCTACGATCCGGACGGGGATCCCATCACCTGCTCCTGGTCGCAGACGGGGGGCACGGCGGTCACCATCGCTGACCCGGCGGCCTGCGTGACATCGTTCGAGGCACCGGCAGCCGTTCCGCTGGGCGGAGCGCGGCTGACCTTCGCGCTGATCGTGGACGACGGGTTCGAGAGTAGCGCCCCAGACACGGTGGATGTGCTGATCACGGGAAACGACCAGCCGCCGATCGCGCATGCCGGCGGCGCGGTGGACGCTCATGGCGACCCCGTGGCGTTGGTGCGCGACGAGGGCACGCTCGTCGTGCTGAACGGCTCCGGCAGCTCGGACCCGGAAGGCCAACCGCTGTCCTTCGCCTGGACGCAGACCGGCGGCACGCCCGTGGATCTCCAGGGATTCGATCAGGTCCACGCAACCTTCGTGGCGCCACCGGTTTCCGGTGGCGGGCAGCTCCTCGAGTTCGAGCTGGCGGTGAGCGACGGCGCGCACTCGGCACGGGATCGCGTGTTGGTTCAGGTTGTGAACGCAAACGATCCCCCGAACTGCGACCTCGCGCTGCCGAGCGTCGGCCTTCTTTGGCCGCCGAACCACAAGTTGCACTCGGTGGGCATCCAGAATGTAGCAGATCCGAATGGCGACGGCGCGACCATTATGATCACCGGTGTCACTCAGGATGAGCCTGTGAGTGGTCTCGGCGATGGCGATACGAGCCCCGATGCGGTGATCCAGGTGGCTGACTCCGCGGATGCCGTCCTGCTCAGGGCAGAGCGCGACGAGAGCGGCGATGGCCGGGTCTATGTCGCGAGCTTCATGGCGGATGACGGCTTTGAGAGCTGCGATGGTTGGATCACGGTCGGCGTGCCGCTCAAGAGGAAGTCTTCAGCGATCGACAGCGGTCAAAGCGTAGATTCCACACTGGAATAGTACGCCCGTGGCGCCACGCGACGTCTCTCCGGGCTAACTGCTCATCGGCGGGCGTGTGGCGCCCACCTCATGAGGGCGTACGGCGCTGGGAGTCAGTCCCGGGCGGCACCAGCACGCCGGGGTTGAGGAT
>CAYXRS010000215.1:0-4179 GCA_964467195.1 uncultured Gemmatimonadaceae bacterium
TGACCTCCTGCTCCCAAGGCAGGCGCGCTAACCGGGCTGCGCTACGCCCCGCAGATTTACAAAGTTAAGCCACTCCGAGAGGGGGGTCAACGGGACACATTCTCGCAGTCGTCGGGTCGGGTCCTCATTACCTACTCTCACGAATCCGCTGAAATCCTCCGCACCAGCTCCCGAAACGCCCTGCCGCGATGACTCACGGCCTGCTTCGCCTCCGTGGATGCCTCACCAAAGGTCATCCCCAGCTCGGGCGAGAAAAACAGCGGATCGTAACCGAAACCGCCCGTACCCACAGCCACGCCGAGTATGACACCCGTGATCTCCCCGCGGACGACGAGTTTGCGCTCTCCATCCACGTAGGCGGCAGCGCAGACGAAACTGGCAGACCGATCGTCAACCTCGGCCAGCTCGGAGACCAATCGCGCATTGTTAGCGTCGTATAACGCCTGTCCGGTGAGATCGCCGCGTCCGCTCCACCGCTTGCTGCGCACACCAGGCTGGCCGCCGAGCGCCGTCACCACGAGCCCCGAATCATCCGCAACCACGGCCACCCCGCCGGCACGCGACGCGAACCACCGCGCCTTGGCCAGCGCGTTCTCCTCGAACGTCTCGTGCACCTCGAGATCTTCCTCGTGCTCGCTCTCCGGGATGCCCGCCTCGTCCAGATCGATGGCCTTCATCCCTGCCTCGGCGAAGATTGGACGCAGCTCGCGCAGTTTACCGGCGTTGCGCGTGGCCAGCACTACACGCCGCCTGCTCATCCGGCCAGCGCGGCTTCCTGGATGGCGAGGAGTTGGGTGACGCCGCCCGATGCGAGCTCCACCAGCCCGTCGAGTGTCGCTCTGTCGAACGTGCCGTGCTCGGCGGTGCCCTGCACCTCCACGAACGCGCCCTCGCTGGTCATGACGACGTTCATGTCGACCTCGGCGCGCACGTCCTCGGCGTACTCGAGGTCCAGTCGCGGTTCGCCGTCCACCACGCCCACGCTCACCGCCGCCACACGGCGTCGCACGGGCGATTCAGTGATTCGACCGTGCGATACCATCCAATCGAACGCGTCCACCACGGCCACGCTCGCGCCGGTGATCGCCGCCACGCGCGTGCCGCCGTCGGCCTGTAGCACGTCGCAGTCCACACGGATCGTGAATTCCCCAAAGGCGAAGCCGTCGACCATCGCACGCAGGCTGCGGCCTACCAGGCGCTGGATCTCCTGAGTGCGGCCGCCAAGCTGCGCACGTTCGCGCTGCGTGCGCGTGTGCGTAGCGCGAGGCAGCATGGCATACTCGGCCGTGATCCAGCCCTCACCGGTACCACGCTTCCAACCGGGCACGCCGGTCTCGACCGAAGCGGTGCAGATCACGCGAGTGCTGCCCCAGGTGATGAGACATGAGCCCTCGGCGTACGCCGACGCATGTCGCTCCAGCCTGATGGGACGAAGCTCGTTGGCCGAACGGCCGACGCGATCGCTAGCCGTTACGGCGTTCTGACCCACGCATCCTCTCCATGATGTCCGTGGTAGACTGACCCGGTGTGAGCGGCACGATCAACACGCGCCCTCCCCACGATTCGACTTCCTCACGACCCACCACGGTGTCGGGCGTGTAGTCACCTCCCTTCACCAGGATGTCCGGGCGCAGGAGGCGAATGAGCTCGATCGGCGTGTCCTGATCGAAGATCGTCACCGCATCCACCGACTCCAGCGCCGCCAGCACGTAAGCACGCTCGATGGCCGATCGTAGCGGACGGTCGGCGCCCTTGAGGCGTCGCACGGACTCATCGCTATTCACTCCAACAATGAGCGCATCGCCGGCGGCCCGAGCCGCGGCGAGCACGTCTACGTGGCCAGGGTGCAGGATGTCGAAAACGCCGTTGGTGAAAACCACGGTGCCGCCGTGCATTCCCCGCCACTCATCCACCTGCGGCCACGTCATCACCTTTGCCGCGATCGCCGCTACACTCACCACTCGTGCTCGACGTGGGGGGAGAGACGAACTACGCGCTTCACCAGGTGCAGATCCACGGTATCGGAGTACTCCGCCCAGATGGAGATGGCGCGCGTCGAGCGCTGCACGCGGATCGCGTGCGCCTCGTCGGGAAGGCCGAGCGAATCCGCCTTGGCGCGAAGCCGGTGGATGATCTCGGCGTTGGTGGCCCGCTGCGCGAAACGGGACTCCTGCGCCATGGCGTCACGAAAGCGGTAGGAGCGAGCGTACACCGATCCGATCACTATGGCCGCGTAGGCGACGAGGCCGGCAATGATAATGGCAACGAGACAGCCGAGGCGGACGAGGCCCCCGCGCCTCCGCTTCACCATTGCGATTGAGCACCGGAGATGAGATCACTCACCAGCTTGTCGATGGCCAGCCGGCGGCCGGCACCCTCCGCGTTCTCGCTGTACTCGCCCCGTGCCACCAGGTTGCGACTCGCCCACAACGTGCGGTCGTTCACCTGGTCCACAAGCTCCACCTCCACGGCGATCTCCAGCCTGCGGCGCGCCGATCGGGCCTGTTGTGGATCTGCACTGTACGCCGCGGGTATATCGGGCTCGTAGCGAAGGATTCGTCCGCGCACGATCGCGTGCGCGTTGGGTTCGGCCGCGGCGCGGAGGCCAAGCCGTCCTTCTACCTCACGGCGCATCACCTCCTGAATCTCCTGCTCGAGTCCGGCCGCCTGGGTGGTGTTCTCGAATGGAAGCACCGCCACGGTGCGGATGCCTGCAGGCAGACCGCCGCCGGTGAAGCCGTACAGACATCCAGCCGCCGCCAACAGCGACAGGAGTGCGGCTACGCGAATGACGCTAACGCCAGATGCCTTCATCGAATCCCCAGACTCGCTCCGTATCGGTGATCTTCATATCGAGCCGCCGCCGCCCGCGCGTCTGGTCGTAGCGCACGTTGCCATTGCCGTCGCGTGATACCGACGCTTCCAGCCGCCCGCGCTCAATCAGTTCCAGACGGCGCAGCTCCCCGCCAACGAAGGTCGCCCGCCAGCGCGGCTCGCTCCCAATGTCGGTGCGCAGCGTGTCGCCGTCAACGCGGACGACGGTGTCGGCAGCGGCGGGCACGGCCAGACGGCCGAGCGTCGCCCACATGAGAGGGGGAGGAGGGATGAGGTTTTCCACCTGGCTCGCACCAGGTGCCGTAAGCTTGTTGTCTATCAGCCAGGCAGCGCCGCCACCGCCAAAGGCGCCGCCCACGAAGAAGTCCAGCCGGGCGCTGTCCGGCGGCGCCACCCGCGCCACCCCTTCCCCGCGCACGTTCCAGTCGAGGTCGCGGTACTGCCAGTCGAAGACGATCCGCTGATGGATCGGCGGCAGCTCACCCGGGGGGAGGTTGGTGGGTGCCACGTCGCCGCGCAACGGTGGCGCCTTGGGCAGGCACGCGCCCATTACGCCGGACGCGAGCGCGAGCAATAGCGAGTGGGCGAGAAGGCGCCACCTGGAGCGAAGAACGTTTGGCATCACTTATCCTGCATGGCGCGGCTCAGAGCGGTCGGATCGTGCGGATCCGGTCGCCCTGAACGAGCGCGTCGAGTACATCCATGCCGTCCACCACCCGGCCGAAGACGGTGTAGCCGCCGTCGAGGTGTGGCTGTGGTGAGTGGGTGATGAAGTACTGGCTGCCGCCGGTGTCGGGCCCCGAGAGCGCCATCCCGACGGTCCCTCGGTCGTAACGCCGCCTGTTGATCTCGTCCCGGATCACGTGACCAGGCCCGCCGGTTCCTGAACCAGTGGGATCGCCATCCTGGGCAACGAAGTTCGGGATCACGCGGTGAAACACGACGCCGTCGTAAAATCCAGCGCGCGCCAGTGTCAGGAAGTTGTGCGCTGTCAATGGAGCGTCGCCCGCGAAGAGTTCAACAGTCACCGTGCCGCGTTCCGTTTCGATCGCGACCCGTGGCAAGCGACCGGCCGACGCCGGTGCCACGAGCTCGCGCACCCGTTCTTCATACCAGTCCAGGGGGCTAGCCGTTCCGGGGGCGGTTCGCCAGCCGTCGAAGGGTGGCCGGCCGCCCAAGGTGGCGCGAGTGACGGGATCGTCCGCTGGCTCAGGGAGGGCGCGAATGCGCGCGCGCGTCTCTGGGGAGAGACGAAGGCTGTCTCTCCCCCACAGGGCGGCCAGCTGTCGGGCGGCTGCAGTGCGGGCATCAGCCACGGTGTCGGTGAAGGCGACGCGGTAGGCA
>CAYXRS010000216.1:0-4157 GCA_964467195.1 uncultured Gemmatimonadaceae bacterium
CCTGCACCGGCGCGTGCCGCGGTGATCACGCTGCTGGCGGCGGGAGCGCGGTTGCTTCATCAAGCTGAACTGGAGGAGAACTGGCGTCGTTTGCATTCGGAGCAGCCGCCCGTGCGCATCGAACCGTTGGAGTAGCCCATTCCGCTTCACCCACGCATTACCGGCGTTGTGGCCGAGCCCCCGTTCACGGTCCACCTCACGTTTACGGATGGATCCACCGGTACCGTGGACCTCGCACCCGTCATCAAGGGGCGGGGTGGCGTATTCACCCCCCTTCAGGATGCCGAGTTCTTCGCCCGCGTAACCGTCGATACCGAGGCCGGCACGTTCGTGTCGATGACAACCTTCACCGTGCCCGGCGGGCCCTGGCAACGGCGCTCGTCACATCGCTGCGGCTCATGCCGGCCTTGCGGGCCGCCCGCCGCGCGCTGGCGATCAGGTCGTCGAACTGTTCCATGGAGTGGGGCTGAACGGCCTTGAGGACGACGACGTCTCCTTCACCCACGACCACAAACTGTGCACCCGTGCGGAGTCCAAGACGACGACGAATCTCCTCAGGGATCACTACCTGGCCCTTGGAGGAGAGCCGCGTGGTGGCGGTGGTGGTCACGACGATATCCCCGGCTGGTCTTACTGGTAAGATAAGCCATTGGATCCGCTCATCAAATTATTCTTCGGGTAACGAAGGAGGACACATGTCCAACGTAGAAGCGCTTGCACGAGAGATTCGGGGCTTATCCCCTGCCGACCTTGCCCGCCTCAGGACATGGTTCATGGAGTATGACGCGGCGGCCTGGGATCGTCAGATCGAGGACGATGCGCGTGCCGGTCGGCTGGATGAACTGGCCGATGCGGCCCTTGCCGAACATCGAGCGGGGCGGTGAACCTGATCGCGGCGTGAATGGCGTCCGCCGTCAGCCGAGGATGGGCGTCCAACAGGGCTTCGACCGTCTCACCCGCTCCCAATCGTTCGAGAAGGGACTCTCGGTTCTTCAGGACGCTCTTCAGCCTGCTTGTCGAGCTGGCATCCAGGTCAGCATGCAACTCGGGTCAACACAACTTCTCGTCCTCGGCGTGGAATGGACATCGGTACTCGCTGCATGGTGCGCCCAGCCAGCGAGGGTGTCGCTCTTCTGGTGGAGAACCAGTATCGCACTGTTATGCACTTCAGCCCAGACGATCATCAGAGTATCGGCCTGATACGCCGCCCATGAGCCCCGCGTGCGCCACCCGTCCAAGTCAGCATCCTCAACCGCAAGGCGGACGCACGCCGCCGGAACGGTACACAACTCTTCCAGCGACTCGGGAAGGGTCCCGGTTGTTGAGTCAAAGGCTGCGATGGCCGCAGCTTGGCTTCGAAGCGCTGACCACGACGCAAGAAACGGATCTCCGTCGCATGCGAAGATTACCATCGCAGCTAACACGGCGGTGCGCTGAAGCTGAATCTGACGGAGACGACCGTCCACCCCCTGCCGAGTCCGCTCTGTCGGCCGTGACGGCAAGCCTTTACTCCGCCCGCATCAGCCCCGCTCGGTTCGCGCCAAGCCACGACCGAACGTCGTCAAGCAGCCGCTTGGCCTCCAGTCGGCATGTTTCTGCCGAGCCGTCGTCAATATCCTCTCCTGTGTAGTCGGAGAGGTTGCGCTTACGGCGGAGGGTATCGAGGACCCTGATACGCGAGCGGTCCAGTCCCATGGTGAGAGACAACGCCTGGACGACGGTCTGGTGATGTCCGGTGGCGTTGGTGTCAGGTCGATATCCGTGCGCCATCAATGCCGCCAGTGCCGACTGCATGATGCACTTGTAGGCGGCGTCGAAACGCGGTCCGGACTGACTTCACCGACGCCTGCGTCTGCCAGATTGCGCTCCGCCGCGGCGAGCAACCGTTGAATCTCCGCGGCGTCCGGCGGGTGTTCCCTGAGCTGACCGATCTTCAGCAAGTTTTCCAAGCTCATGCTCGTCTCCCAACAGGAAGATCTTCGGCTCGCGCACGATTCGGGACACGAAACGGTCAGCCCGCCCGCACTTCGTGCGGAACTCCAGAGGCGTCATGACCACCGGATTTGCATCGCGGCGAAGGATCGCGCTGGTACCGTCGAGTGCCTGAACGACCTCGTCGAACGACACGGAACCCACGACCATGACGTCCACGTCGCTTGACGTGCGCTCCTTCCCCTGCGCCACAGATCCGAAAACAAACGCTGCGTCCACATTCTGGGCCAGGGGGAGGAGTGCTTCTCGCAAGACGTCGGCGAGCCCGGCGGTCTTGCGGAAGACAGCCGCCAGGTCTTCGAAGATGGGACATGCGCGATCCGCCCGGTAGCGGACCTGGTTGCCGGCTTCCGAACGGATCAGCAGACCCGCGTCGGTGAGAATCCTGAGCTCACGGTGCAAAGACCCGGCAGGCGTTCCCGTGAGGCGCGCGATCTCGCGTACGTAAAAGGTCTGGTCCGGGTGGAGCAGCAGGAGGGCCAGAACATTCCGCCGGTAGGTCCCGAACAGGACGTCAATCGGCGCATTTCGGATCTGACGCGACGTTCTCATTTCGCGAACTATCGTAGCTATTATGAGAACGGGACGCAAGACCAGTGGCCGTTACCATGAGAATGCTCTGTCTCCCCGGTCGGCTGCCACCTCGCGTGACGGAGTCTGAGTTCACGGCATGATCGGCGGCTGAAAGCAGTATGATCGGTGGCTGAATGCCGCCGCTAGGCCGGGCCTGTCGTCAGAGACGACGGGAGCGTGCAGCGCCGCTTCAGCGGCAGACCAGGGCCGAGTCGCGAGACCCTTCGTCGGGTCAACTGCCTTCGCTTCTTCCCCCGGGCGTTGGCCACTTGTCGCTTACCGCCGCCGCTATCTCGTCTGATAGGTCCGGTGGAAGATCCAGGGCACCGAGGGTGAGGTGCCGGTGGGAAGTTGTCCCGACGGTTGAGAAGATCACGGGAGCTGAGATCAGCCGTGACGCGAGCACGACCGCCAAGCGACCCCCGATGTGCCCGCTCGTAACTTCTGAAAGGCGTGCGGCCCCGTCAGGACTCAGCCGCACATCGATTACGAGCCCACCACCCCTCCGGAACGCGCGAGCCTCCTCGATATCCTCGTCGGTTACGATGCTCTGTTCTGCAACGTAGAAGCCGCCATCCTGAGTGACGGCGGCCATGTAAACGAATCCGGGCGCCGGGTTTTCCTGGGCAAGCCGGAGCTGAATGACCGCGGTACTGCGATCCTGTTGCTGTGCAGTGCAGCTCCCCAAACCACCTACGAAGAGTGCCGAAGCCATCGACACCGTTGCGATCAGCGTGGACATAGTGCACTCCTTTCACAAGGCATGCCTTTACCAACAGATAGTGCCCTTGACGGCGGTCCCGTACGGGTTGCCCTTGAAACGCACGAACACTGACGCAACCGCATTGCCCGTAGTGAACTGTATGGTCTGGTCGAACTGTTGTGTCACCCACCCATTTGGTCCGGCGTACCGCACCTCTCCGGTTAGCGGGGTAGATACCCTCCAGAGGTGCGGCTCGTCACGGTTTACGCACGATCCTGCCATCGTCGCGGATGCCGACTTGTGTGGATGACACCTCGCACCTCCACTTCGCTTCCCGTGACGAAGTAGTAGATCGCGAACGGAAATCGGTGCACCAGCGCGCGCCGGAGGCCTCTATGCACCTCGGGCGCAGCTTCAGCCATCCGCTCAAGCAGCTTGATTGTCTGGTCGATTGCGGCCTCGAACTCCTCGCCCAGGCCACGTCGTTGCGCATCGTACCACGAAAAAGCCTCCGCGATGTCCGCGAAGGCTTCGGGCCGGAACGAGACGCGCCGCCTCACCGGGCGTCAGGGTCCCTGATGCGGCGTCGGACCTCGTCCCAGGAGAGACTGGGACCGGGTTCCGGATGATCCAGCCGTCGATCGAGCTCCGCTCGATGCCACTCGGGCACGGGCACCGCCTCGGGCGTGGCCGCGATGGAATCCCAGACGTGCTCCACGAGCTCGATGCGTTCCTCGACGGGAAGCCGGAGAATCTGGTCCAGCAGGATCTTTGAGGTCATGTACTCAATCTGGTGCCGACCCGGGCCCGCGCAAGGGCCCCCCTCAGACACGGATGGCGTCGCGCAGAGCGTTCAGCCGGATCGTCGTGAGCCGCCCCTCGTTCGTAT
>CAYXRS010000217.1:0-4154 GCA_964467195.1 uncultured Gemmatimonadaceae bacterium
TCCAGGTGGCCGACGTGGCCACGCCGGGCTCGCCGGTGGGCCTGATGATGATCGGTGCCGGTCTTGGCGCCGGGCTCGCGGTGATCGGTGCCGGTCTTGGCATCGGGCGTATCGGCGGTTCTGCGGTGGAGGGGATGGCTCGCCAGCCCGAAGCCGCCGGACGTATTCAGACCGCCGCCATCATTCTCGCCGCCCTCATCGAGGGTGCCGCGCTGTTCGGCGTGGTGGTGGCTTTCCTCATCCAGAACAAGATCTGACTTCCGGCGGGAACGGCCGCCCGGGCGGTCCGTTCCTCCCACACTCGAACGACAGACTGCACATGCGTAGAACCTTCGCCACTTTCGTGCTGCTGCTGATGTCGGCCTCTCCCGCGCTCGCCGCGGTGCAGGAGGAGGGGCCGCCCGACTTCCTCACCCCGGAAGGCGGGCTGATGATATGGACGCTCGCCATCTTCCTCGTCCTGCTGGTGCTGCTGAGCCGCTTCGCATTCAAGCCGCTGCTGACGGCGGTGGAGGCGCGCGAGAAGTCGCTTCAGGACGCGATCGATGCAGCGCGGCGCGACCGCGAGGCGGCAGCGCGGCTGCTGGAGGAGCAGCAGCGGAAGCTGGACGAGTCGCGCGCCGAAGCGCAGAAGATGATCGTGGAGGGGCGACAGGCCGGTGAGCGTCTGCGCGCAGACATGGTGGAGCAGACTCGCGCCGAGCAGCAGGAGATGCTGGAGCGCGCCCGCCACGAGATTGGCGTCGAGCGCGACCGGGCGATCGCCGAGCTCAGGAAGGAGGCGGTGGAGCTGGCGGTGCTGGGTGCCAGCCGCGTGATCGAGAAGAACCTGGACGATCCCACCAACCGGCAGCTGGTCGAGAGCTTCCTGTCGTCACTCGATTCCGGCGGAGCGCGGCGCTGATGCGCGACCCGACGATCGCCCGCAACTACGCCGAGACGCTCGTCGCGCTCGCCACCAAGGCGAACGACGTGGAGGGGTGGGGAGCGATGATCGGCGAGGTGGCGGGCGCGATTTCCGCCGACCAGCGGCTGCGCCACTTTCTGGAAGCGCCGCGGGTTACCGCCGCGCAGAAGAACGAGGTGATAGCGAAGGCTTTTCAGGATCGCTTTCCGCGACTGTTCGTGCGCTTCATCCAGGCGGTGATCTCCCACCGTCGCCAGGCGCTGATCCCGCAGATCGCGGTGCAGTACCACGCGCTGGTGGACGACATCCAGGGGCGCGTGCACGCACAGGTGACGGTGGCGCGCGAGCCGGACGCGGGCACTCAGCGTGTGGTGGCCACGCAGCTCTCTCGCGTGCTGGAAAAAACCGTGATCCCGCACTACGTGGTCCGCCCCGACATACTGGGTGGCGTGATCGTCCGTGTGGGCGACACGGTGATGGACGGTTCCGTACGCCGCCGGCTCCGCCTCCTGCGCGCCCGCATGCTCGGCGGCGCCATCGCGGCAGGTCGCTGAGCGCTTCGCCTTTGCTGCGCTCCGGCGCCAGGCGCTGTTCTCCGGAACGTCGATGCTCGTCCCGCTCCTGCTGCTTCAGATCCAGGTCACCGCCTTCACCACGCCGCCGGGTGGTGATACGACGGGGTACTGGCAGCAGCGCGTGCGCTATGATGTGGTGGTCAGGCTGGAGGAAGTGCGCGCCACGCTGGTGGGGCGGGGGACGATGCGCTACGTCAACAACTCGCCGGACACGCTGCGCGAGCTGTACTTCCATCAGCATCTGAACGCGTTTCGTCCCGGTTCGCGTTGGAGCGCCGCGGACGAGCGGGAGAATCGCGAGCGCTTTCAGCGGCTGGAGGATCCGCACCACGCATTCGAGCGCTTCACCGCCGCACCTCGCGTGAACGGGCAGGAGGTGCGCGCCGAGTATCCGTTCGCGCCGGACAGCACGGTGGTGCGGATGGCGCTGCCGCGTCCGCTCGCGCCGGCGGACTCGCTGGACGTGGCGTTCGAGTGGGAGGCGCGTCCTTCCACGCTGCCGCGTCGTCAGGGACGTCGCGGCCGGCAATACGACTTCGCGCACTGGTATCCGCGCATCGCCGTTTACGACCGCGGCGGGTGGCAGTACAACCCGCTCGTACCGGCTGGCGAGTTCTACGGCGAGTTCGGCACGTACGACGTCACCATGGTACTGCGCGGGGACCAGATCGTGGGCGCCACCGGTGTGCCGGTGGAGGGCGACCCAGGTTGGGACACCGCGCGCGTGTGGGGTACGGCGTATCCTCTCGCACAGCACTACGGCGAGGTCCGGCCGCGGCGCGTTGGCGAGGTGACCGTGCCGCCCGGCTACCGGCTCGTCCGCTTTCATGCCCGCGACGTGCACCACTTCGGCTGGTCGGTGAATCCCAGCTATCGGTACGAGGGCGGGCTGTACGATGGCCGCGTCGCCATTCACGTGCTCTATCGTCCGGGGAGCGCCGACGCCTGGGGAGAGGGGCAAGCGGCGCAGCGCACGGCGCGGGCGCTGGAGTTTCTGGAGGAGGCTTTCGGCACCTACGTGTATCCGCAGGTGACCAACCTCAACCGGCTCGACGGCGGCGGTACCGAGTTCCCGATGATGATGATGAACTTCAGCGCGTCGCAGGGGCTCATCCTTCACGAGCTGGCGCACATCTACGTCCACGGTATCCTCGCCAACAACGAGTGGCGGCATGCGTGGCTGGACGAAGGACTGGCGTCGTACCTCACGCTGTGGGGGCAGGGGATGACTCCCTACGAGCGCGCCATCGGAATGGGGTTGGAGCTCGCGGAGCCAACCGGTTATCGCGCGCGCGCGGTGCGGCCGTATCAGGTCGACGCCGGCGACATGCGCCAGTTTCGCCACGACCTGCTGGGACGCGCCGAGCCTATGGCCACCCTGGCGCACGAGTTCAGCGAGTTCGGCATCTACAACGCGATGTCGTACGGTCGCGCCGAGCTGATGTGGGGGGCGCTGCGCGACGTGATGGGCGATTCCACCTTCGTAGCCTTCCTGCGTGAGATGTATGCGCGCTGGCATCTCAAGCACGTCGACGAGCTGGCGGTGCGCACTGTGGCGAGCGAGGTGCATGGAAGCGACCTCGGCTGGTTCTTCGACCAGTGGCTGCACCGCACGGGGCTCGTGGACTACACGCTGCGCTCGGTGCAGCTGCGAGCCGAAGGCGACGGCTGGGTGACGCGTGCGCGCGTGTCGCGACGCGGCGAGTACCGTCACCCCATCCCGGTAGGCGCGCGCATGGACACCGTGTGGGTGATCGGTCGCGCCGATCCCTTCACCGACGATCAGTGGGTGGAGATCCGCACGCCGGAGCGTCCCGATGAGATCCGGCTGGATCCATACGGCGTCGTCCCCGACTGGGACCGCCGCAACGATGTCTCACGCCGCTGGGGAGGGGGAGGACGCGGCGATCAAACGATGCTCGACTGGCCCTTCCTGCGGCATTCGTCGCGCGACCGTAACGTCACCGCCGTGGCGCCGTTCGGATGGTTCACGGATCCGGGCGGCATCGCGCTCGGCGTCCGCAGCCGGCGCAGCTTCCAGGAGTGGATCGACCAGGCGGAGATCGGCGTCACCGTGGCGCTGCGCCACCCCGAGCGCGGGAGCGAAGGACGCGCGGAATGGGTGAACCGGCTCAATACGTGGGTGAGGTGGGAGAATCCGCGGCTGCCCGGCGCGCGCCGCCCGCTGGTGGGCTGGCGGCTGGACGCGTGGAACGTGGACGGTCTCACTCTGTTCGGCGTGCGGCGTCGTTGGGATCTGAGCCGTCTGTACGTTGCGCCGGGAATGCGCCGCATGCTCGATGTTTCCTTCACTGCCACCGGAATACAGGACTCGCTCTGGGCCGACCCGGCGCGGTGGGGCGATGCCGTGGTGGGCGATCTGTCGGCGGAGATGCGATGGGAGCCAGACCGTGTTCGCGCGCTTGGCGGGCGAGTGATGCTCACCGGCGGCTACGTGGCGCGCAGCCGGACCGAGCCAACGGTGGTGATCGACGGTGCGGAGGTGCTGGCGGATCCGATGTCGGAGCAGTGGAAATACTGGTCAATCCATTTCCGCAAGGCTAAAAAACGGATCGTACTGGTCAACCCGCAGACCATCGGTGCGAACCTCCTGCAGGACTTCCAGATCGCGCATTTCCTGGACCGCCAAATCATCGGAATGAAAAGCTATT
>CAYXRS010000218.1:0-4059 GCA_964467195.1 uncultured Gemmatimonadaceae bacterium
GCGGCGGCAAGGTGTGGATCCGGATCTTCCCGGACAAGCCGATCACCAAGAAGCCCGCGGAGACCCGCATGGGGAAGGGGAAGGGTTCGCCCGAGGGCTGGGTGGCGGTGGTGAAGCCGGGCCGTGTGATGTTCGAGCTCGAGGGAGTATCCCGGGAGCTCGCCGAAAAGGCGATGGCGCTGGCGGCGGCCAAGCTGAGCGTGAAGTCCAAGTTCGTTGTCCGCGAGGAGGCGCACACCGATGCAAACTGATGCGATCCGCGAGATGAACGATGAGGAGATCCAGAGCCGGATCAGCGAGCTCGAGCGGGAGCGATTCAATCTTCGAATCCGCAGCGCCACGCAGGCGCTGGAGGATCCGCTGCGTTTCCGGGTTATCCGCAAGGACATTGCTCGGCTGAAAACCGTACTGCGCGAGCGACAGCTGGGCGTCGCGCCCACTTCATCCGCCCGCTAGTCAGGAGCGAGGGACCGATGGCCGAGATGGCAAAGACCGAGACGACCACGCGCGGTGCGCGCAAGACGCGCGTCGGAATGGTGGTGAGTGACAAGATGCAGAAGACCGCGGTGGTGGAGCTGGAGCGTCGTTTCCCGCATCCGCTCTACGGCAAGATGGTCACGCGCACCAAGCGCGTGAAGGCGCACGACGAGGAGAACTCGGCAAAGACCGGGGATCGCGTGCGCATCATGGAGACGCGGCCGCTGTCGAAGGACAAGCGGTGGCGGATCGTCGAGATCATCGAGCGCGCGCGCTGAGGAGACCGCGATGATACAGCAGGAATCACTGGTCAAGGTAGCGGACAACTCCGGAGCCAAACAGGCGCTGGTAATCCGCGTGCTCGGCGGCACGAGACGCCGCTATGCGGGGCTCGGCGACACCGTGGTGGTCACCGTGAAGGATGCACTGCCCAACGGCACGGTGAAGAAGTCCGAGGTTGCCAAGGCGGTCGTCGTCCGTACCGCCAAGGAGACGCGGCGCAAGGACGGCAGCTACATCCGCTTCGACGAGAACGCGGTGGTGATTATCAACGACGCCGGAGAGCCGCGAGCGACCCGCATCTTCGGCCCTGTGGCGCGCGAGCTGCGCGAAAAAAGATTCATGAAGATCGTGTCACTCGCGCCGGAGGTTCTCTGACATGCGTGAGCTGAAGTACCGCGCCACCGCCAAGACGAAGAACCGGAAGCGTCACCAGACGAATGCCATGCGCTTCCGGATGCCCGTCACGAAGGGCGACATCGTAAGGGTGATGCGTGGCGAGGACAGGGGGAAGGAAGGCAAGGTTCTGCGCGTCTACCCCAAGACCGGACGGGTGACGGTGGACGGCGTGAACATCGTGAAGCGGCACCGCCGGGCGCGACGGGCAGATGAACAGAGCGGGATCATCGAGTTTCCGGCACCGATCCACGCGTCGAACGTCATGCTTCTCGATCCGTCAACGGGCGAGCCGACGCGTACGCGTACCAGGATCGATGAGGATGGCACGAAAGAGCGCGTCAGCGCGAAGAGCGGCGATACGATCGCGCGCAGCCGCTGACCGAGGAGACTGAGCGATGGCAACCAAGCAGAAGACGCAGCCTCAACCACAGAAAGGCAAGAAGGGCAAAGGCGAAGAGCGCGGTGGCGCAACGAGGCGCGAGCACGCCGGTGCGAACATACCCGCTCCGCCGCCGCGCCTCCGCGAATACTACGAGAACACCGTGCGGGGCCGACTCCAGCAACAGTTCGGCTTCTCGAACGTGCACCAGATCCCGCGCCTCACCAAGATCGTGCTCAACGTGGGTGTTGGAGATGCGATCAAGCAGCCCAAGCTGCTGGACAGTTTCGTGGAGGAGCTGGAGCTGGTCTCCGGACAGCGCCCGGTGCGCACGCGCGCCAAGAAGTCGATCTCCAACTTCGGCCTCCGTGAGGGGCAGGAGATCGGCGCGAGCGTAACGCTGCGCGGCGCTCGGATGTGGGAGTTCCTGGATCGCTTCATCAACGTTACCGTACCCCGCATTCGCGATTTTCGCGGTGTGAATACCCGCTCCTTCGACGGTCGCGGCAATTTCTCCCTCGGCCTCAAGGAGCAGGTGATCTTTCCGGAGATCAACTACGATCGAGTGGAACGCGTGCATGGCATGGACGTAACTTTCGTGACTACTGCCGATCGCGATGACCATGCCTATGCGCTGCTTCGAGAACTGGGCATGCCGTTCCGCGGCGAAGACAAGCCGGTGCTGGTAGAGGCCTGATGGCGGGTGTCGGGTGCGGGGCTCGTATTTGGACGCCCGGCATCCGGCACGGACTGACATGAATCGAGAACACAAGAGGATCAACTGATGGCTCGAAAGGCCATGATCGAGAAGAGCAAACGGAAGCCGAGGTTCCAGGTGAGACAGCATAACCGCTGCCAGCGCTGCGGCCGCTCGCGGGCGTATCTGCGCAAGTTCGGCGTCTGCCGAATCTGCTTCCGTGAGATGTCGCTGCAGGGACTGATCCCCGGCGTCCGCAAGTCGAGCTGGTAGCGGCGGTCGAGGTTCGAGCTCGCGGTTCGGACAGAGCCGACGGACTCGGGCCACGGGTGCCCTGCACCGATCCGAAACCGATTACTTCCTAAGCGTCCGTAAGGAAACGATAGGAGACAAGGAACACCACATGAGCATGACTGACCCGATTGCCGACATGTTGACCAGGATCCGCAATGCGTGCGGAGCCAAGCATCGCCGAGTCGACGTGCCGTCGTCGAAGGTGAAGATCGAGATCGCCCGTCTCCTCAAGGAGAACAACTACATCAGGGAGTTCCGGGTGCTCGATGGCGAGAATGGCCGCCCGACGCTGCGCGTGTACCTGCGCTACGCCGCGGGTGACCAGTCGGTCATCCGCGAGTTGAGACGCGTGTCGACACCCGGACTTCGGAAATACGTGGGGGTCGGTGAGATTCCACGGGTGCGCAACGGACTGGGCATGGCCATCCTGAGCACGTCTCAGGGGCTGATGACTGACCGCCAGGCGCGCCAGGCGCGTACCGGGGGCGAGCTGCTCGCCCTGGTCTGGTAAGGAGCCAACATGTCGCGTATCGGAAAGCGTCCGATCACGGTGCCCAAGGGTGTCACAGTCTCGCTGGACGGAAGCGTCGTAACTGTGAAGGGTCCGCGTGGCGAGCTGCGCCGCACCGTGCACGAGGACATGGAAATAGCAGTGGAGGACGGCACGATCCACGTGCGCCGTCCATCGGAGGAAAGCAAGCACAAGGCGCTGCATGGGCTGACCCGCACGCTCGTCGCCAACATGGTCGAGGGTGTGAGCAACGGCTTCCGCCGGCAGCTCGACATCGTCGGCGTGGGGTACAAGGCGGAGGTGCGGCCTTACGGGCTGCAGCTCGCGCTCGGGTACTCGCATCCGATCGAGGTGCGGGCTCCTGAGGGGATCAAGCTGACGGCTCCACAACCCACGCAGGTGATCGTCGAGGGACCCGACAAGGAGATGGTGGGACAGGTGGCCTCGGAGATTCGCAATCTCCGGCCACCGGAGCCCTACAAGGGCAAGGGCATCAAGTACGCCGGCGAGCAGATCCGGCGGAAGGCCGGCAAGGCGGGGGGCAAGTAAATGAGGGTCATACACAAGCCGCGAACGCGAAAGGACCGCCGGCTGCGCCGGCATCTTCGCGTGCGCAAGAAGGTCACCGGCACAACGGAACGCCCGCGTATGGTCGTCTTCCGTTCGCTGAAGCACATCTACGCGCAGCTCGTGGACGACGAGCGGGGACACACGCTCATGACCGTTTCAGATCTGTCGCTCGAGAACGGGAAGAAGTCCGAGCGGGCCACGGAAGTGGGTCGCCAGCTCGCTACTCGGGCCAAGGAGACGGGAATAACGAAGGTCGTCTTCGATCGTGCCGGTTACAAGTATCATGGTCGCGTGAAGGCGGTGGCCGACGCAGCCCGCGAGGGCGGGCTGGAGTTCTGACATGGCCGAGAATCCGAATGAGGCACAACACATGACGTCGCCTACAGGCGGTGAAAGCAGGGGTGGTGGAGCTCCGCGAGGCGGCGGTGGCCGCGGTGGTCGGGGCGGCGGTGG
>CAYXRS010000219.1:0-4056 GCA_964467195.1 uncultured Gemmatimonadaceae bacterium
CGGCGCACCCGCGCCAGGGGCTCGATGGCAGTAGCCGGCCGCAGCGGATCGATCGAGTCGCGCGCCTGCGTGACCGCGGTCGTCAGTGCGGTGAGCATCGGCAGCATGTCACGACCGGTCACGAGGGTGCGCAACGCTCCTTCGTCGAGCGTAGCATCTATGCCGTCGAGGATCGACTGCTCGGCGTCCGCCTCGGGTGCCGCAGCGCGAGAGTGCTCGCGGCGTACGTGACCCATCACCACGCCGCGGCGCTGGAGCACGCCGAATCCCTGCGACTTGTGCTGTGACCGACTCTCGCCGGCGATTTCCGCGTAAGAGCGGCCCAGCAGGTGGCTGTACTCGCCCACGTTGAACGACAGCGTCGCCTCCTGCGTCGCGAACCGGGCGTTGCGATAGAACTTCTGCGGCACCCACGGGCCGTGGCCCGCGGTCGTGCGGCGCGGGAATCGCACGGTGTCACCGGCAAGATCGTATGCATCTCGCGCCATGATCCCGGCCACCTGATGCTGGCCGTGGCCGTCTCGCGTCGTGCCCGAGAAGATCGATACGATCACGTGCGGTCTGAACGCGCGGACCACCGTGACCACGTCGCGCAGCAGTTCCTCGCGCGGCCACTGGCGGAACGTCTCGTCGGCATTCTTGGAGTAGCCGAAATCATAGGCGCGAGTGAAGTACTGGCGACCACCATCGATGCGACGAGCGGTGAGCAGCTCCTCCGATCGGATGATACCGAGCGCCTCGCCGAGCTCGTTGCCGATCAGGTTCTGGCCGCCATCACCACGGGTAAGGGAGAGATAGGCCGTCTCCACCTGTCGCCCGCGCGTGAGCCAGGCAATCAGACGAGTGTCTTCATCATCCGGGTGGGCCGCCACTACGAGCACCCGGGCGGTGACTCCGAGCCCCTGGACGAGCTCGGCGAGCGCGACCGCGCCACGGTCCTGGGCCCTCAGCGCCGAAGGAACAAGCACAAACAGCAGCGCGACCAGCAGCAGACGCGTTCTTGTCATGGACGACCTGTGCGATGAAAGCGACGACGCGAGCGGCCGCTGCGCTCGCCTCACTTGGTTGCGCGAATTGAGCGCTTCTTCTCGCCGGCCGGCTTCGGCATTGCCTCGATGGCGTCCGCGACGATCCGCGCCTGCATCTCGTCGTGGTCGGACTTGAAGCCTTCCGCCGGACTGGCGCGCTCCGGTCTACCAATGTATCGAAGCGACATCTCGTTCCCGACCGCACCCCGTAGCCGCGGCGCCACGAACGACCATGCGCCCATGTTGCGCGGCTCCTCCTGTGCCCACACCACCTCCTCCACCGAAGGATAAGAGTCGAGCACTGCCGTGAGATCGGCATGCGGCCAGGGGTAAAGCTCCTCCACTCGCACGATTCCGACGTGCTCACCAGGATCGCGAGCGAGCAGATCGTAGTAGATCTTGCCGGTGCAGAATATCAGTCGCCGCACGCGCTGCCGACGCTCCCTTGCAGCCGGATCGTCGAGTACGCGCCTGAAGCGGCTGTCGGTGAGATCCTGGAGATGTGATGCGGCCACCGGCAGTCGCAGCAGACTCTTGGGCTGCATCAGGACCAGGGGACGGCGATCCGCACAAAGCATCTGCCTGCGCAGCACGTGGAAGTACTGCGCCGGGGTGGAAGGGTAAGCGACCCGCAGATTTCCCTCGGCGCAAAGCTGGAGGAACCGCTCCAGACGGGCTGACGAGTGTTCGGGGCCCTGGCCTTCATAACCGTGCGGCAGCAGCAGCACGACGCCCGAGTCCTGCCCCCACTTGGCGCGATCGGCAGCAAGGTACTGGTCGATCACCGGCTGCGCGACGTTGACGAAATCGCCGAACTGCGCCTCCCAGAGGACGAGCGCATCGGTGGCGGCCACACTGTAGCCGTACTCGAATGCCATTGCCGCCATCTCCGACAACGGGCTGTTGTAGATCTCGAACGTGCCGGTGGCTTGGGGGATGTGCTGAAGCGGGGTGTAGGTATGGCCCGTCTCATGGTCGTGCAGCACCGCCTGGCGATGCGAGAAGGTGCCGCGTTCCACGTCCTGCCCGGAAATGCGTACCGAATAGCCTTCCGCCACCAGCGACCCCCAGGCGAGCGCTTCCGCATGACCCCAGTCGATGGCGTCGTCGATCGCCGAGCGGCGGCGCTCGAACTGTCGCGCCAGCTTGGGCATCGGCTTGAAATCCGGCGGCCAGGCAAGGAGGCGTTCGTTGATGGCGTGGAGCTTGTCGGAGGGCACCGACGTATCGCAGTCCGGCACCGGCGGCGCTTCGGAGATGTCGCCGGGAAGATACTCCTCCGGGTGTACACGACCGGAGGTTAGCTCGGCGTGAATCTGCTCGAACGTCGCCTGGATCTCGGCGTCGATCGCCTTCACATCCTCCGCGGTAAGGACGCCCTCGTCCACGAGCCGCGCGCCCCAGACTTCGCGCGCCGTGGGATGCTGGCGCACGATGGAATACAGGCGGGGCTGCGTGAACGCCGGTTCATCCGTCTCGTTGTGCCCGTGCCGGCGATAACCCACCAGATCGATCAGGAAGTCACGAGCGAACTCCTTGCGGTAGGCGATCGCCATCAGAACCGCCGTAACACACGCCTCGGCATCGTCGGCATTGACGTGCAGGATCGGAATGTCGAAGCCCTTTGCCAGATCGCTGGCGTAATACGTGGAGCGGCCGTCCCGCGGGTTGGTGGTGAAACCAACCTGATTGTTGGCGATGATGTGCAGCGTGCCGCCCGTCCGGTATCCCGGTAGCCCCGCCAGATTGAGCGTCTCCGCCACCACTCCCTCCCCCGGGAAGGCGGCGTCACCGTGAATCAGGATGGGCAGCACCTGCCGCTCGTCGCGCGCTCCTGGTTCGGCGTCTGGCAACCGTTGCAGTGCCCGCGCCACCCCCTCGAGCACCGGATTCACGATCTCCAGATGGCTGGGATTGGGCAGCAGGCGAACGCCCACCGTCTCGCCCGACGGAAGCGTCCGTTCCGTTGCCGCGCCGAGGTGGTACTTGACGTCGCCGGTTCCGCTGGCGGCGTTGCCCATTGCATGCTTCCCCTCGAACTCGGAGAAGATCGTCGCGTAAGGCTTGTCTAGTATGTGGGCCAAGAAGTTGATGCGCCCGCGATGCGCCATGCCGATTACGACCTGCTGCGCGCCAGCGCCGGCAGCCGACTCGATGGCGACGTCGATCATCGGCACCATCGCGTCAGTGCCCTCGATCGAGAAGCGTTTGTGTCCCTGATAGGCGCGGCCGAGAAAGCGCTCGAGGCCATCCACCTCGGTGAGCCGGCGCAGGACGCGGAGCTTCTCCTCGGTGGTGAGGGTGCGGCGCATCTCGCCATGCTCGATGACGCGGCGGAACCACTCGCGCTCCGCCTCCTCCTCGATGTGCTCGAACTCGAAGCCTATGTGCGACGTGTAGAGATCGCGCAGCCAGGCGATTCCGTCGGCGGCGGTCGGATGCTCGAATCCCAGGGCGGCACCGGGGATCGTTGCGAGGTCCTCTTCGACGATCCCGTGGAACTCCGGCGTCAGCTCGGCGGCCCCGAGGGGGGGTGAACCCAGGGGGTCGATCCTGGCGGCGAAGTGGCCATAGCCACGAATGGCCTGCGCCAGGGCTGCTGCGCCGGCCACCTTTCGCAGGAAGGCGGCATCGGCCGCGGGGGCGCCGGAGCTTCCGGCCAGCCGCTCGGCGACTCGGAAAAACTGTCGCCAGGACTCGTCGACCGATCCAGGATCGCGCCGGTACGACTCGTACGCCTCCTCGATGAGGCCGTCGTTGAAGGCGCTGGTGATCGGAAGGTTGGTCATGCAACGGAATCTAACGCCCGATAACAGTGGCGGGAGCGCCGGGGTAAGGTGGGGCGCTACAGAAAGATGGCGGCTTTCGCGAATCGATGATGGTCCGGCCGGGGGGCGGAGGCATCGTGGGGGCCAAACCGCCGAAAAAAAGCTTTCCAGCCTGTTACTCGGTTGCCCGCGAGACGTCTGTAAAGGGCGCACGCGAACGGAGTTCCGCTCGCGGGCACGGAGGCCCTGGGGGCTTCCGG
>CAYXRS010000220.1:0-3976 GCA_964467195.1 uncultured Gemmatimonadaceae bacterium
GAGTTC
Organism: uncultured Gemmatimonadaceae bacterium; assembly: GCA_964467195.1. GTDB lineage: Bacteria > Gemmatimonadota > Gemmatimonadetes > Gemmatimonadales > Gemmatimonadaceae > CAYXRS01. The sequence goes on from CAYXRS010000220.1 coordinate 7, forward strand.
CGCTGATGGCAATCAAGGGCAGCCTTCGCGAAGCCAGTCTGCCGGACGTCCTCCAGCTGCTCGCCATGGGGCAGAAGACAGGCTGCCTCAGCGTGACGGACAGGAGCAACTTCGGCTCGATCTTCTTCGATCGAGGTCGGATCTCCTACGCATCGATCGTGAACAGGCGCGACCGTCTGGGCGATGTGCTCGTGAAGAACGGCGTATTGACGCAGCAGCAACTCGATACCGCGGTGATGTTGCAGGGACGCCAGCGGCAGAAGCGGCTCGGCGAGATCCTGGTCGAGCAACAGATGATCTCCCAGGATTCGCTGAACCATTTCATTCGCATTCAGATCGAGGAGGCCGTCTACTATCTGTTCACCTGGGCCCAGGGAACGTTCAGCTTCGAGGCGGACCTTCGGCCCGACGAGCGCGACCTGCTGGTTGCGATCAACCCGGAATCGCTCTTGCTCGAAGGGGCGCGGCGTGTGGACGAATGGAGCCTTATCGAGAAGAAGATCCCCTCGTTCGATGTGATCTTCGACGTCGACAGGGGGCGGCTCGCCACCGCGGGCGAAGTTCGACTCACCAGCGAGCAGGAACGGCTTATGGCGCTCATCGACGGCCAGCGCGACGTCACCGCGCTCATCGATGCCAGCGGAATGGGCGAGTTCGATGTCGGAAAGGCGCTCTATGGGCTTGCCACCGCCGGGTTTCTCAACCGGGTGGGCAAATCCCGGGCAGCGGATGAACCGAGTCGCGACGCGCGGTTGGCCGAGCATCGCAATCTCGGCGTGGCGTTCTACCGCACCGGCATGATGGAGGAAGCATCGCGCGAGTTCCGGCGCGTGCTGGATCTGTGCGAAAGCGACCCTCAGGCTCACTTCTTCATGGCCCTGGTCTCCATGCGCGCACGGCGCTGGGATGAGGCCGCGGAAATTCTGGAGCTCATATCCGAGCAGCAGAGCGCGCGCCCAGCGGTCTTCCATAATCTTGCCTTCGCGCTCGAGCAGCAGGGAGATGCGCAGGGCGCCCGTGGGGCGCTCGAGGAGGCGATCATGCGTGGTGCGGGGGATGATCCCTACGTGCAGACGACAGCCGGCATCCTGTCCCTGAAGATGGGCGACGTGGAGACCGCCGAGGCGACACTGGCATCCGCGCGCGCGCTGTGGGGGCGACGCGCTCCTTCCCCGCAATGGTTCTACTTCGCCTCGCTGTCCGCTGCGGTTGCAGGTGATCTGAACCGCGCCGAGGCCCTCATCACGGAGGGCGTGAGTGCGCACGCGCGCGCCGGTCAGCTCTACGCTCTGCTCTCCGCTGTCCGTGAACGACGCGGGGACCTCGCTGGCGCAACGGAGGCGGCGGAACGAGGAATTCAGGAAGATGGTTCGATCCCGCAGTTGTACAAGTTGCTCGGGGACCGCTGTTATTCGGATGGCCGATACGATGATGCCCTGGACGCCTACGTCCGCGCGCTGCAGCTGGATCCCGAGCTTGGCGATGATGTCTACTTCAAGATCGGGAACATCAGATACAGATGGCAGGATACGGAGGCGGCGGTGTCATCGTGGGAGCGAGCGCTGGAGCTGAACCCGGCAAATGAGCTCGTTCGGACGAATCTGGACCTGGTGCGATCGCTCGCGTGAATACCCAGAGCGCCGAGATGGATGCGGAGTTCGCGACGCTGATCCAGAAGATCGCGCGCGAGCGCGGCTTCGGCTGCGCGCGCTACAAGGAGAAGTGCGTGCGGCGCCGAATCGCCGTGCGGATGCGGGCACGCGCGGTGCACAGCTACTGCGACTATGCCCGCATTCTGGATGGAGATCCGCGCGAATGGGATCTGCTGCTCGCAGCACTCACCATCAACGTCACCAAGCTCTTCCGGAACCCGGAGACCTTCGACGCCCTCGACCGGGTGATCGTGCCGGAGCTTTGGGCGATGCCGACCGTGCGCGCGTGGAGCGCCGGTTGCGCTTCCGGTGAGGAACCTTACTCGCTGGCGCTGCTCTTCCACCGACACGCCGAGCGGTCCGGAGACGCGGCATGGCTGCGGCGACTTTCCATCCTCGGAACCGACGTCGACCGTGGCAGCCTCGATGCGGCTGAGCGCGCCACCTATGGCGAGATGTCGCTTGGCGACCTCCCGGCGGACATGCGGAGCCGCTACTTCCCTCAAGCACCGCCGGCGGTGATCCCGTCGGAAGTGCGCTCGCTCGTTCGCTTCGAGCGCCGGGACCTGCTGGAGCAGCCGGCACCGCGAGGTCCATGGAACCTCATCACCTGCCGAAACGTGATCATCTACTTCGGGCGGGACAGCCAGGAGATGCTGTTCGACAGGTTTCATGATGTGCTTGCACCCGGAGGCTTCCTGGTGCTCGGCAAGGTGGAGACGCTGCTCGGTCCGGCACGCGGGAAATTCATTCCCGTCGATGCACGAGAAAGAATCTTTCGCCGCGTATGACGGAGATTCGCGTGAAGGTTGCCGATCTGGCCGTCGCGTCCGGGGATACGGTGCTCGCTACCATAGGACTGGGCTCATGCGTGGCGATCGTGCTGCACGACGAAATCGCCCGGGTGGGTGCCCTCGCCCACGTCCTGCTGCCAAGCGAGACAATGGCGCAGGACCGCAGCAATCGGGCGAAGTTTCCAAGTACCGCAGTGCCGTTGATGATCGAACGCATGAAGGCCATCGGTGCACGCGAGAATCGCATCACCGCCAGAATAGTGGGAGGCGCGAGCATGTTCGCGTCGCTGGTGCCAAACGGCGCCCTCCAAATGGGTGAGCGAAACGTGGTGGCAACGCGGCAGGTGCTGGAGAACGCGAGAATACCGCTGGTCGGGAGCGATGTAGGCGGCGGTCACGGCCGCAGCGTGTTCTTCAACGTCGGGACGGGCACGCTTCAGGTGCGCTCGTTGAGCAAGGGCGATGTCGTCCTCTGAGCGCCGCAGCGTCCTGGTGGTGGATGACAGTGCCTTCATGCGGCACATGATTGCTGAGATCATCGCGGCTGATGCGGATTTTTGCGTGGTCGGAACCGCCAGCAACGGACTGGAAGCAATTGGACGCGTCCGCGAGCTCGATCCGGATCTGGTGACAATGGACATCGAGATGCCAGAACTCAACGGGCTCGAGGCGCTCCAGCGGATCATGCGCGATTGGCCGCGCCCTGTCGTGGTGCTGAGCGCTGCCGATGCTGCCGGAAGCGAGGATCCGACGCTACGCGCGCTTGAGCTCGGCGCTGTCGACTTCGTGCGCAAGCCGTCGGGGCCGATCAGCTTGGATGCCAGGGTGGCCGAGCGGCTCATGGCCGCGCTGCGAGCCGCCGCCGTGGCGAACGTGCGTGGCATTCGTTCCCCGCCGCGCCGGAGCCCGGGCGGCGCCCGCCGGATCGCTGCCACCGGAGTCGTCACACGCGTCGTCGCAATTGCTGCCTCCACAGGGGGACCGCGCGCGCTGGCGGAGATCGTGCCGCAGCTGCCCGCTGAAATTGATGCGGCGGTCGTCGTGGTTCAGCACATGCCGGCTGGTTTCACGAACAGTCTCGCCGCTCGCCTCGACGCCCAGAGCGATCTCCACGTGACGGAGGCAACCGACGGCGAGACGCTTCGGGCCGATCGCGTGTACATCGCGCCGGGAGGATGGCACATGCGCCTCAGTCCCGCGATCGATGGGCACACGCTGTCACTCGACGGCAGCGCTCCGGTGTGGGGAGTACGCCCTGCGGCCGATCCGCTGTTCGAATCGGTGGCGCGCTGTTTTGGGCGGGCTGCCGTGGGTGTGGTGCTCACGGGGATGGGTCGCGACGGCGCTGCTGGGCTGGGTGCCATTCGAAACGCCGGCGGGCGCGGGATCGCTCAGAGCCGTGAATCGAGTGTGGTGTTCGGCATGCCGCAGGCTGCCTTCTCGAGCGGCGCCGCGGAGTGGCTGGTGCCGCTGCCGGACATGGCCGCGCGCATTGCCGAGTTGCTGGCCCAGTTGCCCCGCTCG
>CAYXRS010000221.1:0-3969 GCA_964467195.1 uncultured Gemmatimonadaceae bacterium
CACGGCCGTCAATCTTGCGTATGTGTATGCCCAGCAAGGCCGGCGCGTGCTGCTGTTGGACGGCGATCTCAGGCGGCCGCGGTTGCATGAGCTGCTGCACGTGCCCAAGGATCCGGGTCTCATCACGGTCCTCAAGCGCAGGTGCTCGGTGGAAGCGGCCGTGCGCGGCACCGCCGTTCCCGGGCTGCATCTCCTGACCAGTGGAGCCTCGGTGGCGAATCCGGCCGAGCTGCTCGATAGCGACGGTATGCGCGAGTTGATCGCGACTCTCTCCCAGCGCTTCGACCTGGTCATCATCGATTCTCCACCGCTGCTGGCGGCGTCGGATGCCGCCATACTTGCGGCAGCGGCCGACGGAGTGCTGCTGGTGGTGCGGGCGGGGCGCACCAATCGCGCGGCGGCGCAGATGGCGATGCAGCAGCTCGAGGCGGTGGGCGCGCACGTTGCTGGTGCCGTGCTCAACGATCCGGATGGGCAGGCGCCGCGGTACGGTGATGACCAGTACTCCTACGGCTACTACTCGGTGACCGATAACGGCAAGGCGTGACGGTTTCACGGCTTCACGTGGCCGGGTACCGTGCAGCCTCACCATCACTTATGCCATGGCCGGCTAGCTGAGGAATCGCTTCCGCTCTTCGGCCGACCACGCCCTGCAGGCCTTCTGACTGACGAGCTTGTGCCGAGCTCGTGCAACGCGGTTATACACGGCGTCGCGCACGACCCTGGGAACCGCGATGCACGCGTAGAGTAGCGGCCACGGCGGCCTCAAGTGACGCGCGATGCGGAGCGCTGCCGTGGACCTTTCGTACGCGTTCCCGTTCTCTATCAGCACCAGCGTGTCCAGCTGTGCTGGCGGCAATCCAAAGCCTGCAAGAATCTCTCGGCCAGCGGGCGATTGCAGGGCAGCAAATCGAAACGTCGCCTGACGTTCTCGCGCGAGTACAAACGAGACGGTTGAGTTACAAAAATTGCAGTCTCCGTCGAAGAGAATGATCGATTCGGAACTCGCAATGTCCATCGTCAGGCCTCCAGAGCTCCAGAATACGGTTCCTTTCGTCCCGAACATGCCTCGGGTCATTGAAGATAATGTCCTTCCAGTTGCACCGAGAAACCGGTAAGACGCCGTCCGCACTCAGCCAACCACTGCTCGGAGGCGGTCGATGGCCGCACGAAAGTATTTCGACCTGACCCTTCGTTATCTGGCGCCAGTACTTCTGGCTTTGGTGGCAGTGCAGCAGATCTACCTGGTTCACACGAGTAACCTCAGCGTCTGGAGGGGTGGTGGCTTCGGTATGTTCGCTGCCATCGACGGACCGCACCATCGATCCCTGCGCGCATACCTGCGCACTGAGGCTGGTGAAGTGCCGATTCCAGTCCAGACCGGTGCGTCTCGACTCGGAACCCTGGAGCGCACCGCCGCCGAGGCTCGTGTGATCCCCACCCAGCGACGCCTCCAAACCCTGGCGACCGGGATTGGAGGAATGACATGGATCGCCGAGGACTCCGTGGGAGTGGATCCCGGCGCACCGAAGGTTCGAAAACTCCGCGGCGCACTGCCGCCCGCTGGCGTCCATGTTGTGGAGTTCTCGGGGGTGCGTGTGGAAGTGTCGCGCATGCGGTTCGACCGGGAAAAGAGCCGGGTGATACGTTCGAGCATCTCCGAACACATCTGGAGCCGGCCATGACGGTCCAAACGTCCGCGCAGGCGACTCTGGGAGTGGAATCCGGATCTGTAGCCGGGCCACGGCTGCGGTCATCTGGGTTCATCGAGAAACAGCGGAATGCGTTGGCGGACTGGGTGACGCCATGGCTCGACGGCTGGTCGGGGTTCGACGTGGTAGCCGGCATGACGCTGATCCTCCTGGTCGTATACATCGACACATACTGGTTCATGAAGCCACCGATCGTCCTTCTCGCCATAACCGGTATCCTCTATCGCCCGCTGCTTCGGAGTGCGGCATTTTGGTTAGCGATCGCTGCCATCCTCGTCGTTGGGTACTCCGTCATCTGGTTCGTGGCGGACAATCACAAGTATCTCCTGACCTACTGGTGTCTCGCCCTCGGCTGCGCGCTTCTCACTTCCACTCCGTTGCACAGTCTGGCGACGAGCGCCAGGCTGCTCATTGGGCTGTGTTTCCTCTTCGCCACGTTCTGGAAGCTGGCATCCGGTGAGTTCCTGGGTGGCACGTTCTTCGAGTTCACGCTGCTGTATGATCCTCGATTCCGGAACGTCGCCGATCTGGTTGGCGGAGTGCCGACCAGCGTGGCCCTCGACAACATCGCCACGTTGCGGGCTCTGCTGGATCCGTTCAGTTCAGTGGACGTGGCGGACCTAAGGGGCTCCGCTCGACTGCTGGGTATCTCCAGATTGCTGGCACTCTGGACCGTCATCACGGAAGCAGCGGTTGCGGTGGCGTTCCTCTGGCCGAAGGGTACGCTGATCTCGAAGAGTCGACATCTGATCCTGATCGTCTTCATTGCCACGGTGTATCCGATCGCGAGCGTGCTGGGATTCGCCTGGCTGCTCATCGCGATGGCGCTGGCGCAGAGCTCGGACACGTCGTGGAGTACGCGACTGGCGTACGTAGCGTTGTTTGTACTCCTCCCGCTCTCAGACCTGCCGTTTGGCAGCGGGTTCCGATTCGCGCTCGAACGGCTCCCGTTTTAGATCGAGCGCCGGTGACGCGTGAGAGGAGCACCGGTGCGGGATGCCACCGCTGAGCGTGACGACTACCGGCGCAAGGGTTGCAGCGCGCCGTAGGTGAGCGAACGCCACAGCCATTCCGCTGGACCGAAGCGGAACCGGGACATCCACCAGATACTGGCGGCGATCTGGATCAGGACGATCGCCAGAGCGATCGCCAGCCCGCCCGCAAGTCGCACCTTTCCGTAAAGGGCGAGTCCGTGTCCATAGAAGATCATGGTCGCGGCCACGGATTGCAGCAGGTAGTTGCTGAGCGCCATGCGTCCCACCGGAGCCAGCACCGATAACGCTTGGCGCGCCCGCTCCCGGCGCAGGAGAAGCAGGAGTCCGGCCGCGTAGCAGAAGCTCAACGCCGGCCCCCCAACGCGATCAAAAGAGTAGGCGACCGTGTACGTTGCCGACCCCCAGGCAGGTCGCAGCCACTCCCACATGAGAAGGGCGGCCAGGTTGCCCGCCAGCCCCACTGCCAACCCCCACCACAGCAGCTTGCGCAGGAGTGAAAGGTGCGCGTCGGTCCGATGGACGATCGAAGCGCGACCTGCCCAAAGGCCCAGCAGGAACATCGCGAAGATGCTGCCGTACCACCACGGGTAGTATCTATTGGGCCGAGAGAAGGTGCGCACGAAGCGCTGCGCGCGCTCGGTCACCGCGTCCACATACGAACCTTCGGATAGCCGGCGGACCCTCTGCTCCGTCCAGCGCGGCGCGTTGATCATTCGATCGGAGTCCTGCCTGGCGAGCACTCCGGCGACCGGAGAATTTCGGAGTATGCGGTCGGCGGCCCGGGAAAGTGGGTGCCCAGCGATCTGCAGACACAGCAAGACGGCCGCCGATGCGACGAGCACCCTCCCCGAGCTGCGCCGGAAGAGGAGCAAGGGTACGCCAAGCGCGGCGTAGTTGATCAAAATGAACGCATCCCAAACGAGCATCCAGTGCGCAAGAGCGATCAGCATCAGGATCGCGAGGCGGCGCAGGTACACGGGTACAAAGCTGGCTCCTTTTTGCTCAGCGCGCCCCGCCTGGATCATGAGGCCGAGTCCAAACAGCAATGAGAACAGCGGGAAGAACGAGCCATCGATTGCGACCGCGCTGATCCCGCGCGCGAGCCCATCGACGCCGGAGTTGGCAGTGGCTCCGGCGGTGTCGATACCGCCGATGATCTGGATGTTCGCCAGCAGAATGCCTGACACCGCGAAGCCGCGCAGTACGTCCAGAGCGAGCAGGCGTTCAGCAGGAGCAATTGGACCTACGCCCCCACCTTTGTC
>CAYXRS010000222.1:0-3950 GCA_964467195.1 uncultured Gemmatimonadaceae bacterium
GCCACGGCGTCGGCCTGACGGGTGTCGTGGGTGATGAAGACGACGCCGACACCGCTGCCGCTAATTCGGCGGATCAGATCGAGAACGAGCGCTGTCTGCCGCGCGCCGAGCGCGGCAGTGGGCTCATCGAGGATGAGGACGCGAGCGCCGCGGTAGACGGCGCGCGCGATGGCTATGGCCTGGCGCTCACCTCCGGAGAGAGTGCCTACGGCGCGCTCGGCGTCGGTGAGACGGATGCCGAAGTCGGCGAGCGCATCGAGCGCCCTCTGGCGGCAAGCGCCGACATCGATTCGGCGGAAAGGACCACGCCCAACCGTCGGCTCTGTCCCGAGGTAGAAGTTGCGCCACACACTCATGAGCGGCACCAGCGCCAGCTCCTGGTGCACGGTAGCGATCCCGCGCACGAGCGCATCGCGTGGCGATGTGAAATGGACGGGGCGGCCTTCCATCAGCAGACGCCCTTCGGTGGGGACGTGCACCCCGGCGAGAAGCTTGATGAGCGTGGACTTGCCGGCACCGTTGTCGCCGAGCAGACAGGTGACGCGACCCGCTTCCACGTCGAAGGTGACATCTTCCAGCGCGCAAACGCTGCCGAACCGATGCGAGATCCGCTCGGCGCGCAGCACCGGCACCGACTGCTCTGTCCCCATCGCGTCTGCGGCCGGAGTGGTGCTCACGCGCCGGCTCGCGACGCTTGCCCGTCGCGCAGCGTTCGCCGCCGCATCCAGTCGTTCGCGATCACTGCCCCTACCAGCATCGCTCCCAGGAAGACCTGGAACCAATCCGCATCGGCGCCGGTGATCACGATCCCCTGTTGCACCATTCCGAAGATCAGCGCGCCCAGCACCGCACCCACGGCGGAGCCGTAGCCTCCGGTGAGCAGCGTGCCGCCGATCACGACGGCGATGATCGCCCGGAACTCCTGTCCCTCGCCGCGCAACGCATCGGCTCCCGTGAAGCGGACTGCCTGCATGATTCCAACCAGTGCGGCGGCGAGCGCCGTGCCGACGAACAGTGAAACCTTCATCCGCGAGACGGGGACGCCAGCCTTTCGCGCCGCCTCGGCGTTGCCGCCGGACGCATAGATCCAGTTTCCAGAGCGCGTGCGACGCAGTGTCCACGTGGCCAGAACGGCGAGAGCCAGCCACCAAAGGATGCTGACACGAAAAACGCCGATATCGCTGCCGAGCAGCCAGTGCCATCTCTCGTACCCACTCACGTCGCCGAGTCCGCCTATCTGCGTCCGGCCTGTGAGCGCGCGGCTCACTCCTATGGTGAGCCCGCGAAGCACGAACAGCGTTCCCAGCGTGACGAGAAACGACGGCACGCGCGTGCGAACCACGAGCAGGCCGTTCGCCAGACCGATGGCAACGGCAAGAGAGAGCGTCACGACGATGGCGGGACCGATCGGCCAGCCTCCTTCCGTGGTGAGCAGCATGAGCGTCATTCCGCTCACGCCGATAACCGACCCCACTGACAGGTCGAACTCGCCGCCGATCATGAGCATGGCCACGGCGACGGCGAGGATTCCCAGAGGCGCCGCGGCATTGAGCCAGGCGGCGGTGCCTTCAGCCGTTCGAAAGGGCGCGCCGGCGACGATGGCGAAGAACACCCACACCAGTACGGCGCCGGCAAGCGCGGCCAGCTCCGGCGTGTCGAGCAAACGTCGCGTAAAGAGCCTCACCGCGGATGGAGCGGAGAACGCGCCGTGTTGCTCACGTCACCGGATCCCCCGTACCACCAGATCCATTACCGCCTCGGCATCGTCGCGAGTCACGAAGCCCGGACCCGTTCTCACGACGTCGCCACCGCCGGCCATGGCTCGCGTCTCGGCGAACGTCACGAGCAGCACGACGGGGAGATATCCTTGCAGGTACTGTTGCTGGTCGATGGCGAAAAGCATCTCGCCGTCGCGGATGGCCTCGAGCACGCGGGTCGTGAGATCGAAGGTGGCAAAGGAAACGCGCTCCTGGCTTCCTGTAATGCGCAGCGCGGCCAGTGCGGGCGCGGCGCCGGCCGGACCCAGCGTGAGCATACCATCTATCTGCTGGTCGCCGCGCAGCGCGCTCGCGATGCGCTGCTGCATGTCATCGGGATCCGCCATGTTCACGGCGAGCACGGTGGCAGTGCCTCCGGCCCGAGCGAGCGCATCACGCAGTCCGCGGCAGCGAAGATCGAGCGCCGCGTTGCCCACCTCATGGTTGACGCACAGCGCGCGACGCACTCCGGCGTCCGCGAGCCGCTCCCCGCCACCGAATCCGGCTTCGTACTCGGTCTGCCCGACGTGGGCGAGCACGCCCAGCTGGCGGTAGGCGTCGGCGCCCGAGTTGATCGAGATCACCGGCACGCCAGCCGCCACCGCGGCGCGGATCGCCGGCCCCAGGGCGCCGGGATCGGGGATCGACACCACCAGGCCTGCAGGCCGCGTAGCAAGTGCCGAGTGAATGAGATTCGACATCTCGACCATGTCGAAGCTTCTCGGCGCCTGATATTGCACACGTACGCCGAGCTCGCGCGCCGCCTCGCGGGCGCCATTCGCCACCACCGACCAGAATGGGTCCGCCGACTGGCCGTGAGTCACGAAGACGATGCGCAGGTCTGCCCGGGCGACTGCCGCCTCGTCTCGCTCGAAGGCGCTGGTGCGGTTGCCGCAGGCAAGAGCGGGCAGGAGGAGGGCGAGAAGTACGAAGGTTCGTCTCATGAACGCCAAGGTGTGGACGGTAGCAAGCCTCGCGCAAGGCGCTCGAGGCGTTCGAAGGCAGTATTGACGTAGCATGTCTCCCTATGTCGATTGAGGGTGCGAGGCGGTACGGGCAGATCGGGTCCCGCACCTCGTCCGCTTCCGAGAACAGCTCGGCAGTCGTCCCTCTGAGACCGGAGTGTCCCGCCCATGGCGCATGCGCCACTAACGCTTCCTGTCGTCAACCGCGGCTTCGGAACGACCATGCGTCGCGACGCCTGGTGGCTCCAGCCGCTGATAGTCCTGACGGTCCTCACCGCCTTCATCGTCTATGCGACATGGGCGGCCTTCCAGAACGCGCACTACGCGTACGGTAACTACCTGTCGCCCTTCTATTCGCCGGAGCTGTTCGGAAGCTCGCCGCACGCGGTGTTCGGTCCCAAGCCGGCGGGCTGGCCGGCGTGGCTGCCGTTCTCACCGGCGCTGCTGATACTGCCCTTCCCGGCGCTCTTCCGCGTCACCTGCTACTACTATAGGGGAGCCTACTACAAGTCGTTCTGGGCCGACCCACCCAACTGCGCGGTAGGTGAGCCGCGCAAGAAGTACCGTGGCGAGCGCTCGTTCCCTCTGGTCGTGCAGAACGTGCATCGCTACTTCCTCTACGTGGCGCTGATCTTCCTGCTCATTCTCAGCCACGATGTCTGGAAGGCGCTCTGGTTCCCGACGGCGGAAGGCGGTACGCAGTTCGGCATCGGTGTCGGGACGATCGTGCTGGCGCTCAACGTGGTGCTGCTGGCGGGCTACACGCTCGGCTGCCACTCGCTGCGCCATCTGGTAGGGGGATACCTGGATGAGATTTCGCGCCGGCGCACTCGAAAGACCACGTACGACTGCGTGAGCTGTCTCAACCGCGGCCACATGAAGTGGGCCTGGCTGAGCCTCGTCGGCGTCGCCTTCGCCGACGTTTACGTGCGGCTATGCTCGATGGGAATCTGGACCGACTGGAGAATCCTCTGATGAATGGAGGAGAGTTCCAGACGATCGAGCATGATGTGCTGGTGATAGGCGCCGGCGGCGCCGGACTGCGTGCGGCCATCGAGGCGGCGGCGAGCGGCGTGAGCGTTGGGCTTGTGTGCAAGTCGCTGCTGGGCAAGGCGCACACGGTGATGGCGGAAGGCGGAATGGCGGCGGCGCTCGCGAACGTGGACGACCGCGACGACTGGCGCGTGCACTTCGCCGACACCATGCGCGGCGGGCAGTACGTCAACAA
>CAYXRS010000223.1:0-2679 GCA_964467195.1 uncultured Gemmatimonadaceae bacterium
GTCGGCTTTGTCACCGCCCCCGAGAAGTACGTGACGGCTGATGTGCCCGCGACCAGGGTCGGCTTGGCACGAATGCCGGATGGACGCGTCGGTCTGACGCTGAGCAGGAGTTTCTGAACCGGGAGGTACCGTACATGGTGTCATCATTGATGTCACCGACACTACCATCGTCCTACCGTCCCTCCACTTCCCCCCGCCCCCCTCCCATCTCCCGCGCCGGATTCCCCACCACCGTCACGCCGTCCGCCACGTGCTTGATGACCACGGCGCCCATCCCGACCATCGAGTCAGCACCGATCCTGAGCCCCGGCCGAACCACGGCACGCGCGCCTACCCAGCTCTCGTCCCCGACCTCGACGTTGCCGAGCAGCACCGCGCCCGGCGCCACATGCACCGCGTCCCCGATCACGCAGTCGTGCTCCACGATCGCGCCGGTGTTGAGGATGCATGCCGCTCCGATTCGTGCCGCCGCATTCACAACGACACCCGAAAGCACGACCGTACCAACACCCAACGCAACGCTCGGTGAAACGGAAGCAGACGGATGTACCAGCACCGGCAGCAACTCCGCGCTCACCATCGACGCATGCCGGCGCCGGACCTGGTTCTCACCAACGGCAAGCACCAGCGCCGTCGCCCCGCCAGGCAGCGCGCCGCCAGACGAGATCGCCGCCACGAGCTCGTCCTCGGTGGCGATGATACGCCCGCCTCCCGGCTCCGCCGCCTTCCCTGCCCGCTCCACCACCGCGTCGGCGTACCCTACTATAGTATGGCCGCAGGCGCGGGCGAGATCGGCCAGCACCTTTCCGTGACCGCCCGCCCCCCATATCAGGATGCGCTCAGCGCGACCCACGAAATGGCTCCATGGTCGCGTGACCGGGCTGCGAGGGCTGGCCGCTCGCGTCGTACGCGATGGCGAGAGTGATCAGTTGGCGACCGCTGTTTACCGTGATTGCGAAGCCAGGCAAGCGTTCACGCTCGACGAGTGCTTGAACCAACGCGCGTGCGCTGTCCATTGCGCTGTGAGAAAACCCTGGGGGCTGGACCTGAATGTTGCGGTGGGGCGCGCAGGCTGTCACCGCGAACAGAGCCACGAGCATGGCCATGGAGCCCGACGTCAAAGTGGGCGTCATCAGGCGGTTCGGCATGCATACTACGAGCAGGTTTGCCAGTGCGCCGAGGCGGATCGTTTGATGGCTCACGCATGCACCTACATGATGCCCTTCAAGGCGGGATGCGCCGTCAGAGACCAGTGGCTGTGAATCGTCTTCCACTCCCCGCGAATACGCGCATACACCGCAGTCGAGTTCCATCGGACGGTGGCTTCCTTCCCGTCGGGCTGGATTGCGTCGCTCCGCAGATTATAGGTCAGTACCGCAACGTCGCCGTGTTGCTGCACTTTCGGATTGAGCATTTCGTATCGTGCGATCTTGATCGTTCCGGTAAACGGCCGATAGTAGTCCACCATCACTGCGTGGCCGTCGAGCCGGCTCTCGACGCCCGGATCGAAGTACGTGACCTCCGGAGCGTACGTTTGCAGAAACCCCGTCGGGTCGCCCTGCCCCCAACGATCGAGCGCCGCGCGCTCGAGACGCACTATCACATCGCCTGGGTCAGCGAATGTGGTTCGCACGCATGCGACGATCAAGGGAGCAACGGAGAAAGTCAATGCGACGACGGAAAGAGCACGCATACTCGGCGCCTCGTCTAGCGAGTAGGCCGCTTCACTATTGCAAGCCTGACCCGATCAGCGAGCTGTCTCCGGACGCCTGTCCTCCCACAGCTGGATCGGATTTCCTTCCGGGTCCGTCAGCCTGGCAAAGCGCCCATTCGGATGAACCGTCGCGTCTACCTCAACTTCGATCCCTGATTGACGGAGCTGGGAGACCATCGCGTCAAGGCTACGGACCCGAAAATTGATCATCCACTGCTTCTCGACGTTGCCGAAAAAGGTCGAGGTGGCCGGGAACGGCGCGAGCACTGTCATCCCAGCCTCCTGGCGCCAGGGCTCATGGTCATAGCTCGCCGGTGCCCGCGTGACGCCCAGATGACGCTCGTACCACTCGGCGAGTGCTGTTGGGTTCTGCGCGCGAAAGAAGAATCCGCCGATGCCAGTGACCTTCTCGGCTGGTGATACGCTGCCTGCTGAGAAAGATGCCGATGATTCCACTCTCGTGCGGTCCTGTGCCTCCACCAGGTTCGGAATGCAGATCGCCAGAGGCAGCCACAACAGCATCGCCAGCGGCCGCTGGACTCGCTGGCTCGACGCGAGACAGTCTCGACGCCGGCAAACGGCACGCACCGTGATCGCCGCCACCGGCGGATGCCGCATGGCAAGGTTGATTGATGAGGCCTCGAGTTGCATGGCAGTGTTCCCCTTGGGTCGTACCGCTGGTTCTCCGCGGCGTAAACGGACTACCATATCATGTAACCGCGCGGCTACGAGTGTCAGGCCGTAGTTTTCGATTGGTGCTTTCCGGATAAACTACTAGTTTGTAGAGCATATGGTCAAGTTCAGGGGGTGGCCTGTGAAGTCGATGCTCGTCTGCTTTGCCGGACTCGCTGGATCCGTTGGCCATGCCGCCTGCGGCCCGCTTCGACGAGCCATCTACGCACCCCTCCTGCTATCCGCGGTTCTCGCCGCTGCCGCGGCCCCGCTCGCGGCGCAGCAGGTCGCCG
>CAYXRS010000223.1:2689-3924 GCA_964467195.1 uncultured Gemmatimonadaceae bacterium
TACACTCTTTCCCTACACGACGCTCTTCCGTTAGCAGGTCGCCGATACGTCCTTCAGGCCGGTAGTGTCGCGTCCCGCGTACCCCGCGGGCGGCCCGACGGTGGCCATCGACGAGGCCCACGACAACTTCCACACCCTCACCGGCCGCTACGAACCGTTCGTGGCATTGCTCCGCGCCGACGGGTACAGGGTCGTCCCGTTCACCTCGCGGCTCGAGCTCGAATCGTTGGAGGCCGTGGACGTGCTCGTGATCGCGAACGCCCGGAACCTCGCAGCCCTCATGGCGGGTGAGCTCTCCGCCTCGGCGTTCACCGAGGATGAGTGCGACGCCGTTGCGGATTGGGTCCGCGGTGGTGGATCGCTTTTGCTGATCGCTGACCACGCGCCGTTCGGCGCCGCCGCAGAAGCGCTCGCAAGGCGGTTCGGCGTCGGAATGGGCGAGGGGTGGACCTTCGACGTGGCGGAGGGCGGTGGCGTCACGACGATACTCGACTTCTCCGGAACGAACGGAGGATTGGGCGACCATGCCATCATCCGTGGCAGGGATTCCAGCGAAGCCATCAGCGTGGTCCGGGCATTCACCGGGCAGTCGATCAGCGGACCCGCCGGCGCACACGTGCTGATGCGACTCTCACCATCCGCCAGAGAGGTGGAAACTCCGGACGACCTGAACGTGGAGGACGCCGCCCGTCGAGAGGAGAGCGAGTCATACGGGCAGCGTTCACGCGCCGTCGGCGGTCTCGCTCAGGGGCTGGCGCTGCGATTCGGCCGAGGCCGAATCGTCGTGCTGGGAGAGGCCGCAATGCTCTCAGCCCAGATAGTTCGATTCTCCGACGGCCGGGAAATACGGGCCGGCATGAACGTCGCCGGCAACGACAACAGTCAGTTCGCCCTGAACGTCATGCGCTGGCTGTCCGGCGTGCTCGACGACGATCTCCACTAGACGGCGGCGCGCAGCGCCGTCCGT
The DNA here is from genome assembly GCA_964467195.1 of uncultured Gemmatimonadaceae bacterium. Taxonomy (GTDB): domain Bacteria; phylum Gemmatimonadota; class Gemmatimonadetes; order Gemmatimonadales; family Gemmatimonadaceae; genus CAYXRS01. The sequence goes on from CAYXRS010000223.1 coordinate 3,657, forward strand.
TGGATGCTGCTGTTAGCCCGCTCCCCGTCCCGACGGCTACTTTCTCGGCTCATACCGCAAGGCCACTGCCCCCGAGCTGAGCTCCAGCCGGCTCACGAGCTTCAAGTCCACGTGCTTCGATAGCCCCGCGAACAACGTCGGCCCGTGGCCCGCCAGCCTGGGGTGCACCACGAACTCGTACTCATCGATCAATCGCAGCTCCGTCAACGCCAGCGCGAGCTTCACGCCTCCCACGAACAGTCCCTTGCCCGACTCGCGCTTGAGCTGC
>CAYXRS010000224.1:0-3877 GCA_964467195.1 uncultured Gemmatimonadaceae bacterium
CCAGCTTCTCGTACGTGCGCAGTAGCTCGGGGTCCACCTCGTCCAGGCTCCCCAGTGGCTTCACGCTCTTCGGCGCGGAGTAGTAGCTGGCGGCCTGGTAGTCGATCGGCTCGTACTTCACGTTCGGCCAGTGCGGCTCCTTCATGGTGAGCCAACGCCGGTACGCCTTCAGCCGCCATTCCAGCATGAAGGGCGGCTCCTGCTTTCGCGCCGAGATGGCGCGCACGACCTCTTCGTCGAGACCAGGTGGAATGGAATCCGTCTCGACGTCGGTGACGAAGCCGTATTGATACTCTCTATTGACCAGCGCTTCTATTGACGAACTCATCGCGAACCAGAGCCAGGGCCGGGGCGCGGGTCGGGGCGAAAACGACTCTCATTTTCGCGATTGCAGTTGCCCGCGCCAGTCTTGAATCCTAAGTAAATCTATCGGGATTGTCAACGCGGCGCTGTTGGTACAAGCCTTTGAATTCAAAAGACTTCTGGTGGTGTGCGGGGCGGCGGGCCGGAGCGACCGCGTCTGCCTGGCGGGGGCTAAAGGAGCATGACAAGCCCGATGGCAGTCATCGCCATGACTGCGATGGCGACGAGCAGGCGCGGGTCTCCGATGGCGGCTCGCACGCCGATGGCGCGGCCGTTGGCGACGGTGTGGCGGCGGTGTATCGCGCCCCAGTCGCGGGTGTCGAAAGTGCCTTCTCTCACGCCGGTCGGGAGGGCCCCGCGGATGAAGCTCAGAGTGGTCGACCCGATGCGGATCTGGTCGCGTGGCACGAGCAAGCGGGGTGCGCGCAGTGGCTCGCCGTTCACCTTGGTACCGGTCACGCCATTTGAGTAGATCACATACTCGCCGCCCTCGGCGCGGATGTCGGCGTGGAAGCGCGACACTGTAGGGTCGCGCAGCACGATCGAGCAACCAAGCTCGCGACCGATCTGAAGGACGCGCGTGCGAACCGGGAAGGCCACGCCTTCGTCGCCATCGAGCAGATATGCGGGCTGGGGCGTCGGCGCGGGGGCCGGGCGCGGATCGGTCAGCTGCTCCAGGTAGACGAAGCGTGCGGAGCCGGCTGCGATCACGTCGCCACTGGAAAGCGGTTCGCCGGTGAGCGCGGCCGCGCGCCCGTTCAGAACTACGATGTTCTGCGCCGAGCAGGGCGCCACCGTGCGACTGCCGTCTCCGGAGATCCGGACGCGAAAGTGGCGTGCCGCGAGATCGCGGTTGGGAAGCCGCCAGGTGGCCTGCGATCCGCTCCCGACTATTGTCTCGCCATTCACCTCACAAGCAGGCGCGTCGTCGGAGCTGACTTCGAGTTCGAGATATGGCATTTTTTCGGAGCAGGCCTTGGGGGCCTGTGGGGTCAGAGTACTTGAAACGGCCCGTTTCAAGTACTCTGACCCCTTGAAAAGGCAAAAGGTGACCCGTGGCGGCTTGGCGGCTCTGGCGAGCCGCAGGTTACCCGTCGAGAAGCTCGCCGATGGCTCGGCGGAGGAGGGTGGCTGCCAGCTCGACCTTGTAGCCGTTGCGGGCCAGGGGTCTCGCATCGTAGAACGCGCGATCTGCCAGTGTCGCAACATCTTCCGCGTTCAGGCCCCCGGAGGCTATGTCCTCCTCTATGGAGCGGTTGACGCGCCATGGCCGCGGCGCGACGCCGCCGAAGACCAGTCGGACATCGCCGTCGGGGACGCGAACGGCGGCCAGGCTGACGAGCGCGAAATCCCAGGCACCCCGCTGCATCTCCTTCACGTAGCGCTGGTTGCCGCCGGCGCTGCTCCCGGGAATGGTGACGCTTACCATCATCTCGCCAGCGGAAATTGCGGTCTCCCGATCCAGCCGCTGTGAGGGGAGGAGGAAAAAGTCCGCGATCGGCGTCTGTCGCCGCCCCGCCGGTCCGCTTACCTCGATCGTCGCCTCGAGGGCGGTGAGCGCGACCGCCGGATCGGAAGGGTGGACGATGTGGCAAGGCCCGCCCTCGAGTATCGCGTGGTACTGATTCTCGCCCTCGGCCGCCGGGCAGCCGTCGCCGCCGTTCTTGAGGCAGGGGATCCCGCGGCGGTAGTACCAGCAGCGTGGCCGCTGGCAGAGATTGCCGCCGAGTGTCCCCATGTGCCTGAGCGCGGTGGTGCCGACCGCCGAGCACGCCTCGGCGAGCGCCGCGAACCGTTTGCGCACGAGGGGATCGCGCGCAATCGTCTCGACGGGCGTTGCGGCGCCGATGCGAAGGCCGCCGTCGGCCGACTCCTCCACCTTCGCTGCCTCTTTCACACCGCGCAGATCGACGAGCAGCTCGGGGGCCGCCAGCCGCTCCTGGATCAGCACGAGGAGGTCTGTGCCGCCGCCCATCGGCACGGCCCCAGGCGTGCCGAGCGCGGCGACGGCGTCGTCCACCGTAGAGGGGCGGTGATAGCGGAAGGCCATGAGGCATGAAGGGGTCAGAGTGGTTGAAATTCAAGACCTTCAAGGGGGTCAGAGGTTCAAGGAGGTTCAAGGGGGTCGTTCAAGGGGGTCAGAGTCCTTGAAATCACGATTTCAAGGACTCTGACCCCCTTGAACCCTTGAATCCCGTTGAAGCCTTTGAAACTCCTTCTTGTCTTCTCCGAGAGAATGTGTAGGAATGGACCCAGATCGATCCGCAGAATCCGCCCGATCCGCCCGATCTCGTACGACCCCCTCCTTTCTTGATGTCAGCCCCGGAAGCCCAGAAGGACCCCATTGTCCCCTTTGTCCCCCTTGTCCCCGAAGATCAGAATGCGCCGGTCGTGTGCAGTCGCCGCGCTAGCGCTGTCGTCGTTGCTCGCCTGTGAGATCCGCGAGCAGCCCGACGAGGTCCTGGCGCGCGCGGATTCGATTCTCGTCGCCGCGGAGACCCGAACTGTGGACGACGACGACGACGTCGCCGGAAGGCTCGTGGACACCATGCCATTGGGGGGTGGGCGGCGGCAGCCGCGCCTCTCGCAGCTGGCCGACTCCATCGGGCGACGCCTCGTTTTCATGACGTACGGTCAGCGCTCGCACGTCGCCGCTGCCCGCGGCGGACGATTGCTCCTCGATCTCGGCAGAGTGGACCACCGAGTGGAGACGCCGGCGGAGCGAACCGCATACCTGGACGCAGTGTCGGCGCTTGCTCCAGTGCAGGTGGGCGAGCGGTTTCGCATCTCGGCAATGTGGGGAGCGGAGGATGCCCGCATCACCGGATTCGATGTGTGGAACGGGCGTGTGGTAGCTGTTCTGGAAGGATCGGCGCGCGCCGATTCCGCGGTGCGCAGTCGGTCCGATGTCGTTGCGGTGGCGGCGCGTGCCGGGGACTTCAGCGCGCCGAAGTCATCTGATTGCGATCGATCGGGCCAGGGTGTGCGCATGTCGCGCGTGCGCGCCGTAGTGGATTCGCTTGCGGCGTCGGTGCGCGCCGACACGCTCGCCGTTCAACCTTCACTGCGACGTGGCGCACGCGTCGCCACCTCGTACGTGCACGGCTGCTTCGCCGGCGCCACCACACTGGCGCTGGCGTCGCTCGTGCTCGGCGATCATGATCACGTCCGGCAGTCGGTGGTGCTCATCAATCGTTCCGGTTCCGTGGTGCCACTGAGTCTGACCGACAGCCGCTTCAAGTCGCACGAGGCTCTGCATGCGCTCGACGCCGATGGCGACGGTGTTGACGACGTGGCGGCACGCGCCCGCTCGCGCCGCGTGGGCGGCACAGTGGTGCTGCGGCTGGACTCCGATGGCAGACGCCTGGAGGCGCACACCAGCGGGTTCGCATGGGAGACGATGTGACGTGCAGGTGATGGTGGAAGGCCCGGGCCCCCAAGGAGCACCTCGGTCTACCCAATGCCGAGGACGTGCGTCAGGGCGTGATCGCGTACAAGATCGCCGCCCACGCCG
>CAYXRS010000225.1:0-3876 GCA_964467195.1 uncultured Gemmatimonadaceae bacterium
GAGCGAGTAGAACTCCTCGGCCAGCGACTCCACTGCACCGTTGCTGGCGCCGTAGGGACGATCCGCTTCCGCCACTACGGTCGCCACGCGCCAGAACAGATCCTCTGATCGCTCCAGCGGCTTCCCCTCGGCGTTCTTGATCAGGTAGCGCTTCTCGAGAACCGTGATGGCGTTACGGCTGAGCGAGACGGGACCGGCGGGGGGCGTGGCTGATAGTGGCATCGTGACGGGCTCTCCCTTCGTGCTAAGCCAGGTCGGGACCGGAAAAGGGCTGGAATTTCCGGTTCTCAAATGTACCGCGGTGGGCACCGGCGGGGCGCGAATCGTACCCCCCATCGTGAGTCCGCGCAAGCCCGATGCTAAGTACCCCCCTCCCTTCCGTTTGCGATATCAACATCACAAATCTGATGTCCGGACGTCACTTTCCACTCGTTATCAACAAATCCACTAAGCCTTCTCTCAGTTCCAGCAGCAGATATGACTGCCGACTGTCGGCAATGGGGATAAAAGAGTGGAAAGCAATGGGTTATCTACACCAGTGCACATTCATCGTGCTCCGCCCGGCAATGTTGAGTTGGCCATCGCAAAGGCTCCGGGAGCCGATCTCCAGCTGTTTTTGCCCGGAAGCACGGGCGATATCAGAACGACAACCCAAGCCTTACGTAAGAGCTCACGCTGCGCGTGGGAAAGAGCGAATTGTCCACCACCGGAGCGGCCACGCCGATGCGCACCCGATACGGGACATCATACTGGAACGCAGCGTCCAGGTTGAGCTCGGCGCCCACTGACGCGAGCCACTCCGCGTCGCGAAGCAGGTTCTCGGGGATCGTGGGCCCATCCCATGCCGAGCCGGCATCGGCGAAAAGAGCGAGCGACGTGCGATCGAGATAGACGGGGAGGAGACGCCATCCGCGGCGAGGCAGGGCGAGAGGGAAGCGGTACTCCGCCGAGCCTACCACGGCGCGCGTCCCGCTGCGGGCGCCCACCGGAAAGCCGCGCACGGCAAAGGTTCGCCGCTCGCCTAGCATGATGCCGGGCACGAGCGCGGCTGGCGCGCCACTGGTGCCGCCGAGGCTGAACTCCCCTGGATCCGTTCCGTCGGCATATCCAGCCGCCACGCGCGCGGCCAGCACGTGATGCGCGTATCCGCCGAAGTCGAGACTCTTGTATCCCGACAGGATGGTGCTGATGCTGCGCGAGCGAGGGTCTCTCTGCCCCTCCAACCAGCGCATCCGCGCCGCCACGCTGAAGCTGATCCCATCCTCCGGCGAGATGGACAGGATGGGACGGCGTGCATTGCTCCAGCCGGCGGCAGCCAGCACGCCTCCGAAGCGGGGCTTGGAACTGAAGAACGGGGCGAGCTGCTCGCGCAACTCCGGTGGATCAGTCAGATAGTCGCGGCTCTCGATCTCACCGCGCAGCGTCAGCCAGCCATTGGTGCGCGAGCGCGGCCGCTGTAGCGTTGCGCCCAGCGCGTAGGTGCGCGTGCGCCGCTGGAGGTTGCCTACGCGCTCCCCCGTGCCATCCACGATCGCACTGCGCGTCCAGTCCTGCCAGGCTGCCAGATCCAGCAGCGGACGGCCCAGTCCTGCGTATCGGTACGATATGCCGTAGTCATCCTCCACACCTCCCGGATCGAACACCGCCTCCGCGAAGTACGCATGACGGCCGATGACGTCGGCGCCGCTCGTATAGAGTCCCCACGTCACGTTGCCCGATGTGTTCTCACCGGCGAGTGGAACCCAGTAGCGCGGAATCAGCGTGCGCAGTGGCGAGTACGGGTGCGACGGTCCGGCAAAGATCTCCGGATCACGCGGCGTCACCGCGGCAAACGCCGGATCGATCGGCGGCGCGTCGGCATCGGTGGTGTCAAACGGCGCCAGCCCCACGTACCATCCATCGGCGCTGAAATGGACGGCCGCGATCCATTGTCCATCGGGAGACACGGACGGATAGAAGAGTCCGGTCGCGGCGCGGCTGAATCGGCGGGGCGTTGCCGCCGCCGGCCGGGGAACGAGCTCCGGTGCGCCGCGCGAGCCCGCATCCATGTCAGGAGTGATGTCCGGACAACCGGCACCCGCCGCCGGACAACCGTCATCCAGCACTGCCACGTACAACTCCGCCACACCCGTCCTGTCCGAGGCGAACACCAACGCCCGTCCATCGGGCGTCCAGCTGGGCGAGCTGTCGAAAGCGCGGTCGCTGGTGATCTCGTGGATCAGTCGGCCCACCGAGTCCAGCACCACCACGTTGGCGAATCCGCCGCGTCGCCAGCGTGTGACGGCTATGCGCGCGCCTTCGGGCGACCAGCGCGGCTCCGACCACTGCGTGTCGAGAGATGCCCGGGTGATCGCTCGCAGGCGCCCGCCGTCGCGGTCGAGCAGGACGAGGCGCGTTGTGCCTGGTACCGACTGCACCGCAACGATCCGCCCATCGGCACGCACGTCGATCTCGCTGATCCGCGCGCCCCGTGTGAGACGCCGCTCCCGGCCACCACGCTGCTCGTAGAGGTCCGCAAAGAGGCGATAGGCACCCTGGAACTCGAGCTGCGTGTAGACGATGGCTCCATCCGGCGCGGCAACGTTCACGTCGATGCCGTTTCGCCTTCCCAGCCGCCAGACCGTTCCATCGATCGAGACGAGGTGCGCGCCCGGAACCTCGCGCCCGGTGTTGGCGGCATAGATGAGCGTGGTGTCATCTACCCAGCGCGGATAGAAGGCGAGCCTGCCAGCCCTGGTGAGTGGGCGCCAACCAGGCAGCGGTGGCTCGGTTTCGGAGTCCTTGGCAAAGAGCGAGTCTCGCCACTCCTCCCAAGCCGTCTGCAGCGACACTCCGAACGAGCCCCGCGCAACATGATTCAGTCGATACGGCACAGCCTGGCGGGCGGTGCGCACCATGAATTCCTCCACGGTGCTGTCGCCGCGCGTCTCGGCAAGGTAGTCGAAGAGGAGCGAGCCGTACGCATAGGCGATCTCCCCGCCCGGAAAGCGCGTGGTGGGAAGCACCCATTGATCGAGACGGGGATGCGCACCCTGAAGCACCCCCGCGCGCACCACCATCCGCTCGTGAGTGCCGTGCACGCGGCCGGTGCCGGTGAGCTCGGATTCATAGAATGTCGCCAGGCCCTCCACCACCCAGGCGGGCAGATAGAGGTTCGGCATGAGGAATGGCGACCTTCCGAACACAGACTGCGCCAGGCCCCACCAGCTCTTGGCGATGTCCAGATGGAATATGTGCACCAGCTCGTGCGTCACCACCAGCTCGAGCCAGTCATCGTAGAAGCGCAGCGACGGAATGCTGAGCGGAGGATGTGTGTAGACGATGATCCGGTTGGAGGGGAAGGGTGTGGCCAGCCCATTGGAGAAGTCCACGTTGTTGGCGACCACCAGATCGATGGGTCCGCGCGGAGTGGGCAGACGCTCGGCGAGCTGTCGATAGGCGTGCTCGGCGTATGCGGCGGCGCGGCGCGCCGACCGCTCCACGTCGGGCGTGTAGTGAACGTGGAAGTGCTCGGTCCGCAGCGTTCGCCAGCCGGCGTTGGGCACCAGCTGCGCCGCCAGCGGTTGCCCGGCCAGCATGAGCAGCGCCGGCAGCAGCAACATCCACAGGCGGACGCGTCCCATTATGGCGTGCCCAGCTCCCGAAAGAACCGCTCCAGCCCATGGAGCACGCCGACCGCATACGCTTCCTGACCTTCGCTGGTGCTGATCAACCATTCCTGCTCGGGGATCATGATGAACGCGCCCTCGCACAGCACTGACGGCATCCAGGTGGGTCGCACCAACGCGAGATCGCCACGAAACACGCCCAGATCGCGCAAGCCGAGCCGGGCAAGCATCCCTTCCTGCACCGCACGCGCCAGCGCCGCGCTGTGCG
>CAYXRS010000226.1:0-3849 GCA_964467195.1 uncultured Gemmatimonadaceae bacterium
GTGCGCACCGTGCGCAGGCGATCGAAGTCCAGCTCGTACTCGGCCTCCACGCGGGTCTCGCGGCCGAGCGTGTGTGCGGCGGCGATGCGTGCCGGCCACGCCGGGTGCGAGCGCACCGCGCCGAGCTGCGCTTCGGGAACACCGACCACTTCGTGGAAGAACGTGATGAGCGCCTCCTCGCGTTCGTCGCGCGCGATCATTTCATCCAGGCGCGCGAGCGTCTCGGCGAGGACGATCTCCTCTCCGCCGGGGAGCGGCGGCTCGTAGAGCATGAGCGTACGGAGATTGCGAGCTCGCATTGCCCCCTCGAGCGCGCAGAGCGCGCCGTAGGAGTGGCCGAGCACGCTGACCGGCTCGGCAATCGCGTCCACCACCGCCGCCACGTCCTCGCCTTCGTGTGGGAGCGAGTACACGGGTCCGTCACCACTTGCGCCGCGGCCGCGGCGGTCCATGGCGTACACCGTGAAGTGCTCCTCGAGCGCCGGCGAGACTCCCGCCCATCGCGTGTGGTCAGCCGTGGTGCCATGGACGAGGAGGAGCGGCGGTCCCGTACCCGAGCGGCGGTAAGCGATCGTCGTACCGTCGGCGGAGGTGACGTTGTGCATGGTGGAGGTCGTTGTGTGCATGGCGGACTCCTCACTGCTTTCGCGCGACGCCCGGCACGCCGCGAGCGCCATGGCTAGCGCCAGCGGCGCGGTACCGAGCCAGCGGAGGAATGCGCGCCTGTGGACCAGGTCGCAAGTGGATGTGTCGCGCATGGGCCCGCCGATGCTCATCCTCAGCGCGCGATCGGCCGCCCCGACACCCGCCAGTTCGGCCGGTCCATGTGCAGGACCGACGGGCGACCTGCCACGGTCGCCGCCGGGCCGATGCCGTTGCAGCCAGCAGACCCTGCCCCGCCCGCCGGCCCTCCGAAGGTGTAATTGGGGGCGCCCATCGTCTGCAGCTCGGTCGCCGGGATCGGCAACTGGCAGACCGTTCCCGGACGGAGGCTTCCGTAGATCCGGTGACGATACAGGTCCCACCCGTTCGTCACAGTGAGCTCGATCTGCCGTTCGTACCAGATCATGTCGAGCAGATCCTGAGCGGAGTGTGCAGCGGTGGCCGCACTCAAGCCACCGCGGCCCACGCGCGTCTTGTTGATGAGGCCAGCGGCCTGCGCCAGGCTCCCGCCGGTCTGAATGATTGCCTCGGCATGCAGCAGGTCCGACTCCGCGGCGAGCATCCATGGCACCGGCGTGTTGCCGGGCGTGGGGGAGGTGATGCCGTGATGGCTGTAGCGGGCGTACGAAACCGGGCTCAGCATGTAGATCCCGCGTTGCGGGTCGCCGAGCACTGTCGGATGGAGCTGGAAGTCACCGCATATCCAGACGCCGTCCTCCTGATGCGTGCAATGACCGCGCGCATCGGGCGAGTTCATCGGCTGGATCGTATGGTTGGGATAGACGAGGTGGTCCTCCTGGAATTCCGGTGGCTGCGACGGATCCATGAGGCTGATCAGACGCATGTCGACGCGCTTCCACGTCTGATCCGAGCCATAGTAGGCCATCAAGGAATACCAGCGGTCCTGATCACCGCTCACCTCGACATCGAACGCCGCCCCTTGCGAGCCGTCCCCTTCACCAATGCCCTTCCCGGTGTAGCCCAGAATCTGATTCCACTCGGTGGCACCCAGTGGCCAGTTTGGATCATTGGGCTGCCGCGGTGTGTAGCGAAGCGTGAGCGCCGCCATAGTGTTCGCCAGCCTGTGAATCCGCGAGGACGTTAGTGGACCCACCGTCATCGGGAACGCGGCCTGGTCGTAAGTGTGCGACGCGCCCGCCGTGGCTGCGATCAGGGCATCCAGCTTTTCGAGCGACGCGCTGGCGACGTCGGAGTACGGTGATAGCGGGGGGAGCGGACCGGCGAGATCCGTGCTCTCGTCCACTATGAAGGCTCGGTCGAACAGCAGGGCGAGCTGCGAGAACGAGAACGCCTGTGTCATCATTGCCAGATGACGGAAGCGATCGGCACCTCCGGGCATCCCCAACCCGTCGTCCAGAACCAGAAGTACGTCCCTCGCCGCCCTCTTCACCCAGTAGAAGTCCTGCCAGGGCCTGTGTATCACCGACTCGTCGGGACCGCTGTTCTCGAAGGCGATTCGGGGCTGGAGGTTGTTGAAGCGCGCGCCACAACAGCTGAAGTTCGACGTCAGGTTGTCGGCCGTGACCATGAGCATCAACCACGGCTCGCGGTGCGTACTCGCCAGGTACCACTGGTTCAGCGTCGAGTCCACCAGCAGGGCGACCTCGTCGGCTGAAGTCAGCACGCGAGTCGGACGCGGCGCCGTGGGGTTATTTGAATCCTGCCCCGAGCAGCCCGTGCTCACCAGCACCGCCGACAGACCGACCAGCAACGCGGTGACTTTCGTTCTCGTCATGACAATCCTCACGCCCGATGTCAGAAAGCTACTCCGGGCTCCTCGCTGACCGGCCGGGGTGGCAACCGAACGACCCCGGCACAGGCCCCTGATGTCACACCCCGTCTGCTGCGCTTCCCACCGCTTGCAGCGCGCTGGGCTCCTTCGCCAACGTATGACCGCAGGTCAGCGCGGCACAAGCCATGGACAAAGGCGCCCCCCCGGTGGTGGATGCGGCCGGGAGTAACCCGCGACTGATCGCGCCCCATCGGCTGGCGGCACCCATCGAATGTGGCGGGCTCGCCTGACGCTGGTTCATTCGTCACGTTTGACGAACGTCCGGGCAAGGCCGCCGAGCGCGAAGGCTTTCAGGTGCTCTGACGTTCACCACCGCTGGAGTGGAAGCATGAGCACACGTCCGGATCGCACTGAAGCGGCGGAGTACTATTTCACTTACATCGATCAGGTGCCAGCGGGCGACATTCGCGAGATTCTCGAGGCTCAGCTTCCGGAAGTACTGGTACTGTTTCGCGAGATTTCCTAAGAACGGTCGCTATTCCGCTACGCACCGGATAAGTGGAGTGGCCGTCAGGTGGCGAGTCCCCTTCGCTATCGTTTGACCGCGATCGCCTGCATCTCGAAGCGCGCGTTGAAGAGCAGCGCGCCCGACCCGATGAATGCCCGTGCCGGAAACTCCTTCTGGAAGTAGGTGCGGTAGACAGAGTTGAATGCGGCGTAGTGCGTCACGTCGGAACAAAACACCTGCACGGACACGAGATCGTCCATCGTGAAGCCCGCCTCACTGAGTGTGCGCTGGATGCTGTCGAGGAGCAGCTGCGCCTCTGCCTCCGCCGTGTCCGGCACCCGCTGGTTCTCGTCCAGGCCGATATCCCCTGAGAGATAGAGCGTGTTCCCGATCTGAACGGCACCGCTGAACGGCGGCTGGCCGGTTTCGGCCGCCGTGCGCGGGGCTATGTAGTGGCGGGCCTCCTGAGCGCCCGCCACTCCTGCCGCCACAGAAGTAAGCGCGACAACGGCAACGATTCTCGTCCGCGACATGCCAGATCTCCGGTGTGACGCGGGCGCGTCTCGTGCCCGGCCCGCTGTTTACTGTGATGAGTTAGTCCTCAGTCGCCTCGGAAGACCATGTCGCGTCTGGCGGCGGCGGTCAAGGCGAAGAAGGGGTCAGAGTCAGGGGTCAGACCCCTTAGTCTGACCCCCGACTCTGACCCCGACTTACTTCTGCCGGAAGGTGATCCGCCCGCGAGTCAAATCGTACGGTGAGACCTCCACCGTCACACGGTCACCGGCGAGGATGCGGATGCGAAACTTCCTCATCTTGCCGGCGGTGGTCGCAAGCACGCTGCGACCGTTCTCGAGCCCGACGCGAAACATCGCGCTGGGCAGCACGTCGGTTACGACACCATCGATCTGGATGGCTTCCTCTTTCA
>CAYXRS010000227.1:0-3843 GCA_964467195.1 uncultured Gemmatimonadaceae bacterium
GCCGCGGCCACCGTTCAGGCGGCGGGCTGGCTGCCAAGCGGAGCGCAGGCGGTAGCTGTCGGGGCCGCCATCGTGCACACCGTGGGGTACCTGCTCGCCACCGCGATGATCGCGCTCGTGGTCTACCGAAAGCTCGGGCTGCGGCTGCTCGGCAGGCTGTGGATCAACGTGGATCTTCTCTGGGCCGGTGCGCTGGTGGTTACAGCGGTGCTCACGGTGATGATCTGACCTGTCTCTTGCACGATCTTCGGCGCGCGTCGTCAGGTGGCCGCGCGCGCACCGGGGATCTCGGCGGTCGAGACGGCTCCTGCCGGATCGAACGAAGACGTCACAAGACGACGGTGGTAGTCGATCTGGCCGAGGTGATAGGCGAGATGCGAGAGCAGATGCACGATGAACTCGCCCGTTCCGAACCGGTAGCCGCCCACGGCGTCGGGATACTCTGTCTCCAGCACCGCCAAATCGAGCGCCGCCAGCGTACGCCCCACCTCGGCCTGCGCCGCGTCGATCATCGCGATCAGCTCGGCGCGCCCGAGGTCCGTTCGGGAGAATTCGCCTGCCCGGTCGCGTACATAACCTGTATCACCCAGTCTCGCACCAATGAAGTGGCGCAGGTTGCCGGTGAGGTGGTGGGCCAGAGCGCCACCCGTGTTCGTGATTCCCGACGCGCTGGCCCACAGACTCTGGTCATCCGGATAGGCTTCGACCTCGCGACGTAGCGTGCGAAGCTCACGCGCGAGCAGGGCCGAGATCGTTTCGAGGTGCATGGTACCTGTTCATGGGAAGGGGTTGCCGCTACACTATCGCGGATGGCTCACGGTCGCTACCGCTGCACCAACGCGCCACTGGCTATCTGTTCCACGACCGCAGGCAGGCCTCACCCCATTTCCACGCCGCCTCCCCTCCTTCATTATCAGCACCAGGAAAAGCTACGCACCGATGAGCTCCCCCAGGCGTCTCGCCTTCACCACCGGCCGCACGGCGATCGTCCTGCTTGCGGCGGCCATTGCCGCCTGCGTGCTGTCCGTCGCGCTCATTCGGCCGTCCAACTACCGGCAGTGGTCGCCGGATCAGGAGCGCGTCGCCACAGCAGAGTTCAACGGCGACTCGGTGATCGTTCGCAATGTCCGCAACATCCACTATCGAACCACCACCGACTACGACGTTCGCTGGGAGGATCGCGGCTACGATCTCCGGCAGCTGGAGTCCGTCTGGTTCATGGTGGAACCCTTTTCCGGCTGGCGCGGTCCCGCGCATACGCTGCTCAGCTTCGGTTTTGGGGACGGGCAGTACGTCGCCGTTTCAGTGGAGGTCCGGAAGGAGCGTGGAGAGTCGTTCTCGCCGCTGCGCGGCCTGCTCCGGCAGTACGAGCTCACGTACGTCGTGGGCGATGAGCGCGACCTGATCGGGCTGCGAGCCAACCACCGGCGCGATTCCGTGTACCTGTACCCGATCCGGACCAGCACTTCGCGGATGCGCGAGCTCTTCCTGTCGATGCTGGAACGCGCGAATGCGCTGGCATCGAGTCCGGAGTTCTACAATACACTCACCAGTACCTGCACCACGAATATCGTGCGGCATGTGAACGTCATCGCGCCGCGGCGCATTCCCTTGAGCTACAAGGTGCTGCTCCCCGCCCACGCCGATGACCTGGCATACGACCTCGGCCTCATCGACACCGCGCTTCCGCGCGAGGGCTTTCGCCAGGCGCATCTGATCAACGATCTTGCCGAGGTGTATGCCGACAGCGTGACCTTCTCGAGCGGAATTCGCTCGCGTTTTCGCGCTAGCGCGTCGACGCTATCGGCGGAGCAGATCTGGGAGGAGTAAACGGCGGGACGCTGGCCGCGCGCAGCGAGCGCAAGCAACGAGTTGCGACGCTTCGGCCGCGCCGACCGGCACCCCCGGGGACAGGGGCAGAACCGGGCGCAAGTTTTCAGACATGCGCCAGGGTTGAAGCCGGGCGCTTGCGCCCGGCGCCGAAGAGATGCGGGATTGGAGCCAGGCAGACACCTTCGGCGGCGACGCGGCCGTCGGTGCGCGCCGCTCACCCTAACCACTCGCCGCCGTGCAAATCCTCGTTCAGGCACTCTGCACGAAGGGGCAGAGCCTCAGGGAAGCGATAGCCAATGATGGCAGGTTGGAGAGGTTCGGCCTGGAGGTCATCCGCAAGCAGCAGCCCGGACGAGCACCAGGCTGGATGAAACTGCGGAGCGCCGACACGGAGAAAGGCGCACTCAACGTCGAATGGGATCCGGAATCGGCAGTTCTCAGCGCCCGCATCATCACTCGTGGATCGCGCAAGCCGAGTCCCATCGTCGGCAGATTCGTCAACTACCTGCTCGACCGCCATCGCGGGCGTATCCAGACCATCAACATCGCGTACCGATGAACGCCCGCTACGCCTGCAATCACGTCTCTGCCGGCTTGGCCACGCCATGAAACTTCAACTGCTGGCCGTCCCCTACGACTCGGCATTGCGGGGGTTCCGCATGGGAGCAGGGCCGGAGCACCTTCTTGACTGGGGGTTGGAAGCGGCGTTGCGCGAGCAGGGTCACCAGGTGCGCGTCGAAATCGTGGAAGCCGACGCCACCATCACGCCGGCCGAGATACGCACCACGTTCGAGCTCAACCGCCTGCTCGCGCCCAGGGTGCACAGCGCCCTGGAAAACGGATGGCTGCCAGTCATTCTGAGCGGAAACTGCATGATGTCCGTTGCGGCGGTCGCCGGCGCGAACGCCGGCGGCGACGGGCTCGGCGTGCTCTGGCTCGACAGCCACGGCGACTTCAACACGCCGGAGACGACCACCGGGGGATTTCTGGACGGGATGGCGCTCGCGGTCGTTACGGGACGATGCTGGAGCCAGCTCGCATCCAGCGTGGCCGGCTTTCGCGCCGTGCCCGAGTGCAAAGTACTGCTGATCGGGGCGCGTGACCTCGACCCGCTGGAGCGGCAGCAACTCGCGGCGTCAAAGGTCACGTTGATTCCGCCACAGCAGGTTCCTGGTTCCGCCAGTGATGAGCTGACAGCCCTCCGCCGTCGGGTTCACGATCTCTACGTACACATCGATCTGGATGTAATCGATCCTGGCGAGGCACGCGCCAATGCATTCGCCGCGCCCCACGGCCTGCGCATCAACGAGCTCTGTTCACTGCTCGCGGATGTCGCCGGCAAATTTCGCATTCGTGCCGTGTCGCTCACCGCCTACGATCCCTCCGAAGATCCGGAGGGGCGAATCTGTGCCGCCGCCGCGAGGCTGCTCGGCGTGCTGGCCGAATCGTAGCTGGCGTAGCCGAGCCGCGGCTCCCTATCGCGCGCGGTGCCGGCGACGCCCGAATGTCGAAGCTCGCCAGGATCACCGGCAACTCCCCCTCGGGCGCGGTGCCGTCACTTGCGTCCGCCAGGATGGTGAGACACTCTCAGCTTCGCATGACCGGCGCGTCCGGAAGTTTGTACTGGCCGGTCCCGGCCTGCGGATCTGCGCGATCAATCCGCCGCTCGCCGTCGCGCCAGCGCCGCCATACACGTCAGGCGGCAGTGGCTGCGTGGCGAGGCGGACGTGCGATCGGCTTGGTGCAGTCCTGATCGTAGCAGGAAGCTCCACTGTTCACACCATTCGAAGCGAGGTTGTCATCACATGCCGGTTCCCCGCGCTCGCGCCCTCCGTCTCGCCGCCGTCTCCGAACGTTCCCTGCTGGAATCGAGCTTCGGTCGGGGTCTCACCGAACTGTCGGACGCTCGCCTGAAGCAAAAGATCCCGCGCGCTCGTACTCTCCGCGACAAGTATCGGGACCTGGCTAAGCGTCAGCGGCTCGAGGCGCGCGGAAAGCGGCAGCCGCAGC
>CAYXRS010000228.1:0-3785 GCA_964467195.1 uncultured Gemmatimonadaceae bacterium
AGTATGATGGCCAGTTCCGGGTCGTTTTCGATGCGATCAGGGAATTGATGACACCGGAGCCAATTCCTCCGAAACGTCAGATCGGATTCAAGACGGACGGATAGGAACGCGCGCGATGAGCCTCGTATACGTCTTTGCCGCCTCGCCCATGGAGGGGCAGCCCGTCCGGAAGCTCGCCGAACGAGCGGATTCCGAGTCACCCCTTCGCTGCGGCGACAACGACGTTGTGCTCACCGTCACCGGGATGGGGCCGAAGAACGCGCGGAACAAAGCGGAAGCAGCATTGGGCAAGGCCCACGGCACAGCCGCCCGAACGCCGGATGCGATCCTCGTGATCGGACTCTGCGGAGGACTCAGCGCTTCGCTATCGGAACGTCAGATCGTCGCGTATTCGGATTGTCGCTCGACGGATCCCTGCGAGCCCGTTCTCGCCTGCTCTCCAGCGCTGACGGACGCGATTCTGCGCCGTCTCGAGGCCTCCACCATCCCCTGCGAGAGGGTGCGCGGACTGACGTCGGCCCGGATCGCGACGACGCGCAGCGAACGACTCGCCCTGGCCGACTCCGGTGCGACGGTCGTGGACATGGAGAGCTACCCCATCCTGAAGGCCGCCGGCATCCCCGCGGCCGTTCTGCGCGTCGTGGCCGACTCCGTCGACCGCGAGCTGCCCGATTTCAACCGGGCGCTCGACGACCAGGGCGGGCTCGACGGCCGCAAGGCGCTGAAGGTGGCCTTGGGATCGCCGTTGAGAACGGCCCGGCTGCTCGGGGCCAACAAGCGCGCGATCGAGCAGTTGGGAAATGCGCTCGAAGCGGTCGTGCCGTTCCCGTTCGCATAATCCGTGTCCGACCTCCATCGGGTTGATAGAATTTGGGAGGAAAGTCGTTCGTCCGAGAAGGCCCAGATGACCCGGTCGCGCGGCCACGTTGGTCGGCGCGTCCGGGTCGGATCTCCCGGAGACGCCGGTGTCGAAGAAGAAGCTCCTTCTGATCGTTCTCTCCCTCTTCGCGATGGGAATCTGCGGAGATTGGGGCGACACGGGCCCTCTCCGACTCCTCGAAGAAGCCGACCGGTTGGCCATGCTCTACAACTGGCCGGAGGCCGCTCCCTTGTACCTCGACGCCGAGACCCGCTTCGAAGAAGTCGGAGACAGGAGAAATGCCCTCGCCGCTCGCCTGGGCCATATCTGGGTGACCGCCGACTCCGGCGTGGTTCCCGAGATTGCCGACGAGGTCGCCGCCTACCTCGAGGATCCGTCTATCCAGGCCGATCCCCGGCTCCTGCTGCGCGCGCTCATCGCCAAAGCGATGCTCGACCGCAACGCGAACGAACTCGCCGCGCGGGAATCCTGGGAGCGGATACTGTCCCTCGCGGAAGATTTGGGCGACCGGAGCTGGGAGGACCGCGCGAAGGCGGAGCTCGGCCAGATCCGGTACATGGACGGCGACCTCCGAGCTGCGTCGGACATGTTCCGTGAAGCGATCACGTCCCAATACGTCCGGCTCGACCTCGGCGCGGCGATGTACTACACGGCCATGGTCGGCAACGGCTTTGCCAGCGCCGGCCGTCCGGAGTCCGCCCTCCGGTACCTGAATGCCGCGTTGAGAGTCGCATCGCTCACGCGCGACGAAGGCTTCCCGTTTCTGGCGTATCAGGGCCAGGCGCGAGCGCTGATCGCCCTGGACCGGCATGCCGAAGCCGAGGAGATCCTCCAGGAAGCACTGGGCCGCGCCCGCCACGAGGAGAACTACTTCGCGTTGACGCAGTTGCTGGTCGTCGCAGGTACGGCCGCCGCCGTTTCGGATCCCACCCAGGCGATCGCCTATCTCAATGAAGCCGTGGAGATCAGCGAAGACAGGGGCTTCCACCACGTCTTCGCCTGGAGCACGTTCGAGCTGGCAGGCGTCTATCGCGACGCCGGGAGGTTGGACGAGGCCGAGGCATTGGCCGTCCGGTCAAACCAGATCATGAGGGAGTTGGAGGACCGGTATCACCTCCCACAGCACCTGGCCCTGCTGGCCGACGTGAAGGCGCAGAAAGGCGAGTTCGAACGCGCCGACGAACTCTACGCCGAGGCGACGGACGTGATCGAAGCCCTTCTGGTGAACGTCAACCAGCGGCAGCTCAAGGCGTCCCTGATCGAGACGCTGAGCGAGGCTTACGTTGGCCACTTCGAGCTTGCGGCAACAGCGTTGTCTGATCCGGAGAAGGCATACGAGATCGTCGAAAGGGCCCGCGGCCGGACGATTGCGGACACGCTCCGGGGCGAGACGGAGAGCTTGTCATCGGCCGGAGGATTGACGGTTGACGCCCAGCGGGAGATCAATCGGATCCAGACCGCGCTCCTGCACGAGAGGGAGCCAGACACGCGCGAAGGGTTGCTCGACGAACTGTTCCGGACGGAGCAGCTCCTGACCCCAGTCCGCGACTCCGGCTCCATGCTGACCTCAGCTACGGAGCGATCGAATCCGGTGCCGCTCAAGACCTTGCGAGCCTCGCTCGGCCCGGGTGAGATCGTGCTGGAGTACGTTCTCGGAGAAGCGCAATCGTATGCCCTCCGGATTTCTCGTCGCGGGACCGATCTCTTCGTCTTGGCCGCTGGGAGGAATCGAATCGAGGACCTGGTCGAGCGATACCTCGCTGCTGTTCGATCGCGGGAAGACGAAAGCGCCGTCAGTCAGCAGCTCTTCTCGTTGTTGCTGAGGCCCGTCCTCGGTGACGACGCAGTTGAACTGGAATCAAGGCTGATCGTGGTTCCTGACGGCAAGCTGCACTTGCTCCCCTTCGACGCACTGCGGGACGATCGGAATCGGTACGTCATCGAGTCGCACATCGTTACGTACGCTCCTTCGGCGACGGTCCTCCACCTCCTGCGGACATCTGAGCGCCCAACGCAACTGGCCATGAACTTCCTTGGCGTTGGCGATGTCGCGTATTCAGGGACAGGCACGTCCGCATTCCGCGCGAGCGCAGCGGTGGTAGGCGATCTGGGCGTCGGATTCCTTACCGCAGGCGCGTTGCCGAGCCTGCCCGGCACGGGCGACGAGGTGATCGGTGTTGCCAAGGTCGTAGGTGGAAACAGTACAGTCCTGCTGGCAGAACGGGCTACGGAATCGGCTTTCAAAGAGCTACCGCTCTCCGACTTCCGTATCATTCATCTTGCGGCTCACGGAGTTGCGGACACGCAGTTCCCAGACCGGGCGGCGATCGTCTTCGGGACGTCACTCTCCTCATCGGAGGACGGCCTCCTGCAGGTTCGTGAAATCAGAGATCTACAGCTTCACGCAGATTTGGTCACGCTGTCAGCTTGCGACACTGGCTCGGGCCGCCTCTTGGGGCAGGAAGGAATGGCCAGCCTCGAACGAGCGTTTCTGCTGGCCGGCGCGAAAGCCGTGCTTGCGAGCCTTTGGACCGCTGACGACACATACACCCGTGTCCTCATGGTGCGCTTCTACCAGAGGCTGGTGCATGGGCAGGACAAGGGCGCGGCACTGCGCCACGCAAAACTCGCTCTGCTTGAAGAGTTCGGTAATGAGGCGCTTCCGGTGTATTGGGCAGGGTTTAGGCTAGCGGGGGAAGGATCGAGCGCAACGGCCGAACAGTAAAGACGGGAAGTCATCTTCAGAACCGCTCGGACGAATATTCCCGACTTCCTGAACAACTATGAAGTCCGCTCCTCATCCGGTGATACCTCCTGCGAGGCTACCGTGATTCAGCAGCGCCGCCCCTTTCGTTAATCCACTGTTAGGCCGACCTGGGCAAAACCGGACGCGGTCACCCTAAGC
>CAYXRS010000229.1:0-3781 GCA_964467195.1 uncultured Gemmatimonadaceae bacterium
GCGGCTGATCGAGCTGGGGAAGGAGAACTGGGAGCTGGCCGTGTACCCGGTGGAGAACCACGCGTTCGTGCGGCCGTCGTCGTGGACCGATGAATACCGTCGGATCTACGAGATCTTCGAGGCGAACCTGCCGGTGCGGCAGCGATGAGTCCCCGTTTCGCGGCGCGCATCTCCGGTATGCGTCGGCGGGCGCGCGCAATCCGTGCCGTGCTGACACGCATTCTTGGCGTGCCGGACTACGACGCATACCTGGCACACCACGCAGCCGCTCATCCGCACTGCACACCGATGTCGCGCGAGCAGTTCACCAGCGACCGGCTGACAGAGCGCTATTCCCGCCCGGGAGCGAAATGCTGCTGACTGAGTCCCCATCTGCCCACGTGACGAGCGATTGAGTGGCTCCGGAAATCGTCCGGGGTCCTGTCAACGCTCGAGGAGCGGTATCCGCTTTCCTGCGCGACTGCGCTGTAAGAGCACCGTGAATCGTGACTCCCGCGTCTCAGCACGCTTCGCGCTCATCACCCAGAAACTGGCAGTGCGCCTGTACCCGGGCGGCTGCGACCCCCAGAACGCCCACGCCTTTCGGTCCGCCCTGAGCCTCTCGACAAACTCAGCGGCCAGCTCACGTGGACCTGCTTCGAAGGAGTACGGGGCCGGCTTTCCATCGTAGCGGGCGAGTGCCGCACGCCCAGCGGGATGCATCCGTCCTTCGGCCTCGAGCTCTTTCACCCTCTTCAGATTCGTCGCGCTCCAATTGCTCTTTGGCTTGCGCGGCGTGAAGCGCTGCACGAAGCTGTCGGCGTCCAGCGACCGCTTCACCCCGTCGATCCAGCCAAAGCAGAGAGATTCGTCCAGCGCCTCCCTGTACCCGATTCCCTTCGCCCGCGCGTGGACCTTGTACAGGCGGATCCACAGCTCGGCCTCCGCTGCATGATTCTCCTCCAGCCACGAGCGGAATGCCTGCGAGGTCCTGAATGCCCGCGGCGCTTTCGCTATCGGCGCGGTCGAACGCCTTATCTGGCGGCGATCTTTGCCCATGAATCCCTGAGCGTCACCGTCCGGTTGAAGACCAGGCGTTCGGGGGTTGAATCCGCGTCCGCGATGAAATACCCGGTCCGCTCGAACTGATACCGGCTCATCGGTGGGTCGGCGGCCACGCTCGGCTCGATCACCGCTCCGCTGATCACCCTGAGCGATTCGGGATTCAACGCCGCGATGAAGTCTCCGTCGGCATCCGGATCCGGGATGTTGAACAGCCGGTCGTACAGCCGCACTTCGCACGGTAGCGCGTGGGGCGCAGACACCCAATGGATGGTTCCCTGCACCTTTCGGCCGTCCGGCGAATCGCCGCCGCGGGTAGCGGGATCGTAGGTGCAGCGCAGCTCCACGACCTGTCCGCTGTCGTCCTTCACCACTTCCTGACAGGTGATGAAGTAGCCGTACCGCAGTCGCACTTCGCGCCCCGGGGCGAGCCGGAAGAACTTCTTCGGCGGGTCCTCCATGAAGTCGTTGCGGTCGATCCACAGCTCGCGCGAGAATGGAATCATCCGCGATCCCGTTTTCGGCACATCGTGCGGGTAGTACGACGCCTCGAGTTCCTCGACCTGATCTTCAGGGTAGTTCGTCAGCACCACTTTCAGCGGTTCCAGCACGCAAAGGACGCGCGGGACGCGCATGTTGAGGTCGTCCCTCACCGCGTGCTCGAAGCTGGCGAGCTCCACGCGTGAGTCCTTGCGCGCCACGCCGATCGTCTCGGCGAATGTCCGGATCGCCTCGGGCGTGACGCCCCGGCGCCTGAGACCTGCGATGGTCGGCATGCGCGGGTCGTCCCAGCCGCTGACGTGGCCTTCCTCCACCAGCCGCAGGAGCTTGCGCTTGCTCATGATCGTGTAGTCGATCTCGAGTCGCGCAAATTCGATCTGCTCCGGCGGCCGCTCGAAGCCGGTCTCCGTGACCAGCCACCTGTAGATGTCGTTGTTGTCCTTGAACTCGAGCGTGCACAGCGAGTGCGTTATCCCTTCGATGGCGTCGGACAACGGATGCGCGAAGTCGTACAGCGGGTAGATGCACCACGCGTCGCCGCGCCGATAATGATTCGCGTGCCGGATGCGGAGCAGCAGCGGATCGCGCAGCAGCATGTTGGGGTGGGCCATGTCGATCTTCGCGCGCAGCACATGCGCGCCGTCCGGAAACTCGCCGGCGCGCATCCGGCGGAGCAGATCCAGGTTCTCGTCCACAGAGCGGTTTCGGTACGGACTCTCTATGCCGGGCGCGGTGACCGTCCCGCGACCCTCACGAATCGCGTCCTCGCTCTGGGAGTCCACGTACGCCTTCCCCTTCGTCACCAGCAGCTCGGCGAAGTCGTACAGCTGCTCGAAATAGTCGCTCGCGTACAGCTCTTCGTCCCATTCGACGCCGAGCCATGCTACGTCCTGCCTGATCGCCTCGACGTAGCGGATGTCCTCGGTGAAGGGGTTGGTGTCGTCGAAGCGGAGATTGCAGCGACCACCAAACTCCTCCCTTATCCCGAAGTTGAGCCAGATGGATTTGGCGTGCCCAATGTGCAGGAACCCGTTCGGCTCCGGCGGGAAGCGGGTTGCGATCTGCCGCCCGAACCGATTGCTGGCGGCGTCGCGGGCCACGATCTCTCTGATGAAGTCCTTACGGGCGACGGCGCCCGCTTCGGGGGCGGAATCTGTGGGCACAAGAGGCGAATGGGGGGTGGCTACGGTTTCTCAAAACTAGTCGGACTTCCGCGTCACGCCCTCGCCGGCCTTCACCACAGTGCCCGTCCCGCGGTAGATGTCATTCACGACGACAGCAGAGGCATCACGCGATGGAAGGCGATGTGTATGAGGACGTATCCGAACACGATACGCGGAATGCGCACGAGCGATCCGGCGAGATAGCGCCGCCACGGCAGGTGCAATGCGCCCGCGACGATGCTCGTCACGGACCACGGTAGCGGCGTCAGCGCCGCAAGAACGACGGCCCAGATACCATATCGGCGCGTCACCTCCACGATGCGACCATGATGCCGGCCGAGCACCAGGCGCACGATTGCGGTCCCCGCGAAGCGCGACCCGAGCAGCCACGCAAGGTGACCTCCCAGAAGCGACAGCAGCGCAAGGGCCAGGACCGGTCGCAGCCAGCTGGCGGCGTGCTCCGAAGCGGCCACGACGAGCAGGACGGCATCAGGCGGCAACGCGCTCACGATGGTCTCACTGACGAAGAACAGCGTCGCCAGTCCGGCGAAACCGAGCCGCTGGTGCACCCACCCCGCGGAAGCGTTGACCTCCGCGCGGAAGAGAACACCGGCCAGGGCGACCGCTACGAGCAACGCCAGCGGCAGGAGGACCGCGAGCACGATCTCGCGCCTTGCAAAGGCGGGGGGCGGTGCGAGCGCGGTCTCCGCCAAACCCGGCGGTTCGGATCGACTTGCCATGGCCCAATCTACCAGTATCGGCGTGTCCTCCGGCCCCACACGGGCATCACGCGGACGACGACTTCCAGTCGTCGGGCAGTCCCACGATGCCAGCCAGGTAATCAGCGGAGGTCGGCAGTTTCACCAGAGGGTCGGAAGTCGCCGAGCTCGGCAGCGTCGCAGGCGTGGGAACCCGCTTCCCGGTGCGGGCTTCGACGGAAACGAAGTCGATCTTCGCGACTGCGCGGGCCGCGCGGTCCTTCGCATCCGAGACGATCACACGCAGCTCGAAATCCGACGCGCCCAGCTCCTCGATCCAGCTTGCCAGCTCCAGCAGTTCGCCCACGTAGGTTGGTC
>CAYXRS010000230.1:0-3699 GCA_964467195.1 uncultured Gemmatimonadaceae bacterium
GGGTCGTCAGAAATTCCAAAGCCCACTTCCCGAACGGTTCGCCGCAAAGCATGAGGCCCGAGGGGCTTTCCCGCACTGAGGCGGGAAATACACGTTATCTGAAATACTGTGTCGCCCGCGCAGGATATCGACAGGTTCTACGATCCGAGGATAGCAGGTCGGAGAAGGAGACGCACGTAATGAGCTCAATGAATCCGGGATGCCAGAGTTGGTTCGCCATGGAGTACTGGGCTATCCTATTCGCTGGAATGGTGCTGAGCGGCCCGGTCCCCGCTGCGGCGCAGATCGAGCCGTCTGTTCCAGACTCGCTGGGCGTATATCTCACTCGTCAGATGGAAGAGCGTCGCATTCCGGGGCTCGCGGTGGCCATTGCCAGGGCCGGTGTTATCCTCGACGCACGTGGGCTGGGACTCGCGTCCATACAAAGCGACGCGCCCGTGAATCCTCGAACAACCTTCTCCCTGGCGTCCGTCACGAAGCAATTCACTGCCGCGGGGATCATGCTGCTCGTCGAGGAAGGGCGAATCGATCTGGACGCGTCGATCGGAAGGTATCTGGCCGACCTGCCCGAAGAGTGGCAACTGATCACGACGCGCCACCTCCTGACCCATACCAGTGGCCTCCCTGGCCTTCGGAGTGGCTTCACGGGCTTCGACGTGACTCCCCTGACGATCTCAACGGAAGCGCAGCTCGAGGCGGCCCTCGCAGACTCGCTCGACTTTCGGCCCGGCGAAAGGTTTCAATACAGCGACGTTGGCTACTTCATTCTGGGTGTCCTCACGGAACAGGTCAGCGGCGTACCGTGGCGCGAGTTCATCGAGAGTCGGATCTTCACACCATTGGACATGGTCGACAGCTACGTACTCGATCAATGGAAGGTTCGGCGGAACGAGGCCCGTGGATATGGCCTCCGGGACGGCGAACTCGTGAATAACCGGCGTGTGTATCACGTGGTCACCCCTTCCTATCAGGGGATCTTCTCGAATGTGCTCGATCTCGCCAGGTGGGATGCGGCGCTTTACTCGGATGCCCTGCTGGATAGCGAGAGTCTGGATCAGATGTGGCAGCCGGTTCGTCTGAACGACGGAAGTCTTCACCCGTACGGGTTCGGCTGGCAGGTCTGGCGCCAGGGCACGCACCGGATTCAGCGCCACACGGGGTTTACGGGGACTGAGATCGTTCGCCTGCCCGACGATTCGCTCACTATCGTGGTCCTGACCAACCTCGGTGCGGATTACGACAGGGTAAACTCCTGGGGTATCGCCCTGGATATCGCCGCGATGATCGTCCCTGATCTTCGAGATCCTGGCCTGCGACCCGATGTCGCGGCACTGGAGCGATACGTCGGCGATTACAGCGCTCAGGACGGGCAACGTGCCAGGATCGACCTCGTGGAAGGCCACATCTACCTCGTCCCGGTAAGCACCGATCGGCCTGTCCCACTCCGGTACTTCGGTGGTAATACGTTCGGAGTCGCCAATTCGCGCCGCGTAGTGTTTACAGTGGATGACGAAGATGTGGTGACCGGATTCGTAATCGACGACCTAGGCGCAAATGCGGTGCGGTTCGTTCGTGCTGGCGGTTAGCCACAACGGCGTGTGATTTGTAGGTGTGCGCCGGGCTGAAGTATTCGCAGTTTGAGATCGACACAGTACTTCAGATAACTGACGAGTGCCGCTGCGGCTGCTGCGCAGCCTTGCCCTTGGGAACATGCCTCCGCTCGGTCGCCGGTCCGCTGCGCGTACCGGCTCGGTCGCTCCAGCACGTCGGCACTCGTATCACGTTATCTGCCATTGGGTCCGCGGGAGTTTAGAAACAGCCGCGATGTTCACGAATACATTCACGGAGAGCACATGCGGCCGCTATCAAACAGCACTCCCAACCTGCTCACCACAGCAGTGTCAAGCGCAAATGGACCTCACGGTGCATTCCGCTCCTTTATTGCGTCACACGCAATTTCGCCGGCTCTCGTTGTCCTGCTTTTCCCTGCATGCGAGGAAAGACCAATGCGGCAGCCCGAAGAAGAGGCGATTATCGCCGAGACCCAGGCGTTCCAGGAGGCTTGGAACAGAGGGGATTCAAAGGCAGCGGCATCCTTCTATACCGAAGATGGGGTGCGAGTGGGCGCGTTTGGCGACGTGCAGCATGGAAGAGCGGAGATCGAGTTGGCTTACCACCGGCTCCTCCATCAGAGCATGCCGGGAGCGAAGGTCAAGCAGGAGCGCGGGACGGTTCGAATGCTCGATTCAAACCTAGCCGTGTGGCAGGGCGGGATTGAGATTCTGCCCCCTGGCGGGGCTGCCGCGCTAAAGGGGCATGTGGTCCAGGTAATGAAGAAGGTCGATGAACGCTGGCTGATTGTTGAAGCACACCCGAAGATTTTCCCGCCTCCTCCGGTACGTTGAGCGAGTGGTACTCTGGCAACAGTATGGGCGAAGCAGGCAGCGGACCCAACGGCAGATAACAACGGCTTCATGCTTCGCCCGCCGGGTTGAAGTGTAGGTGGAGGACAAGCAGCATCGGCCGGCGGGACACGCTGCGCCCGGCTGACGCCGGGCTCCGCGCGTCATGAAGCCTGAACGTTATACGAAGTGGGCCCTATATGGGGATGATTGATGATCGATCCTAAGGTTGCAGGGCGAGTCGCTCTGGTAACGGGGGCGAACAATCCGGAAGGTATCGGAGCTGCGATTGCGAGAGCTCTTGCACGACAGGGCGCTCAGGTCTTCGTGACGGGACTGCCGGTTTGGGATCAGAGCAGGGGGGACGACCCCGCCGAGCTCGGGGACGAACGATACGCCCGGCTGAGAAGTCGTTCTATTGAGGACCTTGTTGAGGAGCTTCGGCGGCTGGGGGCCACTGCAGAGGGCGGAGAATGGGATTTGGCCCAACCCCACTCTATTAAGGCCCTGCTCGACGAGGCACGGGAGCGGCTGGGGGAGGTGAGCGTGCTCATCAACAACGCGGCTCATTGTTTGGGCGATTCTTTTCTACCCCGGCAGGCGGACGCTGAGGCATCAATGATCTCCGCCGAACATCACGACCGTCATTTTGCCGTGAACAGTCGTGCTCCGGGCCTGCTCATGGCTGAGTTCGCCCGACGGCATATTGAGAGAGCTGCTGACTGGGGGAGGATCATCAACGTCAGCACCGACGGTGCGAGTGGTCACGCGGGAGCGGTTTCCTACGGAGCGAGTAAGCATGCGCTCGAGAGCTATAGCCGAGCGGCGGCATGGGAGTTGGGACCCTACGGAATTACGGTGAACACGCTGGCCCCGGGTCCGGTGCAGACGGGCTGGATCTCGCCGCAGATGGAGGAACGGCTGAAGTCGCAGATTCCTCTCCGGCGGATCGGACGACCGGAAGACATCGCCGATGCAGCGATCTTCTTGACCTCTGATCAAGCGCGTTGGATCACTGGCCAAGTACTGTACGTGGGTGGTGGCCACGTGATGCCCCTCTGACTCGGAGGGGACAGGATGGGGTCACGGGGGGCCCACTTCGGACAACGCGTATGGAAGGGCCTCTGTCAACCCACCGAACGGGGAGTGATGAGGTAGTCGGCCCGAGGCGGCTTTTTTTTTGGTTCTTCACCTGTTTCCATCCGCGATGCTCATCCGACGAGTTCCCAGCGGGTGTCGTGGAGGGCGTAGATTCTGAGGCGGAAGAAGCCAGGAGGCCGGCTCTCGCCAGCCCCCT
>CAYXRS010000231.1:0-3633 GCA_964467195.1 uncultured Gemmatimonadaceae bacterium
CCCCAGGAGGATCGGGATGATCGCCGGTTCGACGGTATCGACGAGCCCCCGGTCGAGGAGGTGCGAGAAGAGCGCGCCACCCCCGTAGAGCCAGATGTCGCCGCCTGGTCGAGCGCGCAGCTCACCGATCCGCTCTTCCAGCCCGTCGCTCACCACCTCGACCCCGGGATGGTGATCCGGAGCGAGCGAACGAGAGACGACCAGCACCTCCTTCCCGCGAAAGCTCTCGCCTGCGGCACGGACGACCTCGAACGTGCGCCGCCCCATCAGCAGCGCATCGAACTGGACATAGAGCTCCTCGAAATCGAAGGAAGGCTCGGGGGTAATCCAATCGAAATCATCATCCGGTCCAGCGATGTAGCCGTCGAGGCTGCACGCGACCTGATACCGCACACGTCTCATCTGATCACCTCCGCCCGCTGCTGGTTGTCGTGACCCGCCGAGGAGGACAGGCTACAACGTGCGAGCCTCGCGCACCCTGACGCTACCCTGCACCGCATGCCCGAGCACACCGCCGGGGCCGACCTGCCGCACGCGCTCGGTGTCGAGCGGGGCGCCGCGTGTGTGATCTCGTCCGCGACGCCGCCGACCGCATCCAGTTCCCGGAACCGAGCACACGCGGACGGGAGGCTCGTTACGGCGCATCCACGGATCGAGGTCGGAACCGCCAATGCCGCTTGAGACTGTGGGAGTCCTCGCTCGCACCACATCGGTCGCACGCGGCCAGCGGACGAACACCTGCTTCATCTCCTCCTCCAGCTCGACCTGCCTCTCGAGAATCCCCTCGCGCTCCATCAGATACGGGCAGCCCGCACTCCTGCGCGACCAGCTTGTAGGGCCGTCGTGTAGTTCCTCGGAACACTACTCTCTTCACCCCGCGATAGCACTTCCGCCTGCCGTGTCGAAGTGGTATCGTTCACCCGAAGCCGCCTTCTTCTTCCTCCTCCCTCGGCCTTGCGTTCGGCTTTTATTCGGTGTATTTTCGACCTCATGCTGCGGGCCCAGATCTCACCTACACGAGCGAGAGCAGCATGAGCTCTAGCGCGACTGACCTCAGCCAGATCTTGTTTGCTCCGGAGGCCCTCGCCCGGCCGTCCATTTCCGAGGCGTCCACCGAAACTCTCTCCCCGTTGCGGGTCGTGGGGTTGTTCGCGGGCATCGGGGGCATGGAACTCGGGCTTAACGCCGCCGGACACGCAACGCTGGAGCTATGTGAGATCGACCCCTCGGCGAGAGCTGTCCTCCGCCACCACTTTCGCGACATTCACGTCCACGAGGACGTGAGGTTCTATCGGAGCTTCCCGGCGGACGCCGAGCTCATCGCTGCGGGGTTTCCTTGCCAGGACCTGAGTCAGGCCGGTCGCACACTCGGATTGGACGGTGACAGATCGAGCCTGGTCTCGGAAGTCTTCGCGATCGCGCGACGGCACGAAACACCCTGGTTGTTGCTCGAAAACGTACCTTTCATGCTCCAGCTTGGCCGCGGTCGAGCGATGGAGGTCATCCTCCGCACGCTCGAGGAGCTGGAGTACAACTGGGCCTACCGTGTGGTGGACAGCCGCGCCTTCGGTCTCCCGCAGAGACGGAAGCGGGTGTTCATCCTCGCCTCGAAGGAATACGACCCGCGCCGGGTGCTTCTGGCTGATACCGAGGATGCACCTCCGGAGGCGTTCGATCCAGGCGGAAAGGCGTGTGGATTTTACTGGACGGAGGGTAGCCGCGGGTTGGGGTGGGCGGTGGATGCCGTTCCTACCCTGAAGGGCGGCTCGACCGTGGGAATTCCGTCGCCGCCCGCGGTATGGCTTCGGGACGGCAGCTTCGTGACACCGGGGATCCGTGACGCAGAGCGCATCCAGGGATTCGATCCCGATTGGACCTTACCGGCCGAAGCCGCCGGCCGGGCGAGCCTTCGTTGGAAGCTGGTCGGCAATGCGGTGACGGTGGACGTGGTCGAGTGGATAGGAAACAGGCTGCTGCGGCCGGCGCGGTACGTCCGGTGGGGCGACCAGCCGATTCTGCCGGGACAGAAGTGGCCGGATGCCGCTTACAACGTCGGCGACGGACGCTTCGCGGCTCCGGTTTCCCAGTTTCCCGAACGGAGGCCGGCGAGGCCGCTCCACGATTTTCTCCAGCTCGACGAGTGTAAACCTCTGTCCCCCAAAGCAACGGCGGGCTTCCTCCGCCGGTTTGAGGCGAGCACACTCAAGCGGCCTGCCGGCTTCGTCGACGCCCTTCGTCGCCACCACGCCAAGGCGACCGCAGGATGTGGAGTTGCCCCGATTTGGTGGACACCTTAACACTGAAGTAACAAAGGAGGTGTCACGATGCCAAAGATACGAGGGCCATACGCGGCGGAGTTTCGGGCACGGATGGTCGAGCTGGTCCGCGCCGGCCGGACTCCGGAGGAGTTGGCGAAGGAGTTTGAGCCGACAGCGAATTCGATCCGTACTTGGGTCCAGCAGGCGGATCGGGACGAAGGGCGTCGCGAGGACGGGCTGACCAGCACAGAGCGAGAGGAGCTGCGCCGGCTTCGCCGTGAACTGAAGCAGGTGAAGCTGGAGCGGGAGATCCTGGCAAAAGCCACGGCCTGGTTCGCTCGGGAGACCGGCTCGATGCCGTCCAGAGATTCGAGTTCGTGAGAGCGCACCGGGCCTGCTACCCTGTGACGGTGATGTGTCGCCTGCTGGGTGTCTCCACCAGCGGGTACTACGCGTGGCGCAAGCGAGGGCCTTCGGCACGGGCGATGTCGGACCAGGAGCTGTTGGAGCAGATCCGCAGCATTCACCAGCGGAGCGACGGGACGTATGGATCGCCTCGGATCCATGCCGAACTCCGGGCCGAAGGCAAGGGGGTGGGGATCAAGCGAGTGGCCCGCCTGATGACGGAGGCCGGGCTCGAGGGGGTGAGCCGGAGGAGAGGCACGAAGACCACCCGGCGCGACGCTGATGCCCGGCCGGCACCGGACCTGGTGGACCGCGACTTCAGCGCCACGGGTCCCGATCAGCTTTGGGTGGCTGACATCACCTATATCCCGACGTGGGCGGGCTTCCTCTATCTGGCCGTGGTGCTGGACGCCTGGAGCCGGCGCGTCGTCGGTTGGGCAATGGCGACGCACCTGAGAACGGAACTCGTCCTGGATGCGTTCAACATGGCGCTCGGGCAGAGAAAGCCGGGGGCCGTCGTTCATCACTCGGACCAGGGTACGCAGTACACGTCGATCGCCTTCGGGCTCCGCTGCCGAGAGGCTGGGGTGAGGCCGTCGATGGGTTCGGTCGGAGATGCCTACGACAACGCCCTCTGCGAGGCCTTCTTCGCCACGATGGAATGCGAACTCCTGGATCGGCGTTGCTTCCGGACGCAGATCGAAGCGAGGATGGCGGTCTTCCGGTTCATCGAGGGCTGGTACAACCCACACCGCCGCCACTCGGCCCTGCAGTACGAATCGCCGGTGAGTTACGAGAGGAAGCATGGCCGAGCGGCGTGAGATCCTCCGGCGATTCGCGGGCGGCGCGGCCGAGTTTTCCACACGCTGCTGCGGGGAGCTGCACCTGACGGTGCTCTCCTCACAGCGCGTGGAAAACTCGCCACCCCCCACCCAAGCGTTCACCTGTCCACTGAACCGGGGTAGGTCCA
>CAYXRS010000232.1:0-3580 GCA_964467195.1 uncultured Gemmatimonadaceae bacterium
GGCCGTGCTCACGCGACCGGCGCCACACCCTCGTCGGCCGGTTCACCGGGATCCGGGATGCCCACCGGCACGCCGTCCGGCACAACCAACGGAATCTCGCGCGGCGGCTGCTCCGTCATGGGAAGGCCGTCGCCGCCGCTGCGCCCTGGCGTATCCTCACCCGTGTCGGGGATCCGCATGAAGCCGATCCGCTCCGCCACACGCGGCTCTTCGCGCGTAAGCCACCGATCGTTCAGGAGCGGAACGCTGACCACCGCGAACAGCAGCACGCCTAGCACGGCGTGCAGGGCGATGGAGACGATCAGCGATCCACTGGGGCTTTTCATTCCGTCTCGGCTGCCTCATTTGTCACGTCCACGTGCCACGTGTGCTCTCGGTAGACACGGCACCAATCCTGGTCATACCCCGCCAACGGCCGCGCGTTTCCCTGAAGGACTCGCGCCAGACGCCACGTCGACCACCGGGTTCCGGACGCTGGCAACGCCTTCCACCTCCACTTCGACCACATCGCCCGCTCTCAAAGGGCCGACGCCGGCAGGTGTTCCTGTCAGCACGAGATCCCCGGGCTCCAGGGTCATGATAGCGGAGATGTAAGAGAGCAGCTGCGACAGAGCAAAGGCCATCTCCGCCGAGCTGGCACGCTGCCGCTCCTTGCCGTTGACACGCGTTACCAGCACCAGCCGCGGCGAGCCGGCCGGAAACGGCGCCGGATCGCTTACCGGACAGAAGGTATCGAACCCCTTCGCCCGGGTCCACTGACCATCCCTTCGCTGGAGATCCCGAGCCGTTATGTCGTTGGCGGCAACTATGCCACCGATCGCGGCCTCGGCTTCTTCCTCACTGGCGGCACGGAGGCGGCGGTAGTTGCGACCCACACATGCTGTCTTGCCCGGCTTCAGCGTCTGCTGCGTCATTCGCTGTCGGTTGTCCGAAGAATGTCTCGATGTCATGCCGCAACGCCGTCCAGCCGCCGGTGAGACGCCTCGCTGGCGGCAGTGCTGCCAACATACGCCTTCCATATGCCTTCGTTAGCACGCGCGGGTCGCAGAGCACCACCACGCCGCGATCCGTGGTGCTGCGAATCAGCCGGCCGAAACCCTGCTTGAGCCGAAGCATGGCGTGCGGAACCATGAACTCCGAGAACGCGTCGCCACCCTCCTGCTCGATCGCCTCGCAGCGCGCGGCGGTGAGCGGGTCGGTAGGCACCTTGAATGGAATACGCGCCAGGACCAACCCTCTCAGAGCACGGCCCGCCACATCCACGCCCTCCCAGAACGACGACGTTCCGACAAGCACAGCGTTCCCCGCATCACGAAAGCGCCGTAGCAGCACGTCTCGCGGCTCTTCACCATGTACGAGCAGCGGCCACAGTCCGTTGAATCGCGTTCGCAGCATCAGAGCCGACGCGCGAACGTCACGATGACTGGTGAACAGCACGAATACTCCACCACCAGCCGCCGTGACGAGTTCGACGACAACCTCGACCACGGAGCGCAAGTGTGCCGCTGGCTCGGTATTGGGTGGCGGCATGTCAGCCGGTATGGCAAGGAGTGCCTGGTTCTGATAGCGGAACGGAGACGGAAATACAGCCTTTCCCGGCTCGACATCACCGGCGTCGAGTCCGAGGCGTCGCACGAGGAAATCGAAATCGTCGCCGGTGGCGAGCGTGGCTGACGTGACGATACCGGTCTCGATGCGACGCCAGAGATCCTCGCGGAGTATTGGCGCGATGTCCAATGGAACGGCAGTGACACCCAGGTTCCCATCACGCCCCCGCATCTCCATCCAGCGCACCGTCTCGCTTCCGCGCTCCGGGCGCAGCGCCTGTTGGAGGCCGTCTCCCACACCCATGAGCCGGCGCGCAACCGACCGCATCTCGTTGAGTAGTGGAGCGAGCTCCTCGGCACGAGCGTGGTCGGCCTCGAGTCGCTCGCGAACGAGGCGCATTCCATCGTCCACCACCGCAATCTCTGCAAGCAGATCGCTCAACGCCGCATCCAGTCCATCGCGCCACACACGGTGATCGGCGAAGTCGTCGGTGAGCCTCAGCACCTGTTCGTTACTCCCGGCAAGCACGGTGGCAAGCAGATCGAAAAGAACCGTGCCCTTGTCGCGTGCTGCGTGTACCGACGGCAGCAGTCGGCCCTGCAGCAGGTCGAGACTGGCGACACTGAGCAGGTCGTCCTGCGCGGAGAGGCGGTGCATGAGTGCGGCGAGCAGACCCTTTCCGCTACGCCGGTCGAGACGCCCGAAGGCGCGAAGCATCGCGCTGCGAGTCACGCTCACGCCCAGGTGAGCCGCCGCCGCATCCTCCAGGTGGTGCCCCTCGTCTATGACCAGCCGCGTGTAGGAGGGGAGCACCGCAGCTTCCGCCCAATTCTGTTGCGCACGCCGCACGGCAAGGTCGGAGAGAAGCAGATGGTGATTGACCACGATCACATCCGCCTGCGCGGCGCGGCGGCGCGCCCGAAAAAGAAAGCAGCGTTCGAAGTGCTCGCATTTCAGGCGGGTGCAGAGATCCGGTTCGGCCGCCACTTCGTCCCACACCTCGGCGCGCGGCGGCGCGGGCAGGTCACTCAACGAGCCGTCCTCGGTGCGCTCGGACCACGCGCGCAGCGACTCCAGCTCGCGCGCCATGTCGTCCTCGAGCAGGCGGGGTGCCGCCGCGGTTGCCTGCTCCAGCCGCGCCATGCACAGGTAGTTGCGCCAGCCCTTGAGCAGAGCGAAGCGCACGCGCTGGCCTTCCAGAGATCGCACCAGCAGTGGCAGGTCCTTTCCGACGAGCTGTTCCTGAAGGTTGATCGTGTTCGTGGAGATTATCGTTCGCTCACCGTTGGCCGCTGCCCATCGCAGCGCCGGCACCAGGTAACCGAGAGATTTGCCCACGCCGGTCCCGGCCTCCAGCAGACCGATGCCGCCGCCATTGTAGAGCTTGCCAATAGCGCGCGCATAGGCGCGCTGGCTGGCGCGATCCTCGTAATTCTCGATCTTGCGAGCGAAAGGGCCTTCGGGTCCCAGCGTCTGATCGATTCCTTCCAGATCCAACGCCTGACTCTCCGGTGCTCGCGGGACCTCCACCACGACGTACAGAGACGAGGCGTCGTTATCGCAGATCGCGAAACCGATGCCATCGTCGTGCAACCGCGCAGCCACTGCAAGGTCGGCCTGCGAGGGATCGAGCAGACCGGAGGGGTGATTGTGCAGAAGCATCTCGCCGCGCGCGGCGAAGCCCGGAAGCGCCAGCACGCAGCTGGCGTCGCCGCGGGCCACGGGGCGCACCGTCTGTACCACGCCGCGCTCATCGATCGCTGCGGCGAAGCACACCTCTCGCCCACCGGCAAGCGCGATCGCCGCACGGACGGCGGCCGCGTGTTCGGCGGCGGCTGGCGTCGCTATCTCAGATGCCCAGCACGCTGCCCTCGCCATCACCGAAGGTGCCGTCTGGGTCACCCGCGACGACGGCTTTGCCCGCAGCGGGACGCGCACCAGGGGCCGGTTGAGGCCGCAACGCCGTCGTCGGATGTTCACGATCACCGGGCAGCCGAGGCAGATTCCGCGCGCTTGACGCTGCAGTCGGGCA
>CAYXRS010000233.1:0-3518 GCA_964467195.1 uncultured Gemmatimonadaceae bacterium
ACCGAGCACATGTTCTTCGAGGGCGACCGCATTCATGCGATGCGCGAGATGATCGTGGCCCGCGATGAGAATGGACGCCGTCGTGCGTTAACCGCTCTGTTGCCCATGCAGCGCGGGGATTTCGAAGGCATCTTCGGCGTGATGAGTGGGTATCCCGTAACGATTCGCCTGCTGGACCCGCCGCTGCACGAGTTCCTGCCACACGGCGGTGAGGAGAACAAGCGTCTTGCACGTGCCCTTGGCCTCACGCGAGCTGAGCTTTCGCGAGTGATCGAGTCGTTACGGGAGAGCAACCCTATGCTCGGGCATCGTGGCTGCCGGCTCGGCATCACGTATCCCGAGATTACCGAGATGCAGGCGCGTGCGATCTTCGAGGCGGCCGTCCGGGTGCAGCGCCGCGGCATCGACGTCAAGCCGGAGATCATGGTGCCGCTGGTAGCCACGCGTGCGGAGCTGGAGCACCAACGACAGATAATCGACGAGGTGGCACGACAGACAATGGGCGCCATGGACGAGCGGCTCCCGTATCTGGTTGGGACGATGATCGAGCTGCCGCGGGCGGCGCTCACGGCCGACGAGATAGCGATGTCGGCGGATTTCTTTTCCTTCGGTACCAACGATCTGACGCAAACCACGCTCGGGCTGAGCCGCGATGATGCGGGCCGATTTCTTCCCATGTACGTTGAGAAGGGGATCCTGCCGGAGGACCCCTTTCAGGTGCTCGACGTGGCTGGTGTCGGGAAGCTGTTGCGCTATGCCGTTACCGAGGGAAGGCGCACACGACCCGAGCTGAAGACAGGCATTTGCGGTGAGCACGGCGGCGAACCTCGATCCATAGCTTTTTGCGCCGCCAGCGGACTTGATTACGTATCCTGCTCGCCATTCCGCGTGCCGATCGCCCGTCTCGCCGCCGCCCAGGCTGCGCTTTCCTCAGCCGCCTGAGACGTCGGAATCATCCAGGAGAATCTCGTGCACGTAGAACATCGCGGCGGCGTTCTCCCGTCTCAGCAGCGGCAGAGACACGTTGAAGACGGGAACTCCGCCGACAGTCGAACCGCGGAGTGTGCCGGTGTGAGCATGCCCGTGGAAGGCCACGGTGGCACCATACCGGTCCAGCGGTTCGGCGAGTCTGTCGGTCCCGAGATAGGTCTGAATTATCTCTGGCTCACCTTCCACCGTTCCATGAACCGGCGCGTAGTGCATCATTGCTATCCGCACCGGTGTGGCAAGACCGCGAAGCGCCAGTTCGAGCTTCTGCACCTCCCGTAGTGCCTTGCCCACGAATGCCTTGGTTTCCGGCTCACCGAAGGAGGTGAGCGTACCACGGCCAAACCCCCCCATGAAACCGGTGATACCAGCGACGCCCACGTGCTCGTTGAGGGCGACCGCCGTTCCATTGAGGAGGTGTACTCCGCGCGACCTGAGGAGCGAAATCGCTTCCGAAGCCTCGCCAGACTCGTGATCGTGATTCCCGAGCACGGCGACGATCGGGATCTTGACGTCGGCGATCTCTCCAACGACTACGTTAAACTCGCGCATGAGACCGCGGCGTGTGAGATCGCCGCAGAGAAGCAGCGCATCGGCCTGCTCATTGGCCGCGGCGAACAGATCGCGGTACAGCCCGACGTCTTCCTCACCGCAGTGGAAATCGCCGACGGCGGCGACACGGAGACTGCGCCTGCCGCGCCGCTCCTCGAAAGGACGCTCGGGCCTGGCCGGCGCGATCGAGATGCCGCTTCCCTGTCCTTCAGTCGGCGCGAGCATCGAGCTCTTCAGCAGCGCGAGAGCGCTCATCCCACACGTCACTCCTCAGCAGCTGCTGGATCACTGGCCGCCGCTCCATCCGCTGCACCGCCTCGGCGCGGATGTCCCTGAAGCCCCATTCGTTCACGTCGATGGCGAAGCTGAAACGCGATATCAGCGTGCCCCGCGTGACGCGTATGGAGCTGGCCGGCTCGGACAGCTGATGACTGGCTCGGTCGAGCAGCTCGCGCATGATCCAGGTGGGGACGAGATCACGCGATTCGGGATATATGTACGCGAACAGGTGCAGCTGCGACAGGAGCACGGGCCAGTGCTCATTCGTGCGATCCAGTATCCTCTCCCAATCCAGCCGCCTTCCGCATTTGAGAATGAGATGGGCAATGTCGGCCGTGTCCTGGCGGTGACGCTCGAAGATGAAGAGTCGGTGCCAGAGCAACTCTTCGGCGGGCGCAACGCGCACCGGCGTAGCAGCCAGAATGGCTGGTAAGCTGTGATGGTGCCACCCCTCATCGATCAGAGCCAACCCGTTGCCCATGCCGAAAATGATGTCCACGAAATACTCGCCGTACTTCGCCTTCGCTAGCCAATGCGGCTGCTCGAGACGCGTGGAGAAGCCCGCGGTTTTCAGTGCCGTCATGGCTTCCTCCACCCGCTCCGGCTCCATGAAGACGTCCAGATCTTTGGTCTCGCGGTAGATGCCGGTATGCTCGTAGATTGCATAGGCACCGGCAATCACGTACGGGAGTCCCGCGTCATTCAGCGCCCGAAGTCCGCGCTTGTAGATCTCGCGCTCGGCATCGGGAATCCAGAAGTCGCCATGCGTTACGGAATAGAGCTCCTGCCCGGTGAGTTCCGCGCGTCGCGCAAGCGATCTGGATTCGCGATCGTGAAATGCCTCCATCGTGGCGCCCCGGCAGGTGTCGTCCCGTTTCTTAGCAAGGCCCGGGCCCTTTCTGGGGCGGGTGACGCCAGGAAGACCCGCCTACCGCCCCAGACGTTCAATATCGAGCTCGGTGGACGGGGACGTGTTCGCCTTCAGCACCGAACGCATCTGCGATAGCGCATGGTCGTGATCTCCCGGCTCTATCGCCGCCACGCAATCCTCCGGCACGACGACGCGGTAGTCGCGCATGTAGGCGTCGTTGGCCGTGAACAGGACGCAGATGTTAGTCGCCAGTCCTGTGATGATGACCGTCGTTACGCCCAGGTACTCGAGCAGTACGGCAAGCGTGGTCGAGTAGAAGCCGGAGTGCTTGGGCTTGAGCACGAAGTAGTCGTCGTCCTCAGGTGCGAGCAACTCGACTACAGGACGGCCAGGACAACTGTCGTGAAGACAGTGATCGAGGAGCTTGCCGAGGTCCGACTGCCATCGCCCGAAGTTGTCATTGACGTAGATGACCGGTACCCCTTGCGACTTGGCTTTTTGCTTCAAGGCGGCAATCGCTCGCGCCATCGGAAGCGCATGCTGTAACAGCCGCTCGCCATCGTCGAAGTCGAGATCGTTGATGACGTCGATGAGGAGGAGGGCGGCCGATGACTTATCGGGTACGTTCCCGTGCAGATCGTCGTTGCGTGCGGGCATGGTGCCGCCCGAAGTGCAGGAACCGTTCTCACCCGTTCGATGGCGACGTGGCCCGGGTCCGATCGCCCGGGATGGAGGAAGGGCCCGAACCGGAATCCGGCTCGGGCCCTGTCGAAGTATGGAGGCGCGGGGTACTGCCCCCCGGTCCATGCCGCCGCGCCATCAGCGCGTC
>CAYXRS010000234.1:0-3504 GCA_964467195.1 uncultured Gemmatimonadaceae bacterium
ATATGCAGCTGCGACGCTGGAGCTCGCCGCGTTGCGCCGCCGGCGCGGCCGCGCCCGAGAGGCGTTGCCACCACTGGTGGGACTGCTCAGACGCGACTCGGCAAACGTCGATGCGCTTCAGGTGCTGGCAGAGACACTCCTCGACCTCGAGCGTCAGAATGACGCCGTCGTGGCGGCTGGACGCATACTGCGCTTCGACCCCGATAATCCCGGAGCGCTCTACGTTCAGGCACGGGTACTCGCCGACCGGAAGCGCTATGCCGATGCAATCGAGCTTTGGCAGAGAATCGTGGAGGGTGCCCCGAACAGCGACTATGCCCGCCGGGCGACTCGCGATGCGCGAACCGCGGCCGACCTCATGCGGATCTTTCGCCACGCGGAGGCGGATTAGACATGGCCATCGAGGGACCGCTTCGCGAGCTCGGCATACACGATGTCTTCCAGCTGCTCGACTTGAGCCGGAAGACGGGCACCCTTACCGTATCGTCGACGCTCCGCGACAACCAGGGAACGGTCTTCTTCGCCCGAGGTGCGGTCGTCTTCGCCTCGATCCGCAGCAATCCGCATCCGTTGGGCGAAGTGCTGCTTCGTGCAGGGAAAATCAACGATGGTGATCTCTTGCGCGCACGGGACATGCAGCGCGCGCGCGGCGACACGCGGCGCCTTGGCGAGCTTCTCGTTGCGATGGGAGCGATCTCCAGGCGCGAGCTTGAGAGGCAGGTGCGACTTCAGGTGGAGGAAGTGGTTTTTGAGCTGACCTCGTGGCAGGAGGGGTACTTCCGCTTCGAGGAGCGGGATGTGGATGACGCACCGGCGGAGGCGAACATCCGCATCTCCACCGAGTCGCTGCTGATGGAAGGTGCGCGGCGGATCGACGAGTGGTCTCGAATCGAGGGCAAAGTGCCGGGGTTGGAGGCGGTGCCATCGCTGGCCGCTTCCGGTGACGAGCAGGCCGGAATGCTGGACCTCCTCCCTAATGAATGGGAAGTGCTGGCCGCCATCGACGGAACGCGTGACCTGCGAACGATCTCGGGATCCCTCGGCCGAAGCGAGTTCGACGTGGCCAGGATAGCGTATGGGCTCGTGACGACTGGCGTGATCGAGCTCGTCATGCCGGCGCTGGCGACTCCCGGACGTTCAGCCCTCCAGGCGGCGGCGGCTCCGCACATCCAGGCAGCTCACGCCGCCCTGAGCGCGCGTGATCTCGAGCTGGCGCACAAGGAGGCGAGCCGCGCCGTTGCAATGGACCCCGAGCGCGCGGAGGCTCGCCTCATCGTGGCTCGTGTGCTCAGGCTTTCGGGCAAGCACGCCGAAGCCATGGCCGAGCTTCGCCGCGCGCTACAGTTCGACGCGGTGAACGCGGAGGCGCATCTGGAGATGGGCTACGCCGCGGCGGCTTGCGGTGAATTCACCGAAGCGATCGCGTCGTGGGAGCGTTATCTACGCCTCCGCCCCGCCGGCCTCGTTGCACAGCGCGTCAACGCCGCGCTCGAAACGGCTAATCGCATGCGCTTCCTCCTCGAGGAGGCCAGCTGTGTCTGACCAGATCCGCCGGTTGAGCGAGGAGCTGGCCCGCGATCCTTCCAGCATGGTCTTCCTGGAGCTTGGAGAGCAGCTCAGGAGGCGCTGCGAGCTGGACGTCGCCCAGCGTATCGCCATCCGTGGTCTGGAGCGGCATCCGGAGGATGCCGAGGCTCACGATCTTCTCGCGCGCATCTCGCTGGATCAGGGCGATCTCGAGCGCGCATTCGACGAGTGGGACATGGTACTCCGGCTGACGCCGGACCATGTGGCGGCGAGAAAGGGGATGGGCTATGTGCTCTTCAAGCAGGGTCGCCTTGCGGAAGCCGAGCATCATTTGAATGTGGCATCGGGCCTGGATTCGTCCGACGAGACGATCGCCCGTGCTCTTGCAATCGTGCGCAGGAAGCTGGCTCCGCTCGATGCCGACCGGGGTGAGGACGCTGCGTCGGGGGATCACCCTTCGGTCGCTGACGCATCGATAACACGCGTCGAGGATGAGTTCCCGACACATGCGCCACCGGATTCCCTGGACGCTCGGATGCTATTTGCCGACGTGCTTGGTCAGGGAGAGCACACCGCGCTCCTCATGGATAGGGACGGCCTGGTGATGGCAGGCTTGTACGTAACCGCGGCCGGCGAAGACGTCTCTCACGAGATCGGTGCCGCGCTGAGTGCGATCCAGGAGGAAGCGGAGCGTGTCACCGCGCACGTGAATCTGGGCGAATGGCAGGCAGTGGTGGTGGAGGCGGAAACGTCCATCATCGCGCTGGCCCCGGCGCCGGAGGGGGCCACCGTCATGCTGGCCGCTGTTGAGACGATGCCTCTCGGTTACGTGTCCCGCACGTTGCAGCGGTGTCGGGCGCGCGCCGTCCGCTGGCTCGAGGAGGGCACGTGAGCACTGTCTACTCCGCCACCCTGGAGACGATGACCCAGCATCGGGGGGTCATCGGGTGCATGGTCGTGGCCGAGTCCGATGGTATCATGGTCGACTCGCACCTCCATTTCGGCGTTCCGGATCAGGCGCTGGCGGCGGTGGCAGCCGCGCTGTACCGTCGCGCCCGCGTAGCGGCCGCTGAAGGTGGCCTGGGACGTACGCGCTTCGTCCGCCTCGATGCCGAGGGTGGACATCTGTGCGCGGCGGGACGAGGCGATCTCGTGCTTGTGACTCTCACGGATTCGCGCGCCAACATGGGGGTCGTGCGGGCCGCCATGCTTCGTGCGGTGGAGGGGCTGGCATGAGGGTGAGCGTGACCGAAGGATGGGTGGAGGAACCGCTGCGACGGTTCGTGCGCGAGAGCAGGGCGCGGCTGGCGTTGCTGTTGCACCCCTCTGGCCAGGTGCTCGGCCAGTACGGGTTCGGCGGCAGTATCGAGGTAATGACGGCGGCCGCGCTGGCGTCCGCCATCTACGCTTCGGCTGGCTATCTGGGTCAGGCGGTCGAAGGGCGCGCTTTTACCGAGCTGCACCATGGGGAAGGGGAACGCCAGATCTATATTTCGGAGGCACATGTCAGGAGCGGCGCGCTCATTCTCCTCGCCGTATTCGGCACACAGAGCTCACTGGGCCTGATTCGGCTCTACACACGCGCCCTATGTGAGGCGATCGCCACCGTCGCTCCACCCGAAACGCCGGCACCAAGGCCGCTCGATGTCAACTTCGACCGTGAGCTGCGCCGCAGCCTGTCGCTCCTGTTCGGCGGTTCCACGCCGGTATCTGCGCCGGCGATCAATCCTTCAGCCTGACCGCCGATGTCCCTGGTCAACTATTCCACCCGTGAGATCACGTGCAAGATCGTCTATTACGGGCCCGGAAGGTCCGGCAAGACGACGAACCTGCATTACATTTATCAGCGGGCTCCCGAGGGACGAAAGGGCAAGATGGTCTCGCTTGCCACCCAGACCGACCGCACCCTGTTCTTCGACTTCCTGCCTCTGCATCTCGGCGCGATCTCCGGTTTCACCACCCGACTTCAGCTCTATA
>CAYXRS010000235.1:0-3464 GCA_964467195.1 uncultured Gemmatimonadaceae bacterium
CCTTCGGGTGGGTGCACTGGCCGTCATCGCCGCCGCCGTCGTCGTCACCGCTGCCGGGAGTCCACAGGAGCGCTTCCCACGGATTCGCGTGGCCCGCAATCTGGCCATGGCGGTTGACCGCGATCGCCAATGCGTGCGTGTACCCGCCGCGCGGCAGCTCCTGCACGACGGCACCCGTGGCGGTGATCGTCCAGAGCACCGGGACCTGGTTGGTGTTGCTCCCCTCGCGCTTGCGGACGGTCCCCACCACACGCCCGGTCTCGTCGAGTCCGCCCAGACGGAACAGCTCGACGGTGTTGCGCGGCAGAGGCAGCTCCACCACCCTGCCGGCGTCGACGACGAAACCGCGGCGGTCCCTGGGTTCCCCGCCACACAGCCTGCGCCCGTCGGTGCGCGTGCAGGCGATCCCCAGGATCTGGCCGCCATCGTTGATGGACAGCAGCTCGATCTCGTAGCCGGGGAAGTAGTCGCGCAGGCCCGCGACCACGCGTGGCTCGTCGTACGACCCCGCGTCCCACATTACCGGGTCGAAGGTGAACCACTCGAAGCCGACGACGCGCCCGTGGTTGTCGATCGCGGTCGGCTGGCCGGCCCGGATGTACGTGATGGCCGACCCCTCCTGCCACGCGAACGCGTAGCGGCGCAACGACCCGTTCGGCATCGGGAACAGGGCGCGGGCGATCACGATCCCGTGATCGTTGATGTCCCACGGCTGCACGCGGTCGTCGTCCAGCGAGCCGGTGAAGAACACCTCGCCGAACTCGCCATACTCGTCCAGGTGCTCGCCGCCGATGGGAACGATCCCGGCGTCGCGGTAGATGAAGCCGCGGCGGTGGATGGCATAGGTGGTGGAAAGGCCGTCCGATTCCCAGCCGATCGCAACACCCTGGTTGTTGATGCCGGCGAGGGACGAGCCGGCCATGGGCAGCGTCGTGGCGACGCCGTCCTGCCACAGCGCCGCATGCCATACGTCCGCCGTCGCCTTGCGGCCCACGATGAGGCCGGCATCGTTGATCCCCGTGGTCTGCGACCATCGAGTGTCCAGCACGTGCAGCGTATGGCTCCCCGCCTCCTGCCCGCCGCCGCCATGGCCCGGGCTGTGGCTGTACCGCGCGTCCTGGGGCGCGGTGCTGAGGTCATCGCCGCAGGCCGTCAGCATGGCTGACAGGCCGACCAGCAGAATCGAGATCCGGGTGCGCATGTCAGGTCCTCCGTCCGGGTCAGGTTTCGCCTCGATCCCGTCGCGGCCGGTGGCAACGAACCGGTTCGCCATCCGCGGGACCGTGCAACGTGCGTCCATCTGTTGAACGGACGGACGCCGCCGGCTTTGCGGACGACAACAGTCCCGCGGGCGACCGGCAGCGGAGAACCTGGACACGGCAGTAGCCTTCGCGCCGCCCGTCGGTCGGCGCAGCGGCCCCTGCCTCCGTCTCGGCCCCCCGGCACTGTCCCATAGAATTGATGCAGAATTGACGGTTGGTTGAGCACGCCCGTGTAGACTCCTTCGCAACTCTAGCAAGGAGTGGACGATGATGAACTCAGCGTCGACTGCCGTTCTCCTGGCCGCCATCGCCGGGTGCCAAGCAGGAATCGGCATCTACGATCCCGGGCCGATTGACTATCTTTCCTTGCAACTGTTTACTCAGGAGAGCGAGAAGGATCGCGATCTGCTGCTGGTTGCCGAGGAGGGCACCGTATCCGTAGGTGCAGCCCGGGGAGGCCTGGGAACCCAACCTCGTGGGGTTGTCATTACAAGCTCCGACCCTTCTGTCGTTCGCGTCCGGGACTTCCGCATCACAGGCATCGCACCGGGGTCAGCACAGATCATCGCGAAGGCGGACGGACTCACTCGCACAAGAAGAGTGGACGTAGTAGAAACGCCGCTCCCAATCACTGGCCTACGCGTGCATCCTCCCTCACACTGGGCTGGAAATGGGCCAATCTATGACGTTGACGGTCATCTGCTCAGTGTGCACCTCGGAATCGGCCAAAGCCTCGCTCCTCATTTGACTATTCTGCGTGAGGGAGTCCGAGTTTGGACGATCCCCTTTGCCTTTGTGTCCGCCGATCCCGGGGTGGCGTCGTATACGATCCCCTGTCGGCCCGCCGAGTACGATCCTGCCTGCTCGCCAAAGGGTGGGAACGGGTGGGTTACCGGCATGTCCGCTGGCGAAACCACAGTTACGGTCACGGTGCGGAATCTGTCCCGCAGCTTTACCGTCACGGTTGACTAATGGACTGTAAGAGATGGACGTTGTGTAGTGTATAGGGTGGCATGTAAACCCACCCGATTCGTCTCAGCCCCGCCGAGCGGTCTGAACTCGAGGCTCGCACGAGGCGCCGTGCGGGACGCGCGGATGATGCTCGGATCGCCCGCGTGCTCCTGTCTGTTGGCCGACGGTTTGACCCACCGCGAGATCGCCGAGCGCGTGGACTGCTCTCAGCCGTTCATCAGCTGGAAGCAGTGGTTCCTGAGTGACGGTCCCGCGGGACTGTACGCCCGGCACGAAGGCAGAAATGTCACTGTGCTCACGCCGAAGATGGAAGCTCGGATTCTGAACTCGACACGCAAGAGGCCCACGGACGGCTCGACGCATTGGAGCACGCGTCGACTCGCCCGGAAGCTGGGCGCGCATCACATGATGGTCGCGCGCACCTGGAAGAAGCACGGGATTCAGCCTCACCGACTTGAGCGATACATGGCCTCGAACGACGCCGTCTTCGAGGAGAAAGCAGCCGACGTACTCGGACTTTATCTCAACCCACCCCAGCACGCGCTGGTGCTCTGCGTCGACGACCCACGTCGTCCTCGACAACCTCTCAGCGCACAAGACCCGAGGAGTTCAGGCCTTTGGAGTCGCACCCGAACGTCCTGCAACCAACACCGTTGGGGCCAGGATGAAGGGGTGAGACGAGTAATCAACGAGAGGGTGCGGAGGGTAGCGGACCAAGCCACGGGAAGGCGACGTTGTCCCGAACTGTTGAGGATTGGAGCCCAAGAAATCACAATGAAAACGCAACCGCCGCCGAGACCCGTTGTGGTACAATGGAAATCAGCGGTGGCTCAGCTCCCTCGGCGGGAGGTGACGCGGGGCAGCCTATCACCTCGATGGATGAAGCGCCCAGCGCCGCCTCCGGCCGATGTCAGTTCAGCGCGCGTACTCGATACGGAGAAAAGCGGCGGTGCGGCTGTAGCGGGCCTCGTCGCCGGTGTCGCCACGGCCCGGTCGGAACGCGAACTGCCGCTGCAGGTCGCCGCCGAGCACCACGCTGACATGCCGTGTCGTTCTCAGCCGCAGATCCGCGCCGTATGTCCAGCCGTTGTCCCTGCGCTCGCCATAGACCGGATCCTCCTCGAGGGTGGCGCGGTAGTGGCGCGTCTTGTGTCCG
The DNA here is from genome assembly GCA_964467195.1 of uncultured Gemmatimonadaceae bacterium. Taxonomy (GTDB): domain Bacteria; phylum Gemmatimonadota; class Gemmatimonadetes; order Gemmatimonadales; family Gemmatimonadaceae; genus CAYXRS01. The sequence goes on from CAYXRS010000235.1 coordinate 3,391, forward strand.
ACGCGCAACCCCACGCGCGCGCTCTCGCTCACCTGCCGGGCCGCCGCGGCCTCGAGCCGCGTGACATCGAAGTC
>CAYXRS010000236.1:0-3459 GCA_964467195.1 uncultured Gemmatimonadaceae bacterium
CCGGCGTCTCTTTCACGAAGCCCCGGCTCGCACCAGCGAGCCGGGGCTTCGTGCGCGCCGCCGCACGCTCCTTGCTCAACGGCACCCCATGAAACACGAGATCATCGGCGCGGTCGCCGTTGCCGGCATCCTGCTGCACTTCCACAACCGTCGTGCGCGCCGCCGCACGGAACGACTGGCCGCCGTATCGCTCGAGGCGCTGCTTGCCGCGATCGACGCCAACGACGACGCCACTGGTGCGCATGCGAGGAGGGTGGCATGGTACGCCACCCTCCTCGCGCGCGCGGCTGGTTCGAACGAAGCAGAGGTGCACGCGGTGGAGCGGGTGGCCCTCTTTCATGACATCGGGAAGATCCACGCCGCGCTGTTCGACATCATACACGACGGCGATGACAGACTCTCGGCGGAGGAGCGTGAGCGCGTCGCGACCCACCCACGGCGCGGTGCAGATGTCCTGCGTCCACTCAGCGCGTTCTATCCCGAGCTCTCGGAAGGTGTCCTTTCACACCACGAGCGATGGGATGGGACGGGCTATCCACGAACGCTCAGCGGAGAAGCGATACCACTTGTTGCCCGCATAGTTGCGATCGCCGACACCTTCGACGCGATCACGGTGCGCCGCCGCTATCGCCAGGCAGGCTCGCTGGAGGAAGCGCGACGCACCATTTCCCGGGGGCGCGGAAGTCACTTCGATCCCGGACTGGTCGATGTGTTCCTGCAGCCGGACGTGCAGCGCCGTGTTGAGGACGCGATGCGGCGCACGTCGAGCCAGCGGCGCCCTATCGGCCGCCGGAGCGCTTCTGGCCAAGAGCGTGAGCGCGCTCCCGACGTCACTTTCCGATGGCGCGACGAAGCCTTTGGGCCGCTTCCTCCGGATCTGGGGCCGCGAAGACGGCCCTGATGACGGCCACCCCGCTCGTCCCTGCCGCTATCACATCGGGAGCATTCGTCTCATCGATTCCACCGATGCCTACGGAGGGTATGCCACACGCTCGCGTGAGACGGCTGACGGCATCCAGTCCAATAGCAGCACCGGCGTCCACCTTCGACATCGTCGTGAACACCGGTCCGATCCCGACGTAGTCCGCACCGGCGCTCTGGGCGACATCCGCCTCACCGGTCACCGATGCGCCCACGATGAACCCTCGTGGTGAAATGCGCCGCACAGCCGCGACCGGCAGGTCTCGCGTACCCACGTGCGCGCCGGCAGCCTGGGCGGCCAGCGCCACGTCCACTCGGTCATTTACCGTTACCGGGACGGGCAGGGTGGCAACGAGGCGGCGAGCCAGATCAGCCAGCGTGCGTGCGTCAACGTCCTTCAGTCGGAGCTGCACCATGGTGGCTCCGCCGCGCACGGCCGCCGCGGTGCGAGACACCAACGCATCCGCGCCACCGCGCAGGTCATCCGTGACGGCAAGCAGCGTCAACAGTGCAGGGTCGAACACGCTATCCACCGTCGCGCGCGCCGGAAGCGCGTTGCTGGCGGCGAATCTCATCGCGCGCCCTGCGGTGCTGGTCGAAGGTCTCGCGGAACTCGTGACGTCCGTCGGGCCGCGCCACGAAGTAGAGGTATCTCACGTCGGCGGGGTATAGCGCCGCCTCGATGCTCGCGCGTCCCGGTGATGCGATCGGGCCCGGAGGCAGCCCGGGGTGCCGATAGGTGTTATAGCGCGAATCCACCTCGAGATCGCGGAACAGCACGCGCTCCGTATGCCGGCCGAGCGCATACTGCACGGTTGGATCCGCCTGGAGCGGCATGCCGATACGCAACCGGTTGTGGTAGACCGCCGCGATCACCGAGCGCTCATCGGCCACGCGAGCCTCCTTCTCGACAATGGAGGCGAGCGTGACGATCTGGTGGCGCGTCATTCCCAGTTCAGTGAGCCGTTCATCCCAAGCGGGATCCCAGACTTCCTCGAAGCGTCGCAGCAGCTCCCGCACCGCGTCCCGCGCCGAAGTCCCGTACGCAAGGAAGTAGGTATCGGGGAAGAGGTATCCTTCGAGCATTGGCGTGGGCACGTCGAGCTGCTCGCGCCAGGCGCTGTCTGACGCCGCCGCGGCGACGGAATCCTCGGGAGTGTCGAGTGTGCGAGCCAAGTATGGAATGATCTCGCGCAGCTGCCACCCTTCCGGGATGGTGATGCGTGCCTGCAGGCTGCGCCCACCGGAGAGCAAGTTGAGCACGTCGTCCCAGCTGGCGCCCGGTTCGATCTGATAGGTGCCCGCTCGCAGTTCCCGGTCGCGTCCGCGCAATCTGGCATACATGCGAAAGGCTCGTGGCGAGCTGACCACCCCAGCGACATTCAGGCTTTCTGCGGCCGCCGCCAGAGTGGCTCCACTGGGCACCGTCACACGCGCCGGCTCGTCATGCTGAGTCGAGCATCCGGCCAACAGCGTGGCAGCGAGCACCGCCAGGGTCAGACCGCGTCGCCTGTCAGACATCCAGTCGCAGTGCATGCGTCAAAAGCACGGTGGCCGCGAGTGCATCCACGTCACCCTTCCGATTGTGCGTCGAGCCTCCCATCTCCCGAATCGCGCGCAAGGCCACAGCCGTCGTGTAGCGCTCATCGACCAGCCGCACCCGGGCTCCCGTTCGCCGTTCGATCTCGGCCGCGACCCTTCGCACCTCGGTGGCGCGTGCGGTATCCTCTCCTTCCTCGTCAAGTGGCAGACCGAGCACGAACTCCACTACCTCCATCTCCTGCGCCTTCCTCAGGATTGCAGCGATTGGCGGACGTTTCCCGGCGCGGCGCACTATCGCGCCCGCGGGCGACGCGATCGTCCGACTGGGATCGCTCATTGCCACCCCGATGCGCCGCTCACCCCAGTCGATGGCCATGACGCGTCCGGCGACGGGGGGGGCGGGGTCGGTATCATCCTGCATACCCTAACATAAACCCGGTCTTTGGGGAAATGACCGTGTGATGTCGAGGGTTGGAGTGACGGGATCGAGGAGTTTCATGCCGGTAGGCAACCTGGCCGCGATGGCCGGGAGAACATCGCGGTAGCTGAGCCATCCAAATATCACCCAGTCGTGTCAGCAGCGCGCCAACAACACAGTCGCGGGCGGTGCTCCCGTCAGCCCTGCGCCATGCTCGCGAAAAACTCGCGGTTGTTCTTGGTCCGCTTCATCCGTTCGAGGAGGAACTCGATCGCTTCGGTGGACGGCATGTCCCCGAGGAAGTTGCGGAGAAGGTACACGCGATTGAGCTCCTCCTGAGAGAGGAGCAACTCCTCGCGCCGCGTGCCGCTGCGCTGAATGTCGATGGCTGGGAATACGCGACGATCGGCGATCTTGCGATCGAGAACGAGCTCCATGTTACCCGTGCCCTTGAACTCCTCGAAGATCACCTCGTCCATGCGCGAGCCCGTCTCGACCAGCGCCGTCGCGATGATCGTGAGCGAACCTCCCTCCTCGATGTTCCGAGCGGCGCCGAAGAAGCGCTTCGGCTTGTGAAG
>CAYXRS010000237.1:0-3433 GCA_964467195.1 uncultured Gemmatimonadaceae bacterium
GGCGACGGCGCGGGGCAGGTCGAGCCGTGGGCCGCCGCCGTCATGCTCCACGTCGCGCCGAAGCGTTTGCAGCGGGGAGATTCGGCGTACAGCGAGCAGTGGCGGTGCCGCAAAGATCACTGCCACCCAAAGACCCACCCCCAATCCCGCCAGGATTGCGCTCGGCTCCAAACGAAGGGCAACATCCACGGGCACGAAGTCGCCGAGCACCCCGGGAAGGGCGAACTGTACTCCTACGCCGAGCAGGGCACCCAACGAAGCGCCAAAAAGGCCGAGAGCCGCGGCTTCCAGAAGGTAGATACCCAGCGTCTGGCCGCTGGATGCGCCCACACAGCGGAGCACTGCCACGGTACCGACCTTTTCCGCCACATACGCGTGCACCGCGCTGGCTACACCGATTCCCCCAAGGAGCAGAGCGATGAGGCCGACAAGCCCGAGAAATCGATTGAGCTGACCGATGGATGCCGTCAGTTCTCGTTCGGTATCGGCAACGGTGCGGGCGCGGGCACGACCTTCATCAAGAACCGCGCGCATGTCGCTCGCGATGCGGCGAGCACTCATGTTGTCCGGAAGTCGAAGCAGCGCTTCATACTCGGCGCGGCTGCCGAAGCCCAGCAATCCAGTGGCGAAGAGTTGGGCGTCGGAGATGTAGACGCGCGGGCCCAATGCCGAGGCTACACCAATGTCACCGGGCACGTCTACCAGCAGACCCGTGATCCGAAAGCGCGAGAAGCCTATACCCAGCGTATCGCCAACGCTCGCTCCGAGGCCGATCAGAAGGGCTTCGTCCACCAGCGCGTGCTGCCCATCGTGCAGCTGACTGAACGCACGGGCGGGTTCGGTACGTATCTGGCCGTAGAATGGAACTTCGGGCGTCACCGCACGTACCTGAACGAGCCGCGTCGCCTCACTGCGCGGTAGAACGGCCATGGATGCGAAGGTGGTGACACGGCCCACCGCCGCGCCCTGGGCAACCAGAGAATCGAGCTCGCTTTCGATCTGCTGATTGAACGGCTGACGCGAAACGAGTGAAAGATCGGCACCCAGTAGAGCGCGCGACTGCTGCGCAATCGATCTCGTGACGTTGGCGGAGTAGGAGTCGATTGCGACCAGCGCGGCGACGCCGATCGAGATAGACGACACAAAGAGCAGGAGGCGGCGCCGCGAGTTACGGCTCTCCCGCCAGGCGAGAGTGGCCACTGCCAGCCAGCGGCGGGTCACGCGGCATTCTCCACGTCACGCACCACGCTGCCGTCGCTCAGCTCGAGTGTTCGACCGGCGCGGGACGCGAGACCAAGGTCGTGAGTCACCAGAACCACGGTCGTACCAGATTCGCGATTCAGCTCGCCGATCAGCTCCACAATCCGGCCGCCCGTGGTGCGGTCGAGATTGCCCGTGGGCTCATCGGCGAAGAGAATGCGCGGTGCGTTGGCGAACGCGCGGGCGAGGGCCACGCGCTGCTGTTCGCCCCCCGAAAGCTGGGCGGGGAAGTGGTGCCCGCGATCACCGAGTCCTACGCGCTCGAGCAGCTCCCGGGCGCGCGGAGCGGCATTCCGCTCACCCCGCAGCTCGAGTGGCACGGCAACGTTCTCCGCCGCCGTAAGTGTGGGTATCAATTGAAAGCTCTGGAAGACGAAGCCAACTTTCTCGCCACGCAGGCGCGCCCGAGCGTCCTCGGAGAGAGTGCCAAGGTCGGTGCCGTCCAGGATCACCGAGCCCGTGGAGGGGGTATCCAGTCCAGCGAGGAGGCCGAGCAGTGTCGTCTTTCCGCTCCCTGACGGTCCGACGACGGCGAGAAAAGCTCCCGCGGGAACCGTGAACGAGACGTCTCTCAGGACCGTGAGCAGGTGTCCACCGCTCCGGAAGGTTTTCGTCAACGATCTGGCTACCAGCATGAGATCTCGTGTCGTGATGTTTGGCGCGCTGGCGCTTGCCGCCTGCGGCGCTGCGCCCGAAGCTGCGCCCCGTGAAGATACACCGGCGGCGGCCGCAAGCCGCAGTGCGCCGAAACGCATCATGTTCGTGGGCACCAGTCTCACCGCCGGCTATGGACTCGATGCCGAGGTCGCGTATCCCTCCGTAATTGGAAGATGGCTGGATTCGCTCGGTGTAAACTATGAGGTGATCAACGCCGGTGTCAGCGGTGAGACGTCGGCCGGTACGTTGCGCCGAATCGCCTGGGTGCTGGAGCAGCCTGTGGAGATGCTCGTCATCGAGACAGGCGCCAACGACGGCTTGCGAGGGCTAAACGTGGATACGCTTCGCTCCAACCTGATGGCAATTCTCGACAGCGTGGCGCTGCGCCAGCCGCACACAGAGGTGTTCCTGGTCGGCATGGAAGCGCCGCCGAACCTCGGAGCGCGATACACCAGCCGATTTCGCACGGTGTTCACGGATGTGGCGCGCGAACGCGCGGTGCGATACATCCCATTTCTTCTCGATGGCGTAGCTGGCGTTGATACCCTCAACCTTCCCGATGGTATCCACCCCAACGAGGCGGGAGCGCGGCTCGTGGCGGCAAACGTGTGGAGGGAGCTGGAGCCGGTGGTGCGGGGGAGAGCGAACTGACCGTACCGCTCTCGTGGTCCCGTTGACCTGCCTCTGCGCCTAAGCTAAATTTAAAGGCTATCCCAACTTACGACCCGTAATGAAGGACGTTCAATGGCAATCCCCGCGACCCAGATCCGCCGCGGAATGGTAATCGTATTCGAGGGCGACCCCTGTCGGATCACCGAATTCCGGCATCACACGCCGGGCAACCTGCGTGCGATGGTGCAGGCGAAGCTCAGAAACCTGCGCACTGGCTCCAACTTCGAGCACCGCTTTCGCGCCGCCGATTCCATCGAGCGCGCGTCGCTCGAGACGCATGAGCTGGAATTCCTTTACGAGGGTGGTGGTACATACCACTTCATGAACACGGAGAACTTCGACCAGCTCGAACTCGATGTGGAGGCGCTGGGTGACGCCGCGCAGTGGATGCAACCAGGGATGCGCATCATGGCGGAGTTCTATAACCACAAGGCGATTGGAATCGAACTGCCCAATGCCATCGAGCTGGAAGTAGTCGACACCGCCCCTGTCATGAAAACGGCGACCAAGACGGCGTCCTCGAAGCCAGCCAAGCTCGAGAATGGCGTCACGGTCAACGTGCCGGAGTTTCTCAGCACCGGGGAGCGCGTTCGCGTAAACCCGAATACGGGCGAGTACCTGGATAGGGCGAAGTAGTTCGGGGCCTGACTTCCGGCTACGGTGGAACAACGCGGGCTCCGGACGCACGATCCGGAATGACGGCTTCTTGATCGACCCTCGCAAACCGGCTATGTTTATAGCCTTGCCTGGGAATTGCGGGGCCTGCCGGAGGTGCTCGTCCGGCGACTGTGGTGACTGTAGCTCAATCGGTTAGAGCACCGGACTGTGGCTCCGGGGGTTGCGG
>CAYXRS010000238.1:0-3335 GCA_964467195.1 uncultured Gemmatimonadaceae bacterium
TCGTTAGGCGCCATGATCTGAGTAGATGAACGGGGCAGGGTGTAGACAAGACTATGCGCTTGGTTACGTACGGAGCAGCCTGCAGCCTCGACGGCTACATCGCCGGGCCTGGTCACGAAGTTGACTGGCTGAAGTGGAGTGAGGACGTAGCTGCTCTTACCAATGCGCTATGGGCTCGCATAGACACGGTTCTCATGGGGCGTCGTTCGTATGAAGTGGCAGTAAGCAGCGGCCTTACGGCATATCCCGGAGTACAGAACATCGTCTTCTCGCGCTCACTGAGGCCGACTGGCCGGACGTAGCCATCATCTCTGATGACCCGGCTACGTACGTGCGTAACCTCAAGGCTGAGCCCGGCGGCGAGATCTGCGTGATGGGAGGCGGTTTGATCGCAAAGGAACTCATCGCTGCGGACCTGATTGATGAAATCGGTGTCAACGTCCAACCTGTGATTCTGGGCGGAGGCGTCCCATTGCTGCCGCCAGGCGGCAGGCGCGTACAGCTGATCTTGAAGGAGTCGCGCGTACTCGAAGGCGGCTGCGTATACGCGCTGTATAAGGTCAGTCGATAACGGTGCCCACCCCATTTCAGAGCGGCATGAGTGTGACTGCGCATTGGCTGGGCCGCGCCTTGGGAGGCTTTACACCACCATCTTGGCACAGATCACGGCGTCTAACTGCGGGCTCCCGCAGCGCGGTCCGCTGCGCGGCCCGCTTGCCGCCGGATTGACACTTGGATCTATCGAGAAGAACATGGGCCGGCGGAACTCGTGCTTCAGGCGCCGCCTCGCTTCGCTCGGCGGCTTCCTCAGCTCGAGTTCAGGGGAGCCCTAGATTCGTTAAGGGGAGCCTCGAGCGACTTCCCTGGGGAAGCGCGTTCATCCCCCCAGGTGCATCGAGGATCGCCGAGCGGGCCTGATACAGGAGTGACAGAGGTTGTCTCACTTCTACCATTGCAGAACGTTGGGAAGAGCTTTAGCCCATTTCCCCGGAGAGTGTTCTTATGCGGTTGTTTCGCCGTTTGATGCTAAGCTTCTTCCTCTTCCTCCTGGCTCTTCCAGCCACTGCGCAAACGGTAGGTCAGCCGCTGGCACTTAGGCACGCCACCGTAGTTGATGTCAGGGATGGCGGGCTCCTGCCCGACCAGACGGTCCTGATTGCGGGTAACCGCATTGAGGCGCTTGGGCCGAGCGCGACCACCCCGCTGCCTTCCGGAGTGAAAGTTATCGACATTGAGGGCAGATACCTGATCCCGGGCCTCTGGGATATGCATGCGCACGTCTTCTTCGACGGCATGGATGGTTACCTCGCTCTGATGGTTGCGAACGGTATCACCGGATTCCGGGAAATGGGCAACTCGCCGCTGTCGTTCGCCGATATCCGGAAGGTGCGCTCGGACATCGAATCCCGGGTACGGATCGGACCCCGCTTCAGGGCGGCAGGCGTTCTGTTCGACGGGCCGAACTCGCGGTGGAGTGAGGGGGTCGTCGTTGCGGCGACCCCGGAGCGTGGCCGTGCGCTGGTGGACTCGGTGGCCGCCGAAGGTGCGGACTTCATCAAGGTCTATAGCTATCTCCAGGCCGATGTCTACGCTGCCATCGTGGAGCAGGCACAGCGCCGTAAGCTTCCGGTGTCGGGACACGTTCCGTACGTCGTCCGTGCCGAGGACGCCTCGAAATCCGGCCAACGCAGCTTTGAGCACCTGATCGGTATCGAGGATGGCTGCTCGACGGATGAGTTGGCGTTGGTCGAACTCAGTCGACAGCAGCTACGCCTGCTCGCCAGCGGCGATACGGCGGGCGCGGACAGTCTGGAGCGTGAATGGCGTCGGCGGGTGCTCGTGACGCAGGATGAGGCCCGCTGCCAAGCGCTCTTCAAGCTGTTTCGGGAGAACGGCACCTTTCAAGTGCCCACGCTAGTGCAGCAGGGGCGGCCTCAATGCGTCGACACGGAGGCACTCGCGCGCGATCCGCGCCTGAAGTACGTCCCGCGCTCGTCGCTATCATGGTGGCCCGCGGTTATCGAGGGCACCCGCGGCGCGGACTTGGAATCGCAGCAAGAGCTGTGCAGCCTCAGGACCGCTCAGGTAGGAATGATGGGTGAGAGCGGTGTCCCGCTTATGGCCGGGACGGACGCGGGCTGGCCGTGGGTCATCTGGGGCTTCAGCCTTCACGAGGAGCTGGAACTGCTGGTGCAGGCAGGTCTGTCCCCGCTACAGGCGCTGCAGACCGCCACGTTGAACCCGGCACGTTACCTCGGAGCGACAGACTATCTGGGTACGGTGGAGACAGGCAAGCTCGCTGACTTGGTCCTTCTGGATAAAAATCCGCTGGAGGACATCCGGAACACCCAGAAAATCTCTGCGGTGGTGCTGAACGGGCGCTATCTAGACCGGGAGGCGTTGGCTGCGCTGCTCGGGCACGCAGAGCGGGCGGCGAGAGCACCTGACCAGACGCCACGGCCGCAGAAGGATTAGGAGGCAAGCTGAACCAGCCGCATGATTTCTCCGAGTTGTCATCAGTCGCGGAGCAACAGGCGGTGCCAGCGGAAACCGCTCAAGCAGGCCGCTGCGGAGATGGCTGGATCAGACGGCTATTACCAGGGGCCAATGGTTCACGTGAACGGCGGGGATTGAACGTCTTATAACTGCCAAGTGCTGCTTCGCTTCGCTTGCCATCCACCGCGGCGGATGTCGCGGCACCTGGTGAACGGACAACAGTTTCGAAGAGAACAGCGCAAGCAGCCGGCACGGAACCGCGCCGGATGGACATGCCGTCCTCCCTCCCACCGTCGCTTCGCTCAGGTGCTCACGTCGGCCGTCACGTCAGCACTCATTTCTCGTTAGGCGCCATGAGAGATCAGATGTGTGGCGACAGCGCTCTACAGCAGAAGCGCAGGGCGCCACCCGCTCCCTGGGGGTATACGGCGGTGACCCCCCGCGTGACTAACCGCGCCTCGCAGCGGCTTCTCCTTACCTGCCTCCGACTCGTCGCAACTCGTATCTCGTTATCCGCCATGCTAACCCGAATCGGATGGCGCAACCAAACAGCGGCCGATCGGTTGGAGCCAAGCTTTCCAGATGCTTGAATTGCTACCCCTCTTCACCGTTATTGTCGGCGCCAGTGTCTTGTGGGTCGCTGGTCTTCGACTCTTCTTGAGTTCAGGCCTTACGCGAGTTAGGAAGATACGCTGGAGCGCCATCTTGGCCGTAGTTGGCTTCGGGATCGGAGCCGTACTTCCGCTCGGCCAACTGTGGAGCAAGTTCGTAGTGGTGCTCCTGATTCTGCCAGCTCTCGCTCTCGCGGACGTGTTATTGCTCCGCTCGGGGCGCGGTGT
>CAYXRS010000239.1:0-3322 GCA_964467195.1 uncultured Gemmatimonadaceae bacterium
CCGAGGCCCAGGACCGGCCGGGCATCTACCGGCTGCACTCCGCCACCGGCGAGGTAATCTACGTCGGCAAATCCAAGCGAGTCCGTACTCGGCTGCTCAGCTATTTTCGCGCGGCGTTTCCCGAGGAGAAGGGCGCCCGGCTGATTCGCGAGGCGGCTCACCTCGACTGGGAGTACACGCCCAGCGAGTTCGCCGCCCTTCTGCTGGAGATGCGACTCATCAAGCGGTTCCGCCCGCGCTTCAACGTCATGCTGAAGCGCGACGGACGGCATCTCGCCTTCGTGAAGCTCACGCCGGGACCGGCAAGCCGTCTGGCAGTGGTGCGCGGGGCAAGCGATGACGCCTCGACTTACTTTGGCCCGTTCCACGGGGCGCGACGCGTTGGTGAGGCAATTCGCGAGCTGAGTGACGCCGTCGGGCTGCGTGATTGCCGGCTGGACCGCCACATGCGTTTCGCCGATCAGACGGAGCTGTTCCAGCTCGCGCGGACGCCAGGCTGCATCCGATACGAGGTGCGGAAGTGCCTGGGGCCCTGCATCGCCGCGTGCACGGAAGCGCTCTACCGCGAACGGGTGGCGACGGCCCGCGCGTTTCTCGATGGCCACGACGATGCGCCAATGCAGCTGCTTCGGCACGAAATGATGTCATTGTCCGAACGACTGGAGTACGAGCGCGCCGCGGTGTTGCGCGACAAGCTCGGGCGGCTGGAGGAGCTGCGCGAGCAGTTTGACAGACTGCGCTTCGCAGTCGAGACGCTCACCTTCGTCTATCCCGTGAAGGGATACAAGGGCGACGATCGCATCTATCTCATCCGTCGCGGGCGCGTGCGTGGCGAGTGCGGCAAGCCGCGGACGGCGCGCCAACGCGCCCAGCTTCGCGAGCTCGAGGAGCGCGTCTACGGCCGTTCGGAGCCGAACAGCGCACAGGTGCCGACTCACGAGGTGGACGAGCTGATGCTGTTGTCGTTCTGGTTCCGAAAGTTTCCGGAGGAGCTCCGGCGTACGCGCCACAGCCGGTTTGCCGCGGTGGCGGAGGCAAGCGTGCCAGCGGCATCGTGATGCGTTGGTTCAGGCGACTGCTGCTACGCCTCGTCATCTTTGTGTTGGCGTTGTACGTGTTCTGGATCGGAGCGCTCATGTTCCTCCGGTTTACCGAGCCTCCCATCACGATGGTGCGCGTGCAGCAGGGAATCGGTGCTGTTCTGGAGCAGCGCAGTCCGCGGCAGCGGCACAGCTGGATTCCACTGGATTCACTCCCCGCACACGTGCCGCGCGCGGTGGTCGCCGCCGAGGACAGCCGCTTCTACTCACACCGCGGCTTCGACTTTGCCGAAATGCGCGCCGCGCGTGCACAGGCCGAGCGGCGTGGACGACCGTCGCGCGGCGCGTCCACCATCACTCAGCAGCTGGTAAAGAACCTCTTCCTGACCACTCACCGGTCGTACGTGCGGAAAACGGTCGAGATGTCGCTCACCCCATTGGCCGAAATCATCCTCGGCAAGGACCGCATCCTGGAGCTGTACCTGAATGTGGCGGAGTGGGGCCCGGGCGTGTACGGGATCGAGGAGGCGGCCCGCTTCCATTACAACGTGACTGCCACGCGACTCAGCCGCGATCAGGCGCTGCGCCTGGCGGCAATCCTCCCCGCCCCAGCAACCCGCGACCCGCGCCGGATGGGGACATATGCGGCGATCATCAATCAGCGCATGCGGTCTATGGGCTGGTGAGCCCTTGGGTCCTAATGCGTTGGGATCAGAGTGGGGGTCAGAGTCAGGAAGCTGTCAGACTGGCGACATGGATCTGGCGGATGGAACGGATTGTCGCGGATCGCTTGAGTGCTGGAGACGAACGTCCCTCGCCGTTGCCGAGGTCGTGAGACTGAGGAGAACTCATCGCTAAAAACAGTCTCGGATTTTGGGCCCCTCTGTAGCGGTCCCGGTTGTTTGGACAAGATGACGGCGTAATCACGCGGCCGCCTCCAGCGTGAGTGCTCGGCGGACCTCAGCCGGGGTCCGGTGGCCGTGCCGCTCGAGCAGCCACTGCGTGTTATATCGCTCGATGAACTCCGCCATCACCTGGCGCGCCTCCTCGAGCGACTCGAAGTCGTGCAGGTAGAGACACTCCTCCTTGAGTGTCCGGATCCAACGCTCCATGATCCCGTTGCACTCCGGCTCGCCCACATAGCTCGGCGACGGGCGAATGCCCAGCCAGCGGAGCTCGCCCAGGAACTGGTGTGCCGTGTACTGCGGACCCCAGTCCATCCTGAGCCCAAGACCCAAGGCGACCTTCGGGACGTACGCCCCGTGAGTCAGCTGCACACCCTGCCGAATAGGTTCGAGCGCGGCCCAACGATCGCCCACCTTCGCAACGTGCCACCCGACAAGGTCCTCGCTGCAGTGATCGATCGCGCCGAAGAACCAACACCAGCCGTCGCGACGCGTGTAGAAGCGAGTCGCGTCAGTGCCCCAGAGCTCGTTCGGCCGGGCGGTGATGATCGTGCCGGCATGTGCCCGATCCCCGTGGGGATTTCCGCGCCGCGTCGGCGCCAGCAGGCGATGCGCGCGCATGAGGCGCAACACGCGGTGTCGCCCCACGCGAACTCCTCGCGCCCGAAGACGGACACGCACCTTCCGATGCCCCTCGGTATGGAAGGGGCTGTCCTGGACCACGTCGCGGATCGCCTTCACCAGACTCGCGTCATCGATCGCTGTGCGCGGACCGCGTTTCTTGCCCATAGGGAAACCCTTGCCCACCTCGGGATCGTGGCTCTGCGAGGCGTATAACGAGCCGCCGACCGGCGCACCGGCCTCCAGAATCCCCCGATACCCCTTCCGACCCGCGTACACGCTCGAACGCGGCACCCGCCACACGGAGCAGATCATCGTCAGCGGAAAGCGGCGACCCGTGGCCTGACTCACAGTCCGCGCGACTTCTTCAACCTCGCCAGCTCCTCCCAGTACCCCCTTTTTTCGAGGAGCATCTCCGCGAGTTCCAACTTCATCGCGAGCTCTCCCACTTTCGCCTGCGCCTGCTTGACCGCACGCTCCTCCGGATCCCCGCGTCGCTTCAACTGCTGCTGTCCGCCTTCGAGAAAGAGCCGCCTCCACGTCTCCAGCTCGTGCGCCGGCACCTGCGTCTCGCGGCTCACCGTATCGATCGCCTCGCCCCTCAGCAGTCGGAGCACCACCTCCGTCTTCGCCTTCGCGCTCCACCGCTCCGGAACCTCTCCCCTCGGCTGTTCCCCGGTAACCATCGACATTGCTCCCCATCTCCTGGACCCCCAGGATGTACTCCAAACCAGTGTCCAAGAAAACCAGGGGCGC
>CAYXRS010000240.1:0-295 GCA_964467195.1 uncultured Gemmatimonadaceae bacterium
TGCTGCTCGCCACCGGAGAGCTGGGCGGGGAAGTGGTCCAGGCGCTCGCCCAGCCCGACCAGAGCCAGTGCCTCCTCGGGGCGCATCGGGTTGCGCGAGATCTCCGTCACCAGCGCCACGTTCTCGCGCGCCGTCAGGCTTGGAATGAGGTTGTAGAACTGGAACACGAACCCCACGTGCTCACGGCGGTAGCGGGTCAGCGCCGACTCGTTCGCTTCCGTCAGGTTGTGATCACGAAACCAGACGGTGCCGCCCGTGGGGACGTCGAGTCCACCGAGGATGTTGAGCAGCGTCG
>CAYXRS010000240.1:305-3269 GCA_964467195.1 uncultured Gemmatimonadaceae bacterium
CTTGCCGCTGCCGGAGGCGCCCAGCAGCACCATGAACTCACCGGCATACAGGTCCAGATCGACGGAGCGCAGCGCGTGCACCTGCACTTCGCCCATCTGGTAGATCTTGCTGAGCCCGCGCGCCTGGAACACGGCCGCCGTCGGCGCGGCCTCGGCAATCCCGGGCCGATGATTCGACACAAGCGATCTGTTCATCACACCTCCTGACATCCCCTCGTCTCTGCTAGCCCAAATCTGGTTGCCCGCACGGCTCGGGTCTGTCAGGAGGGTCACGGCATGGGGTAGGGAAACGCACGCGAGTCCCTGTGGTGGAATCGGCTGAGCGCGGCTCAGAAGGCAGACTTTGTGAGGGGTGACCATCGTCGGGGTGGGCTGAGGCGCGAAGTAATCAACAAATAGCCCCGCGCGGCTTCGAGGGAACGACGCGCATTGGGAGTCGGCCCCTCCGCTGCGCGTAAGCCTCTTCCACAGCCGCTGACGGGAAAATCCCCACTGCATTCTCCGGTAGGCCCCGACAAAGCGCAGTGTTGCTGCCGCCTATACTAACTGAATATGGCGCTTCAGATACCGCTGCACGGATGGTGGTCGAAGATGTGGAATATGGCGTTGGTGTGCGATATGGTTTGGGCAGTGGCTACTCCGCCACTCGCGTCGCGCGGTTACCCGTCGGACCGCGTGCACATGGAATGTGATCCCCTGGGAATCTGGCTTGAAGATGCCCACGGGGAGGTCGTTGCGGGAGTGTGGCGAATGGGTTGGTGGGAGCCATCCACGGTAGCGAACGTGATGGACTTGGCGGATGAGCTGCTTGATGCTGTCTCTTCCCGCCGGGAAGCACATGTCACACGACGCAAACGGAAGCATTCGGCGGCGACCTAGCCGATGACCGGGGCCTACCGCCCCGCGACTCGTGGCAACCTCATCGGCTGAGCGTCAGCCGTTGTTGACCAGAACTCGCCTGGCAGTCCTTCCTCACGGTCACGCCCGTTCTTCGGCTCAGCTGTACGAAGGTACGGGCATCCTCCTGGCCCACGCTCCAACTCCGGAACCCGTCTGCCGCGCGATGTAGCAGGCGATGCTCATCGCTAGCTTTCTCCCAAGCTTGAACTGAACGAAGAGGGTGCCCAGGCTTGCGAGCTAGAGCTGGCGGTGCGGCAGCGCCGTCGGGCCCCGATCTCTCTCGGCGGACAGGAGGATGGAATGACCACCATGAATGGACTTCGCGATCTTCACGCGGGTCGGACCGTGCTCATCGCCGGTGGAACCGGCAACGTCGGACGTGTGCTCGTCGAAGCGTTCCTGCGCGCCGGTGCGAACGTGGTCGTCCCGTCCCGATCCCGGGAAAAGATCGCAGCGCTGCGCGACGGTATCCACGGCGTTGCCGGCGAGCGGCTCATCACGGTCGAGGGCAACCTCGGCGAAGAGGAAACGGCGTCGAATCTCGTCGAGCAAATCATCTCGCGACATGGGCCGCTTCACGCCGCGATCGCTAGCCTCGGCCGCTTCGTTCCCGTGCCCTCCCTGCTGCAAGCCTCAGTGAGCGATCTCCAGCAGGTGATCGATGCTTATCTGATCGGCCACTTTGTCGCCGCCCGTTCGCTGATCCCCGCGCTCGAGGAGGACGGGAGCTACACGCTCATCAACGGTCCCCTGGCGTTCCAGCCATTCTCCCGCCAATCCGCTCTCGTCTCGATCGCCACGGCAGCGCAGGCGATGCTCGCACGCCTGCTCTTCGATGAGGTCGATTCCGTGAGGGTGAACCAACTGGTGCTCTACACCGGCTTCGGCTGGGGGGATGACGATGCGAAGAAAGGGGTTGTAGCGCAGGAGGATGTTGCGCGCTACGCCTGCTACCTGGCATCGGAGCATGGAGCGGCGGTGCGCGGGCAGACGATCCACCTCGAATCGCTCGCGCCGCTGATGGAGCTGGTGGGGCGGGCGTAGATCCGCGCGCCTCGGGTCTGGCCCGGATGGTGTGGAGGATTCAGCTGTACCGCGTTCGCGACGCCTTGACTGCCACTCGGGTGCCGGGGGTCAAACGTGGTAGAGAAATGCACGTGGTGGGACGACGTCCTGATCACTCACCCTGGTGGCCAACGGTCTGCCTGCCGGGTCCGCGCTCTCGCTCGCCGTCCCGTTACGATCGTGCTGACGATACTGCCTCGCTTGCGCCGGGTTTCGACATAGCGGTGCGCCTCAGCGATCTGCTCGAAGGGATAGCACCGGCCTGTGACGGGCTTGAATACGCCCTCATGGGCAGCTCAGCCAGGACCTGCAACCGCTTCGATCGGATCCTCGCCGGAACGGATGCAGTGCGCCTATCCCATGGTCGCGGCTCCAGCGGCATCGAGGGGTCGTCGATCTTGTCGTACCGGTGACCTGGCCCGTCGACGTCGGGGGGTCCAGTTCGGCAAGGCAGTTGGCTCTGCGCGGAATAGCGACAAACCTGGTTGTTCCTTTGCTCCTATGGCGCGAAGAGCAGGCAGACGGGCGCCGGGAGCTGCAGCACGTGGCCGGTCTCGGACAGCCGACCGGTCGCCAAGTCGATCGCCAGCGAAACGATGCTGTCGCTGCGCTGATTCTCGACCAGCAGGAAGCGGCCGCTTGGGTCCAGCGCGAAGTTGCGTGGCCACGAGCCCCCAGTCGCGTGGTGTTGCACGACCGTCAGGGTACCGGTTTCGGGTGAGATCTCCGCCACCAAGACGCTGTCGTGCCCCCGGTTCGTGCCGTAGACGAAGCGGCCATTTGGGTGGACGCGGATGTCCGCGCAGTAGTTCGTGCCGGTGTACGCCTCCGGCAAAGTCGATACGGTGCCGACGGCGTGCAGCGCCCCGGTGCCGCGGTCGAGGTGCAGCGCCGTGATCGTCGAGCTCAGCTCGTTGATCACGAAGGCGAAATCGGCGTGCGGGTGCCAGGCCATGTGGCGCGGACCGTCGCCGGGACGCAGCGCCAGAGACGCGTCCG
>CAYXRS010000241.1:0-3244 GCA_964467195.1 uncultured Gemmatimonadaceae bacterium
CCGACTTACGGACGCCGCAGGGCCGGCTCGATCAATCGGAGAAATCGAAGGGGCACGCATCCAGGTCCGCATTCGACGCCACGACGGCGGCAGAAGAGCACGGGTCGGGCCGTGCCGAGAGCGGATTTACAGTGGAGCAGATGGTAGCCGAGTACCGAGCGCTGCGGGCCAGCGTAATTCGGCTCTGGAGTAAGGCGAAAGGGGAGCTGCTGCCAGCCGATGTGGAGGATCTCACTCGCTTCAATGAGGCCATCGACCAATCGCTGGCCGAGTCGGTGGCTCAATTCACGCAGGACCTGGAGCAGTCAAAGGAGAAGTTCCTCGCCATTCTCGGTCACGATATGCGGACGCCGCTGGCAGCGATCTCCACATCAGCTCGATTCATGCTGGAGCTGGCTGAGCTGCAGGAGCCTTACCGCACACTCACCGAGCGCATCGCTCACAGCGCCTCACGCACGATCGAGATGGTGGGTGACCTGCTGGACTTCACCCGCAGCCGGCTCGGAGGAATACCTGTCACCCGGGCAGATATGGACATGGGGCGGGTCGTCCGTAATCTGGTCGATGAAATCCTGTCAGCGCACCCGGAGTGTAAAATTCAAGTGGGCACCCGCGGCGAGCTGCGAGGTCGCTGGGACAAGGACCGGATCAGCCAGGCACTCAGCAACCTGATCGGCAACGCAGTACAACACGGGGCCGACGGGGCTGCAGTCAACGTCGAAGTTTACGGCGAGAACGACCACGTCGCGATCTCAGTTCATAATTATGGCGCCATCATACCGCCTCAACAGCTGGACGGGATTTTCAATCCCATGAAGGAGCGGCGAGGGTCGCGCAACGCCTGGGGCGAAGGCCCGACGGGGAGCCTCGGCCTGGGACTTTACATCGCCGAGCGCATCGTCAGTGCGCATAATGGACGTATCAATGTAGAGTCTTCCGACGCGTCAGGCACGACGTTCACCGTCGTACTGCCACGCGGCGAGGAGACGACCATGGTGATCTAGTCATGAGGAGCCGGTCATGGCTAATCAGAAGTGCCACGGCGGACCCATGCGCGACGTCTGGCCAGATTGTACATTGCAATACATCCTGGATAATGACGTGTCTGGTCGCCCTGCATGTTACGAACAGGACGAGTGAGGTCCGGATCGATGAGAGATGAACCGATTCCCCACCCCGTCGCCTGTACCCTGACCGATGCCGAGCAGGTACGGCGTCAACGCGAGTTACAGGAAGCGTTGTGCTCAGGTATCCAGGAGACGGTGCGGCTGGACGACGGCTATGCCCTGCGGTTCCCGGGGGAGCGGCGATGGCTCGAGCGCGTAGCTGCCCTGATTGGTTTCGAACGGGAGTGTTGTCCGTTTCTTCTTCTTGAGGTCCGGGCGGAGCCCGGGGCCGGCCCGATCTGGCTCCGTCTGAGCGGCCCGGAGGGGACGGTCGATTTCCTTTCCAGGACCTTGCGCGCGTGCGGCGTGCGCGTTTGAGATCGATCGGGTGGTCGACGTCGCCGACGAGAACGCCGAACCGGGAGTCTGGAGCCGAGCGACCATGAAGGTACACAAGACGATTCCGATCCTGAGGATTTTCGACGTCGCGAAGGCGCTGGAGTTCTACCGCGAGTACCTCGGTTTCACGGTGGATTGGGAGCACCGCTTTGACGCGCAGGCCCCGTTGTACATGCAGGTGTCTCGGGGCGATCTGGTTCTCCACTTGTCCGAGCACTACGGGGATGCCACGCCCGGGAGCACGGTGTACGTGTCGGTTCGAGATCTGCAGTCGTTCCACGAGGAACTCTCCGAGAAGAAGTACGCGTATCTTCGTCCCGGGATTGAACGGACGGGGTGGGGTTCGCTGTGTATGGAGTTGATCGATCCTTTTGGGAATCGGCTCAGACTTGACGAGGCTCTTGAGAAGTGATCGGGGGTGACGACCGGGCCGTTGTGCACGGGGATTCCCTCTGCCGCGAAGGGCGCAGTTCGTCGTATGACGCCTCACCATCGACTATCCAGGGGTTGTAGCCATGGGATTGGTGGAACTGCTGGTACTTCTGGCGGCTGTGAGCGGCTCAACGTGGGTCGCCGGTACAGTGGTCTGGCTGTGGTACCGGACGAAGCGTCTGGAGGATCGAATTGAAGGGCGAGCGAGTGACGCGCCGCACCTCGCGAAGGAACTTGATGGACTCAGGGTGGAGTTGGCAGCGTCGAATGAGGACGTACACCATTTGCGCGAGCGGTTGGACTTCCTGGAGCGATTGCTGAGTTCAGGCAGTACAGAGACTTTACCCGAACCCACGGATGAAAGTCGGAGCGGAGAAGCAGAGGAGTAGAGGTGCGGTGACGATGGGCGCCTCGCCGCCAGCGACCTTCATCGGAAATAGCTGCGGAATTGCGTAACAGTCAGCCGGATCAGGAGGCAGAATGACGGAGCAGGCCGTGAAAGGCCAGACCGGGTGGTACGCCCGCCCGGTCCTGTTCGTTGCCGACGTGAACCGGGCGCTCCGCTTCTACGTCGACATGCTGGGCTTCGAGAAGCGTTGGCATGAAGGCGAGGGCGCAGGAAAGGTCTGCCAGGTCAATCGCGGAGATTGCGAGATCATCCTTTGCGAGCATGCCACGCGTAGAGACAGGACGCGCCTGTTCGTCGAGCTGAATGTGGCTGAGCTCGCGGATCTTCGCCGTGAGCTCGTCGAGCGCTCTGTTCCCAGCAAGGAAACCTGGTGGGGGTACGACTCGATCCAGATCGACGATCCCGACGGTAACGAGCTGCTCTTTCCGACTGAGGGCAACAGCCCGAGCGATGAGTAACGTCACCAGCAATGCGCATCTGGGATATCGATCCCGCACAGTTGTGCCGTAGTCACCTTCTCGGCGAACACCGGGAGCTGCACGGTCTCTGGAACATTCTGACGCTGGACTTGCAGGGGTACCGTTCTCATCCGGAGACCCGCCGGTGGGAGGGAAAACTGGCTGCATTGTTCAGGCGCCACGAGTCGTTGGTGGCTGAGATGACCCGTCGGGGATACAGTCACCATTCGGAGCTGGATCCTGAGTTGGCCACCGGACTGGATACGCAGGACGAGTTTGTCGATCCCGTTGGACGGCAGATGGACATATTACGAATGAAGCGGTGCAGTTGCTCGCCTCGCCAACCACACGAAAGTCGCGACTGATCATCGATGGAGTCATGGTAGTGAGCAGAGAGGAAGCGGCGATCAGGGCGAGTTGGGACGCGAACGCTGCCGCCT
>CAYXRS010000242.1:0-3243 GCA_964467195.1 uncultured Gemmatimonadaceae bacterium
GCTACATCGAGGATCCGCTCTCGGAGAAGATCCTGGTGGGCGAGTTCGCGAAGGGTGACGAGGTGGAGGTGGACGTCTCTCCGGCCGGCGGCAAGCTGGAGTTCCGGGTACTTACGCAGACCACCTGATCACAGGGCACCACTGCGCGGCCGGGGGGCCCCCAAGTGGGCCTTCCGGCCGCGCCGCGTTTATATTTAACGGTTCTATGCTTCGATACCTCTTGGCACTTTCCGCGCTCGCCCTCCTGGCCGCCGCTCCAGCTTCACTGCGAGCGCAGGAGGGTCCTGCCGCCGACGCCTGCACGCAGCCGGACTCGGTGGCGGTGAGAGGCAACCAGCGCATTCCCGAGACGACCATCCGTACGCAGGCAGCCTTCCGTCCGGGCGAGCGCCTCTCGTATCGTGATGTCCAGAGCGCCATTCGCAACGTGTTCGCCTCCGGCGAATTCGACAATGTCGAGATTACCTGCGAGCTGGATCCCATCACCGAGGCGGCCACGGTCGTAATAAGTGTGGAGGAACGGCCGCTCGTGGGCGCGGTGCACATCGCCGGTGATGATGCGGTGTCGCGGCGCGCAGTGCGCGACCGCGTCAGCGTGCTGCCGGGCCGCCCGCTGGATCCGGCGCTCGTGACGCAAACGGTCGCGCGCATCGATTCGCTGTATGCCAGTCGTGGGTTCTACCTGGCGGAGGTGCGCCCCGAGACCACGATGGTGAACAATCGCGTGGACGTGACCTTCAGGATAGAGGAGGGGCGGCGGCTGGCTATCTCCGGAATCCGCGTCGTCGGTAACGAGCGCGTTCGGGACCGGCAGCTCGTGGGTGCGATGCGCACGCGCCCCGAAGGGTTTCTCTGGTTCCGCCGCGGTGAGTTCGACGACGAGCGCTACGCCGCCGATCTGGGTGAGCGTCTGCCGGAGTACTTCGCCAGTCGCGGATACGTTGACTTCCAGATCATCCGCGACACCCTGATCGTGGATCCGGATCTGGGCAAGGCGATGATCGAGCTCGAGGTGGAGGAGGGGCCGCAGTACCGCATCGGGACCTTCGAGGTCATCGGCAACCGCTTCTTTCCCACCGATGCCATACGCGACTTCTATCCCTTTGGCAGCTTCCAGCCTACGCTCGGGCAGCGCCTGCGCGGGGTGATTAGAGCCAGCGAGCCACGGGACGTGTTCAACGCCGAACAGTGGGAGTCCGCGACCCAACAGCTGCGCACCGCGTACAACAACGAAGGCTACATCTACGCCACCATCCGTCCGGTCATTCAGCGGACAGAAGTGGACGGTGTGCCGACCGTCAACCTGCGCTGGGAGATCGAGGAGCGGACGCCGGCGATCATCAACCGAGTGGACATCGTCGGCAACGACTACACCACCGAGGCCTGCATTCGCAGCCGCATAGCCGTGGTCCCGGGTGACGTCTTCAATCAGGACCGTCTGGTCCGCAGCTATCAGAACATCGCCAACCTCGGGTTTTTTGAAACACCTCTGCCGGCGCCGGATACACGCCCCGCCAACGACGAGGGCGACGTCGACATCATCTTCCGCGTTCAGGAGCGCCGCACCGGCAACGTCAGCTTCGGTGCGTCGATGGGGCAGGGCTCGGGCTTCGGCGGCTTCCTGGGACTCGACCAGCCGAATCTCTTCGGGCAGTGCAAGCGGGCGTCTCTCCAGTGGCAGTTTGGCCGCCTCATCAACGACTTCACGCTGAGCTATACCGATCCGGCCGTTCGCGGGTCGAGAATATCGGGCACGACTACCGCCTATCACACCAGGTCGCGGTTCATTATCGAAGACCTTGGTCGCCAGCAGCGCACCGGTGGCTCGGTGCAGCTCGGCTTCCCCATGCCGCGGTCGTTGCTGTCCAGCATGTTCGTCTCGTACGGCCTCGAGTCCGTCAAATATCAGGGCGGGATCTTCGACCGCGACACCACCATCCAGCAGTGCATCAACTGCATCCGGTCCACGCTCGGCTTGACGGTGACCCGCGACACGCGCATTGACCTGCCGTTCCCCACCGCCGGTGTGCTTCAGACAGTAGGGGCGCAGGTGAATGGTGGGCCGCTGGGCGGAACTTCCAACTTCCAGCGGTATACCACCGAAGTCCGCGCCTATGCTCCGCTTGGGCAACTGGGGGACGCGCGCCCCGGGAGCAGCCCGATGCGCTTCGTGCTCGGGCTGACAGGCCGCGCCGGTGTCGTTCACGGCGACGTGGGGCCGTTCTTCGTGACGCAGAAGTTCGCGTTGGGCGGCGTCCAGTTCGGTGAGCAACTCCGCGGTTACGAGGAGTTCACCATCACGCCTCAGGGGGTCCTCCCGGGGTCGGGTACCACGGCACGTCGGGAGTCGTTTGGCGCCGCCTTCATGACGGCAACGGCGGAGCTCGGCCTGCGCCTCAATCCGTCCGTCTACGTGAACGCCTTCTACGACGCGGGCAACGTGTGGAACCGCCCGCGCGAGTTCGATCCCACGCGATTGGTACGTGGCGCGGGTGTAGGTGTGGCACTCGTCACGCCACTCGGCCCTCTGGGCCTGGATTGGGCATATGGTTTCGACCGAGTTGATGAGTTCGGGCGGCGAGCGCCGCGCTGGCAGTTGCACTTCAAGATCGGCAACATTTTCTAGGAGCAGGCATGCATTATTTCGTTCGGGTTGCACTCGGCGCGCTGGCGGTACTCGCTCTCTCGGCGGCCGATGTGGCTGCGCAGGGAGGCGGTCAGCCGGGGCTCCGGCTGGCGTACTTGAATTCGCAGGTGATCGTGGATCAGGCGCCGGGCCGCGCCGAGGCGGAGGCGGTGTTCGAGCGGGAGATGCAAGGCTTCCGCGAGGAGATGAAGCGAATGGGCGATTCGCTCAACACCATGATCGCCGAGTACAACCGGCAGGAGGTTTCGCTCAGTCCCTCGGCGCGGTTGAACAGGCAAGCTCAGATCCGTGAACGCGAGGAGCAATACCAGACCCGCGCTCAGGAGATGGAGCAGCGAGCCGTGGCGCGCGAGCAGGAGCTGATGCGTCCGCTAATGACGTGGATTCAGGAGACCATCGACAGCATCCGCGTGCAGGAAGGATACTCGATGATTCTCGATGCCGCGGGCGTTGGTGGCCTGCTGGTATCGGCGGACCCGAGCTTTGACATCACGGAACGTGTACTGGAACGGCTGAAGAGTGGCAGACCGCCGGCTGTGGGCTCGGCACCTGCCCGCCCCACATCGGGGCAGCCGCCGGCGCAGCGACCCGGTCCG
>CAYXRS010000243.1:0-3238 GCA_964467195.1 uncultured Gemmatimonadaceae bacterium
AAATACTACCAATGTCAAATACTACCAATAATTCAATACCCAGCCGCCGATGCTTCGTCCCGGTGATGTGAAAGGAGAACCGGGTCTCCAGCATGACATTTTCATCGTTTGCGTGTGGCTTGAGAGATGATAAATTACTTACGATCGCATTATTCGCCGGAATTTTGAGAGGCTGAAAGCCTGGTCAATGCGGCGAGCACAGGCGACTTTTTTCTTGAGTCAGGCTCCCCACTACCCCGGCTGGCGGGGCTGGAGTGGGCGCCGCGCCGAGGGACTGGAGGGCTTCGCCCGGGTGGTGCCGCTGCTCGGCGCATGGGTGCGCGGTGGCCGCCCGCGCATGCTGACCTTGCCCGACGGAAGCACGCTGGATCTCTGCGACGCGTTCCGGCAAGGGGTGCTGGCAGGTACCGATCCGTCGGGGCCGGAGTACTGGGGACGCATTGGCGACTATGATCAGCGAACGGTGGAAGCAGCCGACGTG
Organism: uncultured Gemmatimonadaceae bacterium; assembly: GCA_964467195.1. Taxonomy (GTDB): domain Bacteria; phylum Gemmatimonadota; class Gemmatimonadetes; order Gemmatimonadales; family Gemmatimonadaceae; genus CAYXRS01. Next base: position 482 of record CAYXRS010000243.1, read on the forward strand.
GCGCTCGCGCTTTGGCTTTTTCGTGATCCCGTGTGGGAGGAGATGTCGGGGCCGGAACGCTCGCAGGTGGCGGAGTGGCTGTCGCAGGTGAACGAGGCGTGCGTGCATGGCAACAACTGGCTGCTCTTCGTCGTGCTGGTTCTCGTCGTACTCGAGCGGCTGGGGCATCCGGTGCGTAACTCGTCGGCCCGCCGGCAGTACGCTCACGTGAAGGAGCTCTACCGTGGTGATGGGTGGTTCAGCGATGGCGAGCGCGGCAAGTTCGATTTTTACAACGCCTGGGGTTTTCACTACGCGCTGTACTGGTGCGAGCAGATCGACCCCGGCTGGGACGCCGCCTTTCTCTCCGAAGCGCGACGCGCGTTTCTGCGCCACTACAAGTATCTGATTGGACCGCACGGCGTGCCCATGCTGGGGCGCAGCCCCTGCTACCGCCTCGCGGTGGCCGCGCCGCTGGTGTTCGGTCATACGTCGTGCCCCGACCAGGTAAGTGCGGGTGAGGCGCGGCGGGCGCTCGATGAAACGTGGCGGTATTTCATCCAGCACGGTGCGCTGCGCAACGGAACGGTCACGCAGGGTTACTTCCAGGCGGATCAGCGCATCCTCGACAACTACTCGGGGCCCGCCAGCTGTCTCTGGTCGTTGCGTTCGCTCATCCCGGCGTTCAGCCTGTCGGACGAGGCACCGTTCTGGACGGGCGCACCCGAACCGCTCCCGGTGGAATGCGGTGACTTCTCCGTCGTGGTTGAGGCAACCGGCTGGCGCATACGGGGAGAGCGGGACAGCGGTACGATCACGGTGGAAGTGCGCGACCCGCTCCCTGATTCCGAAACGCGCCTCGAGCGCTACGGGCTCGTGAGGCGTCTTCTGGCGTTGTTCTACGCATCACCGCACAGGCCGGAGAACTACCACGCGAAGTACCGGCGGCACAGCTATTCCTCGGCCGCGCCTTTCTGTGTGGAAGAGCCCGTTCGCCGATCCCAGCCAACCCACGGATAGCTGCTGGCCTCGCCTCGGCTGGCCGCTTCCGTCGCCCAGCGTACCACCGCAGCGGCGGGATACGAGAGGAGCCCGGGCTCTCGCGGCGGGATACGAGAGGAGCCCGGGCTCTCGCCGCGGGCTCCGAAATCGCCGAACGCGAATGGTCGTCAGACCTGCGAACGGCGGTGCTTCTCGTGACGTCTCTGTACCGGGCCATCGACTGCCGAGCCGAGTGGAAGGTCACCGGTCCGCTTCAGCGCGACACGGAGTTCGCACTGCCGGTGGCTTCACGGCTCTCGTGGAATAGACTGCCGACCACGCCCGGCACCCGTCATCACCAGGCCCCCCACCATCACGACGTGCCGACGGCCGGCCCTGGCGTGACACCCCGCCGCCATCCGGCGTCCTCCATCGGACCCATTTTCCACCGTGGAGAGCCTCGATGGGCATAGTCGCAACCCTGGTCCCAAGCCAGCTGAGACAGAACAGGCTGCGCTCGGCGGTCAGGGATCGCTACACTCTGATGGGCTGCGCCGACTGGTCGGATCTCCTGCGGAGATGCGGCGACAACGCCGTGTCCGTTGCAGTTGTGGATGCGTTCGCCGACGGCGACACCATGGCCGCGTTCGACTGGCTGCGCCAGCTCAAGCGACGCTTTCCATCGGTGGCGGTGGTTCTCTACGTCTCCATCCCTCCCGCCACGCCGCGCGACATCTTCGAGGGCGGACGCTTCGGCGTGGACGGACTGATAGTGGCCGACGTGGACGACGAGCCGCGGCGCATCGTGAATCTGATAGAGCAGTCCGAGGCGCGCACGGTGCTACAGACGCTGCGCCTGGCGCTGGGCGATGTGAAGCCGACGGTGCGCGATGCCACGCTCATGGCGGTGGCGCGCGCCCACGAGCGGCTCGCACCTGAAGGATTGGCGAAGATACTCGGCATCCGCCGCAAGACGCTCACCGAGCGGCTGGTGCAGGCGGGGTTCCCGACCGCGCAACGCATCATCGCATGGGGACGACTGATAGTTGCCGCGCGCATGCTGGAGGATCCGGAGCGCAGCGCCGACAGCGTGGCGCTGGCACTCGACTTCCCATCGGGGAGCGCGTTCCGCAACACCTGCCAGCGGTATCTGCACGCCGCGCCCAACCAGATCCGCTCGCGCGGCGGCGCCAACTACGTGATCAGCGCGTTTCTGCGGCAGATCCAGCCGCCGTCGCCGGCGGCGGCGTTCCGGCGCACCGGAGTGTCGGCGCCGCAGCTGGCCGTATGATGGCGGGGTTCGGAGCTCGGAGTTCGAGGCAGGCGCTGCGCATGTGGCACTTGCGCGACGAAGTACGGGAATTGGCGCGGCGACCGCCGCGACGAGGTGAGTTCGGCATGGCAAGTACCACCGGAGTGAGAGCGAGATGACGTCACCACCTACGCCGAGATTCGTGCCGGCGGTGAAGTTCGTGCCGCGGCCCACGCCGGTTGCGGGCGCGCCGAGGGTGGCGCCGCCGAGCAGCAATGGGCAGCCGCCGATGGATCCGATGACGGTTGCCGAGGCCGCCGAGCGGCGCGGTGATCTGATCGCGGCCAGTGTGGCGTACGCGTCGGCGTCGGAATCCCCCGAGACGGCGGTGGCGGCGGAGGCGTGCTTCAGGCTGGGGCGGATCGCGTGGCGACAGGGCCGCCTGGAGGATGCAATTACGCTCTACGGGCGCGCGCGCGTGCACGCCTCGGACGACGAGCTCAAGGCTGCTTTCAACCACGAGATGGACCAAGGCACGCTTCGGG
>CAYXRS010000244.1:0-3228 GCA_964467195.1 uncultured Gemmatimonadaceae bacterium
CCTCACGGCCACGCGGGAGTCGTATGGATCGTGCGCCGCCCTCGCCTTCCACCACTTCACCGCCAGAGCAGAGTCCCCTTTGCCCTCGGCCCCCACCGCCAGGGACTCCAGCGCGCTGGCGAGGCGGCCGGCGAGCCTTCCCCTCTCGCGATCCACCCAGCGCTCGAACTCCAGGGCATCGCTCAGGAAGAACCCATCGAGGAACGGCCCCCGGTACAGCGCGACGGCCGCCTCCTCGTTCCCATTGTCGAGGGCCGACTCGAAGTCGACCACGTCCACCCCCACCGCTTCGGTGTTCAGTCGCAGATCATCGCCGTTGGAGATGACCGCGTCCTCGCCGAGCGCCTTTCGCAGCACGTAGACAGACACGTTGAGGAGATTGCGCCCATGTTCCGCGCTGCTCTCCGGCCAGAGCAAGGCCGTCAGCTTCTCCCGGCTCAAGCCGGGGGCCGTGGCGAGCGACAGTAGGGCGAGCAGCCCGAGGCGGTGTCGCTGGGCGGCGCGCCCGGTGAGCAAGGCACCGTTTGCCCGTACTACGCACGGGCTCCCGAGGAGCCTGACGCGAAACATGGGAGCGGAGTTCATGCGGAGTTCATTCAGACGACACCGCGGGTTCAGCGAGCTGTCTCATAATAACGACAGTTGGGATCGGCGGGACAGGTGACCGGCATGCAGGAGGTCGAGGGTGCGGTCACAGGAGCAAGCGTCCCGCTCGCGGCACCCGAGCGGGCAGGAGCACAGCTACAGTTCAGACGGAGGCATCATGTCGACCAATACCGCTTTCTTGAGGATCCCTGCTATCGGCCTCCTGATCGCAACTCTCGCCGCTTGTGGGGAGCTGCCATCCGCGGTCGTGCTCGATCCAACTCCCAGGGAACCACCGAGCTTTCCTCCCGCTCCTGGTGCAGTGGCGATCTACGAGCGCATCGGTGAGCACAGCTGGCTGGCGGGATATCGTTCACGGTACGTCTTCTACGACAACGGGGCTTTCGGGCTGCAGTACCTCCGCGCTGGAGGGTCGAGCATGTTCGAGTACGCTGGCACACGGTCGCAAGCGGATTCGGTAATCACCTTCTCCTTCCATGGAGATGGCAGGTGGTTTGCCACTGGCACCATGCGTGGCGATACGCTGATCGTCCAGTACAACATCGACATGATGCTTAGCGATTTCGAGGACGGTGCGTACCTCCTTTCAGATGAGACTCCGGTTTCCCCGGTCGCGATCTACGAGCGCAGCGGTGAGCACAGCTATCCGGTGGGTTTGCGTTCACGGTACGTCTTCTACGACAACGAGGCTTTCGGGCTGCAGTACCTCCGGGCTGGGTCTGGATGGTCGCGTCTGTACGAGTACGCTGGCACACGGTCACAAGCGGATTCGGTAATAACCTTTTCCTTCCATGGAGATAGCAGGTGGTTTGCCACTGGCACCATGCGTGGCGATACGCTGATCGTCCAGTACAACACCGTCATGATGCTTAGCGACTTCGAGGACGGTGTGTACCTCCTGTCGCCGGAGGACGACTGAGGGAACAGCAGCCCGGATCGCGCCTTCCGGTCCGCCGCAACGAGCAGCCAATCGTCGGAAACATCAACGTGCCACGCGCAAGATCCCCGTCCGCGTGACCTTCACGGGCTGCTCGGGCCTGCGTGTAATTGGGGGCGCCCATCGTCTGCAGCTCGGTCGCCGGGATCGGCGAGTCGGCGGCGCTCGCTCCGCACTGCAGCGCGATTATCTCACCACCAATGCCCCTCCTCCCTCCCTCGCCCCCGTCGCCACCACCTCCGCCACCACATTCCCCTTCCTCGCGAACGTCACGCTCAGGATGTCCCCCCGGCCGCCATAAGCCCCACCCGTGAACAGGCACATGGTAGCGTTGCACGCCGGCTGGCCCGCGCCCTCTGCGTCGCCCACCACCGCCTCAACCTGCCCGTTACCAAGGTTCACCCGCCGGATCCGCGCCGTGCTCGACGCCTCCACATAGTAGATGTACTTCCCGTCGGGACTCCAAGCTGGCTCGAATGCGCCACCCGGCTCCCGCGTTACCTGTACCGGTAAGCCGCCGCCGGAGGGCATCACGAAGATCTGCGACGTCCCGGTGCGCGTGGAGCTGAAGGCGATCCTGCCACCATCAGGACTCCAGGAGGGCGCACGCTCAGGGTTGTAGCTCGGCGCGCCGGTTTCCAGCGGCACCTGGTCGCTGCCGTCGGCGTTCATCACCCAGATCCGGTGAACGCCGCTGCGATGAGTCACCCAGGCGACGCGATCGCCGAGCGGGCTCAGCGCCGGACTGCCGTCGTGTGAACCATCGCTGGTCAGACGCGCAGCGCCGCTGCCATCCCACGCCGCGATGTAGACCTCGGCGTTGCCGTCCCGCGTGGAGGTGAACACGAGGCGGCTGGCCGCGCCGTGCGGATCGGAGTCAGACACGTCGGTCCACGTAAGCCGGCGTGTCGCGCCGCTCTCGTGGATCCAGATCTGGTCAGTGCCGCTGGCGTTGGAGACGAAGAAGAAATCGGGTACGCCGGGAGCGCTCGGCTCCTTCTGGCCGCTCCCATTCTGCCCAGCCGCTTCCACCACATCCGTGTCCGCGCTGGGCGCGGTCACGGCGGAGGCGCATCCCGCCATCACCGCGATCGCGCCGCAGGCGGCGACCGTGACAATGGACCGGCCTGCGTCAGATCCCAGGGAAATCATGGCCGTAGACCCCAATCTGTTCGGTTCAGAAGCTGCGCGAGAAGCCGCCTTTCTGACCTTTTGACTGGAATCGTTAGAGCACTGTCACATTATTCGATGCTCATGATAGCGCCCTAATGAGAAGGCGGCTGGTCAGGCATTATGCCCAATTGCGCCGCCTTCAATCTGTGCAAATGGTGAAATCGAACGCCGCCAGCCACTCACTGCCCACGTCGTCCTGACTTGGCCGAGGTCGACCGCGGCTTGATCGACGGTGGTCGCGGCGCACCGGGCGCAGCTGGCCCGCGCGGCGCCGATGGAGAGATGTCGCCCTTCTTCTTCTGCGCCTTTCGCGCGAAGTCCGGAATGACTGGCTTTCGCTTCATGAGTGGCCTCCGTGCAGCCGAGCTCCTGTCAGTCCACCAGGATCGCCGGATTTCGCTGGTGACCGGCCCCTACTATTAGTACGACAGCCGATCCTCCGGTTCCAGGGAAGAACGCGATGTTCCCCGTAGCCGAGTACGCGCCGAGCACGGCAAGGCAACCGGTGGCGT
>CAYXRS010000245.1:0-3178 GCA_964467195.1 uncultured Gemmatimonadaceae bacterium
TCGATGTCTTCTACCACGATGCCGACGTTGTCCATACGCTTGACCGTCATGATGTGTCCAGAGTTGGAGAAACGCGGCCGCCGCAACGCGATACTGCTTCACCGCTACCGGACGCGCACCGGCCACTGAAACAGCAGCTCACCACTGCCCCGGCGCAACTCCATCCACAGGCCCACCGCTCTCGGCGGCATCGGCGCGAGTTCAAAATCGTACGTCTCGCCGACTGCCACGAGTTGGCGTGCCGGCCGCTCGGAGCGCTGCGCCGGCGGGGTTTCGGCGCCGTCCTTCGCGACCAGCATCCATCGATGCGGATCGAATCCTGACAGTAGTTGCACCGTCAGCGCGACGTTGTCCGCGGTGATGTTGATGAAACGAAGCCGATGAGCCACTCCAGCCTTGAGGTCGAGCGGGCGCGGCTGCGTGTCGCCGTTCACAACCAAGGGTTCGGCAGGAGGGGGACGGTAGAGCCCGTCCAATCCCAACACGATGATGTGATCGGAGACGGGATCGTAAGACTGCCCAGGCTCCAGCACGATCAGCGGCCCGTAGATGCCCGCGGCGAGCTGGTCGGCGTTGTGCCAGTGCGTGTGATAGATGAACGTTCCCGCGCGTGCAGGCGTGAAGCGCGCGGTGAACGTCCCGCCCGCGGCCACCGGCGGCGTCACACTGCCCCGGGTGCCACCAAAGGCCGGCACACCGTCGTCGTAACTTTCGAGCTCGATGCCGTGCCAGTGAATGGCAGTGGGTTCACTCAGGCGATTCACCACCTCCACAGCAACCGGCTCCCCGCGCGTCAGCACCATGATAGGGCCGGGAACGGCGCGATCGCTCACGCGTGGCGCTGGCGAGGAGCCCGCCTCGAGCTCCACCTTGTAGCTGGCCGTTGCCCCGAGACGCGTATCGGGTTCGACGATGAGTCGGATCCGTCGCCGGCCCGCATCGGAGGTTGCGATCGGAAGAGGGCCGCCCGTCACATGAACGCCGAGCACGAGGCCGGCCATGCCGGCGGCCGCTGCGTCGGAGGCGTGCTGGCGGGCGGCTCCGCCCTGCTGCGCAGGCGGGATCATGTGGATGAGCATATGGCAATGGAACAGCCAGTTGCCCGCTCGTTCCGGGATCCAGGTCAGCCTCGCCGTACGGCCAGGCGGCATCTGCTCCGTTACGGCCAGGCGGCGGTCCGTGCTGGAGTACTGCGTGTCCCGCGCGCCATCGCCCACGCTCTCGACATGAAAATAGGAGCCGTGCAGGTGCATCGCGTGCGGAGCGGCCGTCAGGTTCACGAGCCGCCAGTCGATCGTGTCCCCGACGGCATGCTCGAGACGCTCCGTATGTGGCCAGGGCCGGCCGTTGATGACGGTCGGTTCGGCGATCGAGTCACCGGGTTCTCCCTTCATCATGCCCAGGACGAACACCCGGTCACGCACGTCGGCGCCAGGCGGATCTGCCACGATGGCGCCCCCGAGCTGACTGTCGTCGCCGTCGCGCAGCGCCAGCGAGAGATCCCCCGTGGTGGCCCAGTAGTGATAGGTTCCAGCGTCACGCAGCGTGAACCGGACCTCGCCTATCTCGCCGGCAGGAATCGTGACCGGCTCGCACACGCCGGGTCGGTCGCAGAAGCCGTGAATGCGAAGCGGTGAGGGGAGTGTGTTGCGGATGGAGAGGTGAACGATGGTTCGCTCGGGTACCCGGATGAGCGGCGACGGGATGGACAGTGGTCCTCCCTCTTCGCCAAATCCCTGGACGCGTCGAGAACGGGACATGTCCGCCTCCGGAGACCACAGGCCGACGCCAGCCCACAGCGAGAGCCTGAGTACGCCATCCTGCAACCGCCCTGCCGATCGGAGGTTGTCGTGCGCTGCGATCTGCGGCAAAGGCGTTTCGTGGGTTGCTTGCGCAATGACCGGGATCGGGGCGGCCGATGCAAGCAAGAATACGAGCCAGCGCATCAGCCTCATGTCACAACTCCTCGCTGCGGTCCCTGCTTCGCAAGTGTAGCAGCCGATTGATGCAAGTTGCACCATTGCTGTCCGGCAACGCAGAGTGCGACCGGAGACCAGGTGTCTATCGCCTATTCTGCGGTGTTCCGCGCGCTCTGTCGCATGGAGCACACGCAGCAGCAGAAGCAGCATAGCATCACGTTGCAGAGGACACAAGCGCTTGAAACAGAAGCACATATCCGAAACTTGAGGTGGCGTCCCGGGCGGAGTCAGGACACCGCTGAAGCGCAAGATCGGGGCAAACTGGCGCAGGGCCAGCGCGGAGGTTTGTGAACGGCACCGCCGAACCCAACGAGCATGACAAACTTTCCATAACACATGGATGGCCTGCGTCCGCGTTCAGCGTTTGGTGGGCCTCTACAGCACGCCACAGTCACAACTTGTGCCTGATCTGCAGCCGGGCATACCCTCATCTCCGCTGCTCCTTCAGTCCAGCGGTAAGGGGGGGCCGACGATCTCCATATCATGGGCGCGGTAGAGCTGCTGCATCTCCTCTCTTGAAGCCCTGCCGACATGCGCAGGGAGCTGCTGAAAGAACTCTTCCATCTTACCTGCAGGCTGAAAAACGGTCACGAGTTTGCCTGGTTGTGCACTGACGCACGCCCAGGCATGCGCAACCTTGCGTGGTGCCAGAACCGCATCGCCCGCACGCAGGTGAAACCGCTCGGCGCCGACCTCCAAGATGTACTCGCCCTCCAAGATGTGGAACCACTCATCCTGCTCATGGTGAAAATGCCGCGCGGGGCGGTCGGCACCTGAGGTGACCGCCTCGAAGACCGACAAGGCTCCGTTGGTGTCTTGTGCCGAAACCTTGCAGTCGATATGTCCGATAGCGAACTTCGCGGGAGTACCGAAGCGATCCGTGCCTGCTGGAACGAAGACGGCGCGACCTGGATTATCGATTGCCGCCGCTACGTTCGTGGCCATGACCGGAACGGTGGAAAGGGCGACAGAGAGGAACGTGCGTCGTTTCATCGGAGTTCTCCGTGCTGCCGATTAGCTTGAGCGAGTGATTTCCGCTGGTGCTGTACCGACCGGAACACTGATCAGATGATCAAGTTTGCCGACCAGGCGTCCGGAAGGCAAGCAACTTGTACAACGATGACTGGCTATTGATGACTGGCTATTGAAGCCGACGTGGCGGAACAAACGCCAAGACCGGAGCCACGCCGCCTAACGCC
>CAYXRS010000246.1:0-3147 GCA_964467195.1 uncultured Gemmatimonadaceae bacterium
GCCATCACGATGAAGAGCCGCTCCGGCTCATGGCTCCCCGCTGCGGGCTCCGTCGCGCCGATCTCGTGGACGACGGCGATATTCGGGTGGTCCAGCGCCGAGGCGGCCCGTGCCTCGGTCTTCAGGTGCGCCCGGGCCTCGGGATCGGCTGTCAGGTGGGTCGGCAGGAGTTTGAGCGCCACCAGCCGGTCCAGCTCGGGATCGTGCGCCTGGTAGACCTCGCCCATCCCTCCGCCGCCCAGACGATCCAGGACGCGGTAGCGCCCGATCGTTTCATCCCGGAGCGGCGGCCCCGGCTCCAGCGCCCTGGCAAACCGACCGAGGGCCGGCGGCAGGACCCGCGCCGCCAGGATGTCCAGGGCGTCTGGAGCCTCATCGTAGGACGCCAGCAGCGAACCCAGCTCGCGGGCGAGGTCGGCGTCCTCGTCGCTCAGCGTCCGGAGGAAGCTATGCCGCTCCTGGGGCGTCATCTCGAGCGCCTGCTCGAGGAGCTCGGCCACCCGCTCGGCGTGGTGCCGGTCCATGCTCACGCGGTCTCCCGTAGCTCGCGGTTCAGCCAGGCCTGGGCATAGGCCCAGTCCCGCTTGACTGTGCGAGTCGACACGCCGAGCGCCGCCGCCGTCTCCTCGATCGTCAATCCGCCATAGAACCGGCATTCGACGACGCGGACGGACCGGGCGTGCGACCCTTCCAGTCGATCGAGCCCGCCGTGCAAAGCCGTGAGCGCCTCCGCGGCGCAATGCTCATCGACCACGTCGTCCTTTACCTTGAGCGCCATCTCCCGTAACGAGAGATGCTCCAGCCCGCCGCCTCGCTTCTGCGCCCGTCGCTCCTCCGCGTAGTTGCTCAGGATGTGGCGCATGGCGCGGGACGCGAGCGCGAAGAAGTGGCGCCGGCTCTCCGCCGTGACGCGGTTCTGCTTGACGAGCTTCAGATAGGTCTCATGGACCAGCGCCGTCGTGTCAAGCGTATCGTCCCCGTGCCACCGGTGCCGGTGCTGGCGTGCGAGGAGGCGGAGCTCGTCATACAGCACGGTCACGACGGCATCCAGTGCGGCGGGATCGCCGTCGCGGAGGGCCTCGAAGAGTCGCGGGACCGTAGGCTGCGGGTCGTCCGCCATGGAGCCACCTCCACGGTTGCGTGGGGGAGCGAGCCGCAGGTCGGGCCGGCAGTCGCGAGGCGCCCCGGCGAACGGCCGGCCCGGAGACGGCCGGTCAGGACGTTTCCGCGAAGATAACGTTCGCGTGTCTCCCCCGGAAGGAAAACAAGCGGCGGGAGAGAGCTTCATTGTTCCGACATGACAGGTGGAAACAGCCCGAGAGGCGTGAATTCCCTCAGCGGTCGGCGACCTCGAGAGCGGCCGGGGTCTCGGGTTCCGGCGCGGCATACTGGCTCGGTTGCTGCGCGAACCGCTAGAACCCGGCCGGCGAGTGGAAGGAAACGCAGCCAGAAAGAAAAAGCAAAAGAGCCCTCGCGAGATGGCAGAGCGAGTGTTGAAGGAAGACGGTACACCGATTACCCCCTTTGCTTCAACTACTCTGACCCCCTTGATCGGTTTCAAGTACTCTGACCCCCTTGAATCCTCGCCCGCTACTCCCGCCTGGCCAGATAGCCCCGCCGCGTACCTTCCGCGTCATCCCAGCCGCCAACGATCTCTCCGCGCGCGTTGATGCCGAATGTCACCGTCGCTCGCGAGTCAGGGACTTCGATCACCGTCCACCGCCCGTTGTCGAGGACGAAGCCGCGCGCCACATCTGACGTATCCACCGCAACACCGACGATCACGCCAGCGGCGTTGATGTCCCACACTTCGGTGGCGGCGCTGCCGGGCGCTTCTATATGGGTGACGCGATCACCATCCCGCACAAAGCCGCGGCGCGCGATTGATAGATTCCCTACCATTTTGCGCCTGTCGGCGGTGGCGCCCGTGTACATGGTGCCCGAGCCGTCCTCGGCGATGACCTCTCCTCCAGCCACGACCATCCCGCGCATGCTCGACATGAAGTCTCCGTCGTGGTAGCAGCCGATGATCGACCCGTCGGGGAGGGTCCGCTGCGCCATGCTGTGCGGATGATCCGGATGGTGTATCTCGACGAACTCGCCGGCAGGCGTGCGCATGAATCCGTGCCATGCCACGCCCGGATCGCCCGCTCTGCGATAGGCGCCAACCAGCGCGCCATCGGCTCCGATGCCGTTGATCTGTGTCACCGCCGCTTCGGGATACTGGATCGACGTATACTCTCCGTCGCGGTACACGTAACCCTTCACCTCGCCTCCGGCTTCCCACCCCCGGTACCAACCGGCCACATGTCCCGAGTCATTGATTGCCGACGCGACGGTCCTCGTAGCACCGGGATACTCGAGAGTAGTAAACGTGTAACCACGTTCTTCCTCCTCCCCACCCCGCGCCGCACAGCCGGCCAGTGCGAAGGCGCATCGTTGCCGGCTGCCAGGCTACAGGGGAGTTTGGCAAAAGACCGCGCAATATCTCCGCGGCGATCAGGTGACGTTCGACGGTACGCTCTGGCACTGCTGCACGTCGCGCACGATCGACAAGCCGGGCACATCTGACGGCTGGCAGCTCATGCAAAAAAACATCGCGCGCCCTTGAACACGCGCCGCGCGAGACGAGCCGGATATGTGGTGGCATGTGAGGCGCCTTTCTCACACCTGCGGCCAGCGATTCCAGATGTGCATCCGGAAGCTGGGCCGCAGTGCGTCAGGGGAGCGTCAGCGCGGCGTCGAAAAGTGCTTGGCGCAATAGTCGCGGATTACGTTCACCGTGTACAGTGGGCACCCGGTTGGTCATACTCCACCCACGAGCCTACAGACGAAGTTCAAGCATCCGCCGCCTCGCGATCGAGATCAAGCACTATAGCCACGATGCCGCCGACTGCAGCATCGTCAAGCTGTTCGATCTTGTCGCTAAGCGCCCGGGCGGTCCTTAAGTGACCTAATGCCTTGTTGATCGCGACCGGCGGAGCGAACTGGTAATCGCTCTGGTCGCGATAGTGCTTCAGCGACTTGAGATCCAGAGCGATCGAATGCTTTCTCGTCAGCTGCCTCTCTACAGCGGTTCGGAGTAACCAGTGGGGAGCCAGGCTCGCCCCATGAGCCGGTTCGGGCGGGAAATTCGAGAGAGAGGGT
>CAYXRS010000247.1:0-3043 GCA_964467195.1 uncultured Gemmatimonadaceae bacterium
GCCGCGGGGAGAGATTTCGGTAGGCACAGCCAGCTGGACCGATCCGACGATCACCGCCCCGGGTGTCTTCTATCCTGACGGCGCGAACACTCCGGAAGCGCGGCTGAGGCACTACTCGTCGCTCTTTCCGATCGTGGAGGTGGACTCCACCTACTACGCAATTCCGGCGCGTCGCATGAGCGAGCTGTGGGTGGAGCGCACGCCAGACGATTTCACCTTCAACGTCAAGGCGCACGCGCTCATGACCGGCCACCCGACGGAGGTGAAGCGCCTCCCGCCGGAGATTCGCTCGGCGCTTCCCGGCCGGCTTTCGACGGCCGACCGCGTATATCCCAAGGATCTGCCAGGCGAAGTGCTGGATGCTGTGTGGCACAGCTTCGCCGACGCACTCGAGCCGCTGCGCGCGGCGGGCAAACTTGGCGCCGTGCTGCTTCAGTATCCGCGGTGGTTCATACCGTCGCGCTCGAGTGCGGAAGAGCTGGAGCGTGCCCGCGAACGGCTACCGATGCACGCGCTGGCGGTGGAGTTCCGGCAGCAGGGTTGGCTCGCACCGCGTCTGCGGAAGCGCACGCTCGGGCTACTCGAGAAACACGGCCTCAGCTACGTGATGGTGGACGAGCCGCAAGGGATGAAGAGCAGCGTTCCGCCAGTCGTCGCGGTCACCGAGCCGAAACTCGCCATCTTCCGGATGCACGGCCGGAAAGCGGAGACATGGGAGAAGCCCGTTCATCCGGTGAGCGAGCGCTACCGCTATCTCTACGATCGCAGCGAGCTCGAATCGTGGGTTCCCTCCATCCTCGACACCGCCGCACACGCCGAGCACGTGCACGTCGTCTTCAACAACTGTTACGCGAACTACGGGACGACGAACGCATTCGAGGTGGCAGCGATGTTGGTGGACGCAGAACGGACAGGGGCCGGGGGCGAGCGGCCTGGCTGACAGGGCCGGCCGAGTGGCTCAGGTCTACCTGGCCAACGTCGCGTTCCCATACTCGGGCTCGCCCGTCACCTCGCGTACGACGTGCGGGGCGAGCCATGACGGGATCTCCACCGGCGCGTCGGCGTCGGGGAGCTCAACCTCGGCGAGAACCAGATCGCGGTCGGTGAACTCGTCGATCTCCCATGTGAGATCGCCGTCCGGGATGGTGTAGCGACGCTTCGTTAGCCGGCGCCCCAAAGTGAGCGGCCACATGCGAGTGAAGACGGGCTCGGTGGTTTCCTCCTCCACCTCCAGTCTCGTCAGCCCCACTCCGCCCTTCACTGTTCGCACCCAGCGGTCGCCGCCGTCCTCACGTATGTGTCGCAGGCGCTCCACCAGTCGCTGCCCCGGCAGATAGCCCTGCCGGATCTCGGATACCGCACCCTTCCTGGATCGCGGCGGGAGACCGGAGAGCAGATACTTGCGCTCGATCTCGATGCCGGCGGCGGGACGACGCTCGAGCTCTGACGCGAGGGACTCGACATCGGTGAAGAATGGTTCGGCGGCTTCGCCGAGCCAATCTCGCTCCACGCGGGCGAACGCCGCCGCGCCACGCTCGCGCAGAATCCTCGCGAGCGCTACCAGACCCGGACGGGGATCGCGGCGGCGGGCGCGTCGCAACTCGCCGCCCTTCTCCTTTCCCGCCAGCACGCTGCGCGACAGCACGCGGGCATGCTCCGATGCGCTGTCCTCGAGGGCCGCGGTCAACTCGCCGGCGAAGACGTGCGCATCGTTCACGTCGCCCAACGCATCCTGAAGCTCCTTGAGTCGCTCGACAAGAGTTTCGGCGGCCGGTGCGTGTCCGACGATCGGCTCCAGCAGATACCGCAATGTTTTTCCGGCGATCCGCGCCCGGTGGGCTTCGCGGGCGTGTTCGCCGCTGTGCACCCGCGCTAACCGGTCGCGCAAGTCCGCGGAATCCTCGCGGATGAGACGAGCAACGGCGCGAGAGAATCGAAGATCGCGCGGGCCCTCGTACAGGTTCACGCGCATGGTGTACTCACCCAGCGCGCAGTCCAGTGCCACGTGGATGCGGGCGAAGCGAGCCGCAACTTTCTCCTGGAGCTCGGCATCGGACTGCACCTTGGCGGAAGCGAGCCGCTCCTGCAGCCACGCCGCGCCCGTGCGCTGCCGAGGAGTCAGCTTGGGTCGCTGCTCGGCGATCCACGCTATGTGCACCTCCGCATCGCGGCTGACGCTCGTTGCAGCGGCGAGATCGCGCAGCCGGCGCCGCAGCTTCCTCGGTACACTCTCCTCCAGCCAGGGACGAAAGGCGCGGATCCAGCTGCGCAACCGCCGGGTGGCAACGCGGAAATCGTGCAACGCCTCCAGATCCTCGGGGTCGCTCAGTCGCGCGTGCGCCTCCGATATGCGTTCGAGCTGTTGCAGTGCGACGAGACGCGAGGCGCGGCGAGTTGGGAGATCGAGCAGATCTTCGATGTCCGACGGCTGCGTCACCCGCCCAGCCTCCGAAGTTGCGCGGGTGTAAGCGACCACAGCAGGGAGGCGACACCCGGGCGCGGCTTCCCCCCCGCCCGTGCGCCGAAGTCGAGCATCAGCGCCGCGCCCTTTTTGATGGTCACGATCGGATCCGGACTGCCGGTGAGCAGCCAGCTGACCAGCTCGTTGAGGTGGGGGCGATGGCCGACGATTGCCACCGTTCCGGCGGCACCGTTCCCGCGCAGCCAGGTGAGAAATGCCGAGTGCTTGGCCTCGGGCCTCAGGGCGTTGACCTCCGTGATCTCGGGCACGTCGAACTCGGCGGCAATGATCTCCGCCGTTTCGCGGGCGCGCACCAGTGGACTGGTCGCGAGCACGTCGATCCCCGCCACCACGCGATGAAGGCCGATGGCACCGACCCGCATCCGTTTCCGACCCTCTTTGGTGACCGGCCGGACGTCGTCGTCCTGCCCGGTCTTCGCGAACTCCGCCGGGTCTCCGGCAAGCGCGTGGCGAATCACGAGCAGTTCCAATTGGCTACCTCCGTTGGGCTTGCGGGTCACGCTGAGAATACGACCGGCCGTGGGAGAGCGCGAGGGTGGGGCCGCATGGCTGGGTGGGGGT
>CAYXRS010000248.1:0-3035 GCA_964467195.1 uncultured Gemmatimonadaceae bacterium
TGCAGGGCGTCATTTCTCAGACGCTCTGCAAGAAGAGCGGCGGCGGACGCGTGGCTGCGCGGGAAATCCTTCTTACCATTCCAGCCGTATCCAACCTGATCCGCGAAGGAAAGACCTTCCAGATCCCCTCCATCATGCAGACACAAAGGCGTCTCGGCATGGTGACGCTGAGCGACGCGCTGATCGAGCTGGTGGATGGGCGGCTCGTAGAACCGAACGAGGCTTACTCCAAAGCGAACGACAAGCAGGCGTTCGCTGCGCTGCTCAAGCAGCGAGGGCACGACGTGTCCTTCCTCGAGCTCGGCGAGACAGCGGCCAAGCCGGAGCCAGCGCGCACCCGGTAGTTCAAGCCCCTGCACGATCTCTCCGAAGATCCGGAATGAAGAACGCGGAGAAGGGCTCCAGTGCCATTCTCCGCGCTCTCCGCGCCAGGAAAACCGCTCAGGATGTGCCTCGTAGCGCTCAGTCGGCGCGTTGCGGCTCCGTCTCGAGCTCGGAACGAACCTCGCGCACACCGGCCACCGACCAGGCGTCGTCATGGGCGAATCGGATCTCGTCCTCGTTGGCGAGCGTTCCGCTCAATGACACGACGCCCTTCTCGACCTGAACCGAAATGCGGTGCGCATCCACCCAGCTGTCGTGCAGCAGCACCTCCTGCACGTCACGTCCGATGTCGGCGTCGTCGCGACGGAGCGTGCGAAGCCGGTCCGAATAGGGTCCGCCCCCTGCGCGGGGGGGGGGGCCGTAGAAGCGCTGCTGAAGCTGCGCCTGGGTGACGAAGTAGCTTCGGGAGTGATACTGGTTGGCCGGGGAACCGCCGAAGCTGTGTTCCAGCTGCGGTACCGGCGCCGTTGCACTGCTGCTGGCGTCTGCGGGCACTGGCGGGGGTAGTTCGCTTTCCTCTGCCCCCCATTCCCCGGCCCTCGCGTCCTGCGGGAAGGGGGGCACACCGGCTGCAGGCTCTGCTTCCTCTTCGGCGCCCTCCTCTGCAGTTGCGGCCTCAGCCGTTCCCCCCTCAGCCTGCTCGCCCCGCGGGCGGCGGTACTCTGCACGCTCGGCGTAGCCGTAGCCGCCGAACACTTCGCCGCCGCGCATGTAGTCGTGACCGTATCCACGCCCGCGGGGGTAGTCCGCTGCGTTCGTGTCCTCACGCTGGTCCATGTGCTCCTCCCTGGTTCGAGGGTGTAGGACGGGACGCCGCACCCAACATGCCAGCCGGCGTCCAACTGGTAGACGTACGCGCCAGGGGGGCGCGCTTGTATCCGGTGCTCAGAGGTCGGTAAATTGGAAGGCTATGGAAATCAGGAACATTGCCATCATCGCGCACGTCGATCACGGTAAGACGACCCTCGTGGACAAGATGCTCCGGCAGGCCGGAGCTTTCCGCGAAAACCAGGTCGTGCAGGAGCGCGTGATGGATTCCAACCCCTTGGAGAGGGAACGGGGGATAACCATCCTCTCCAAGAATACGTCCATTAGATGGCGTGGTGTCAAGATCAATGTTGTCGATACTCCCGGCCACTCCGACTTCGGCGGCGAGGTGGAGCGCATCCTTCGGATGGTCAACGGGGTGTTGCTGGTGGTGGACGCCTTCGATGGGCCCATGCCACAGACCCGCTTCGTGCTGCGGAAGGCGCTGGCGCTGGGACGCACGCCCATCGTCGTGATCAACAAGATCGATCGCCCGGGAGCCGACCCACTTCGCGTCCACGATGAGGTGCTCGACCTCTTCATCGAGCTCGAGGCGGACGAGGCACAGCTCGACGCGCCGGTGGTATACGCCTCAGCCAGGGAAGGGACCGCGACACTGGATCTCGAGGTGACGGGCACCACCCTGGATCCATTGTTCGAGGCGATAGTTCGCCACGTGCCGCCCCCTTTGGGTGACGCGGCGGCACCTCTCCAGCTGCTTGTATCCACCATCGACCATTCGCCTTACCTCGGTCGGATCGGGATCGGACGAATCGAACGCGGTACTGTGAGGCTGGGTGATCAGGTAGCGCTGCTGCCGCCCGAGGGCATCACCCCCGGTGTCGACGGTGCGCGCGGTGTCGAACGGGCTCGTGTCACAAAGCTGTTCGGATTCGAGGGGTTGGAGCGGGTGGAGTTGACCGAGGCCTCCGCCGGCGAGATCGTGGCGCTGTCGGGGCTGGACGGCGTGGAGATCGGCCTCACCGTGGCGAGTAGCGAGCAACCGGAACGACTGGAGGGTATTGCGGTCGAGGAGCCCACCATCTCGGTGGACTTCGTCGTCAACAACTCCCCTTTTGCGGGAAAGGATGGCAAGTTCATCACCTCGCGACAGGTCCGGGAGCGCCTGATGCGGGAGCTCGAGAGGAACGTCGCGCTGCGAGTCGAGGATACCGATGCCACCGATACCTGGACTGTGTCGGGAAGGGGGGAGCTGCACCTTTCCATCCTGATGGAGACGATGCGGCGCGAAGGGTACGAGTTCCAGGTTTCGCGGCCGCGGGTCATCGTGCGTACCGGCCCCAATGGCGAGCGGCTCGAGCCGTACGAGGAGCTTGCCATCGACGTACCGGAGGAGTATCTGGGCGTGGTCATCGAGAAGCTCGGCCAGCGCCGTGCCGAGATGATAGAAATGAGGAATCCGGGTCAGGGGCTGGTGCGGCTCCTGTATCGCATCCCGGCCCGCGGTCTGTTCGGCTATCGTTCCGAGTTTCTGACCGACACGCGTGGCACGGGTATCATGCACCATCGTTTCCTCGATTACGGGCCATGGGCGGGGCCGCTTGCCGGACGCAAGCGGGGGACATTGGTGTCGATGGAGAACACCATGGCGGTGGCGTTCGCGCTGTTCGGACTCCAGGAGCGGTCTACGCTGTTTATCGAGCCGGGCACGCCGGTATACGAGGGGATGATAGTGGGCGAGAGCTCGCGGCCCGGGGACCTGGACGTGAACCCGGGCAAGGAAAAGAAGCTGACGAACATCAGGACCACAGCCAGCGATGAAAACGTTCAGCTCGAGCCGCCGCGGGAGTTGACACTGGAAGGCGCCTTGGAGTACATCGAGG
>CAYXRS010000249.1:0-2966 GCA_964467195.1 uncultured Gemmatimonadaceae bacterium
CGCAGCACATGACTGCGCGTTCAGAGGCCGCCCAACCGCGCTGGAGCCGACAGCGCGACCGGGTGCATCGTGAAGGTCGCGCTGCGGCTCAGCGCGAACGTTAGGCTGCCTGAGCGAAGATGGTATTGTATGTGATACCATCATGTTGTGCGTGTTGTCCTCGACAGCAGCGTGCTGGTCGCGGCGCTTCGTTCACGACGCGGGGCATCGTTCCGGTTGTTGGAGCTGCTCGCCGACAGGCGCTTCGAGGTCGCGCTGTCGGTGCCGCTCGTCCTTGAGCATGAGGCTGTGCTGGTCCGACATGCGGGCGAGCTCGGCATCACTGTCGATGATGCGACGGCGGTTGTCGACTACTTGTGTCTGGTAGGGCATCGGCAGGAGATTCACTTCCTCTGGCGTCCAAGTCTGACTGATCCGCACGACGAGTTCATTCTGGAACTCGCCGTGGCCGCCCAGTGTGGGGCGATCGTCACGCACAACGTCCGGGATTTCGCAGGCGCCCGGCAGCATGCCGTCAGGGTGCTAACGCCGGGTGCTTTCTTGGCATTGCTGGAAGAATCATCATGAGTACGCTGAGCCTGCGGCTACCACGATCGCTGCATCAAAAGGTTCGAGAACTGGCCGACGCCGATGAGGTGTCGATCAATCAGTTCATCGCCACGGCTGTGGCGGAGAAGACGGCTGCGCTGTTGACGGTGGACTACCTCGAGAAGCGCGGGCGCCGGGCAAGCCGGGCGGCGTTCGATCGGGTCCTGGCCCGCGTGCCCGATGTGCCTCCTGTACGCGGCGATGAACGGAAGTCTCCACGGCAGCCTAACAAGGCGGTGCAGCCGACGAGCCGCGCTCGAAAGAGTGCCAAGTCGCCGAAGCGCACCCGCGCAGCTCGCGGCTGACCGCCGAACGTTAGCGAGACATGAGTTAATCCTGGATGACGAATCGAATCCTGTTGCTGCTCCCGCTTGGCGTCATGTTGGCCGGTTGTGTTCGCACGCCGCCACCCGTGCTCGAACAGGAGATCAACTGGTCCGCGTACGGACGGGACGTGTTGGGCACGCGCTATCTTCCAGCGTCAGCGATTACCCGTGACAACGTGCAGCGGCTGGAAGCGGCGTGGACATACCGCACGGGTGAAACGGACCCTCGTTTTGCGACCATCCGGCGGACATCGTTTCAGGCAACGCCTATCGTCGTGGATGGCACGCTGTACCTGTCCACGCCGCTCGGGCGTGTGATCGCCCTGGACCCCGCCACTGGCCAGGAGCTGTGGGTGTTCGATCCAGAGATCCGACGTGATATTCCGTATGGTGACTTCGGCAGCCGCGGCGTCTCGACGTGGCTCGATCACGAGGCGCCGCCCGATGCCGCCTGTCGCCGGACGATTTATACGGCCAACGCGCAGTCACAGCTGGTCGCACTGGACGCGACCGACGGGCAACCCTGCGCGGCCTTCGGTGGCGATGGCCGGGTCGACCTCCGGCAAGGGCTGCGGATTCCGCCATTCGAGGCGCAGGCGTATTCGATGACATCGCCGCCCGTTGTTGCGAACGGGCTCGTAGTAGTCGGCTCATCGATTGCCGATAACAGTCGGCCGAATCCTGCCAGCGGTGAGATCCGCGCGTTCGACGCACGTACCGGCGCCTTGCGCTGGAGCTGGGATCCGATTCCGCAGGAGCCGACCGACCCTGCGTATGGAGAATGGCGAGGCCACTTGGCGCACGGCACTGGAGGGGCAAACGCCTGGTCGGCCCTGTCCGCCGACCCGGAGCGCGACCTCGTCTTTATCCCAACATCCAGCCCGGCACCCGACTACTACGGCGTTCTGCGGCTCGGGAACAATCGCTACGCCAATTCGATCGTGACACTCAGGTTGTCCACCGGAGAGCTCGTGTGGGCGTTTCAGACCGTGCACCATGATCTGTGGGACTACGACAACGCCGCTCCGCCCGTGCTGGTGACACTTACGCATAACGGCACGGAGACTCCAGCCGTACTGCAGGCCACGAAGACGGGCATGTTGTTCGTCCTGAACCGAGAGACTGGCGAGCCACTCTTCCCAATCGAAGAGCGCCCGGTCCCCGCGAGCGATATTCCCGGCGAAGAAGCGGCTCCGACGCAGCCCTTTACCACGCTGATTCCGTCGCTCAGCCCGCATCGGCTTATGGCCGAGAATGCCTGGGGCATCAGCGACGCCGACCGTGCTGTGTGCCGTGCGGTGCTCGAAGGGCTGCGGAATGAAGGGATCTTCACGCCCCCAAGCGTTCAAGGAACGTTGTCGATTCCGTCGAACATCGGTGGAGCGCACTGGGGCGGCGTGGCCGTGGATCCTGTACGGCAGATCGCCGTCGTCCCGGTGAACCGGATCGCGTCGATGGTGCAACTGATTCCACGAGCCGCCTTCGATGGCGCGCGCTTTCGGGCGGAAGACGCACGCCTCGGCCACGACTACGAATACAACATGATGCTGGGCACGCCGTATGTGATGCGCCGTCGAATCCTGTTGGGTCCCTCTGGTCTACCGTGCTCGCCGCCTCCCTGGGGGACGCTCGTTGCCGTCGACCTCGAGAGGGGCCGCATATTGTGGGAAGTTCCTCTCGGATCGTTCACCCGGCCATTCGACCCCGAGATGGTGTCCCAGATCAGGGAGGAATGGGGCTCACCGAATCTTGGGGGCCCGATCGCGACAGCGGGCGGGGTCGTATTCGTTGGGGCTGCTCTGGATCGCTGGCTTCGTGCGTACGACATCGAGACCGGTCGGGAACTCTGGCGCGGACCGTTGCCGGAAAGCGGCAGGGCCACACCTATGAGCTACCAGCTTCGCTCTGGTGAGCAGTATGTCGTCATCGCCGTTGGTGGCGGCGATATCTTCGGAACGGGAGACTATCTGGTGGCGTTCCACTTGCGAGGTGCTCGCTAACAACAGCATGCAGCGGACGGCGCTGCGCGCCGCCGCTGATGCTGAACGTTAG
>CAYXRS010000250.1:0-2946 GCA_964467195.1 uncultured Gemmatimonadaceae bacterium
AAGTTCGTCGCCTCACGAACGCTTGATAAGGTCGAGTGGAACAATTCCGTCCTGCTCAAGGGCGACGTTGCCGGAGAAGTCACCAAACTCAAAGCAGAGGACGGCGGCGAGATTCAAGTCCACGGTAGCGGCGAACTTGTCCAGACCCTTTTTAAACACGATCTCATCGACGCGCTGCGCGTCTGGTTTTTTCCGGTAGTCCTCGGTACCGGCAAGCGTCTGTTCGGCGAGGGTACGATCCCGGCCAGCTTCCGTCTTGTCGAAACCCAGGCGGTTACGACCGGCGCCATCCTGCACGTTTACGAGCGGGCCGGCGAACTCAGGTACGGCGAAATGGAGGTGGGTCAGGACACCGCAATCTTCGATTCGGACGCAGTACGGGGAGCAACATCTCGCTAGGAGGGAGTGGACATGCTTCAGACAGGAACGGTTTGGTACGGTGTGGACTCACCAGGGTGGAATCTTCATAGCGGAACTGGAGAACGAGTATTCCGAGCTCCGGACGTCTCGTTCGACCCGCCATTCGGTACGCCGCCAAAGGTTATGCTCGCAGTGGCAGGCATCGACAGCGATCAGACTACCAATTTGCGGGTGGTGCTGGAAGCGTATGACGTCGAGCCCGGCGAGTTCAGCATCAGGATAAACACGTGGGACGACACTCTTGTCTATAACGTCTGGGTTGCCTGGATCGCTCACACCTGATGGCTGCCGCCGTGCGAAAGCATTGTTGTACGAGAATAAGTGCAGCAAAGGTTGGCACACGTTTCACCAGGCGGCGTAGTTCCGCCACAGGAGGCCATGTGCTCACTCGCTTGCCGCTATTCGTAATGGCATGCGCCGCGGTAGCTGTTGCGTGCGCGTCGGAGCCGCCGCTGCAGTCACAGTTGCAGACGTTACAAGGATTGGCAGGGACGTGGTCGCTGATTTCCCGGGTTGATCGCACCTCGGCGGGACAGCAGCTGCCAGAACCTTCCCTCGGCGATGATCCAATTGCCCTCCTGATCTATGATACGGCTGGGCATGTGTCTGCACAGTTGATGCGCCGCGATCGGAGCCAACCCGGGGTTGAGCAGCCCGTTGTCAGCAGCAGCAACAACTCGGCGGCGGCTGGCGGCTATGACGCGTATTTCGGCACGTACTACGTAGACTCTGCAGCGGGTACGGTCACTCATCGCATGGAGGCCGCGGTCGTGCCCGAGGACGTCGGCAAGAGCGTCACGCGTCACTTTGAGTTACGCGCCGACACGCTCCGACTGTGGTTCGAAACGTCGTCGGCCAATGGGCAACCGGTTACTCGCACGCTCATATGGATTCGTGTCGGATAGCCGTTCCTCAATGCCTCAGTGATATCGAGGAAAAGGAGATTCTCCACATCGTCGAAAGATTCCTGTGAAGGAGTAGTCGCATGCGACGGTTCTCTTGCGAAGCCTCGCTGGGACAACGATTTTTCCAGACAGATAGGTTCTTGTTGATCCCCACTCCTGAATCAGAGGACCCTGATCGTGAGCACTGGGACGCTCTGATGTCTGGCTTGCGGTTGGTGCGTTCGCGACGATTGGCAGGCCTGTTGTGAGAACCTCGATGTTCCCTCGAACTCGGCGCGAGTTTCTCGCGACTGTTGCCGCCTCGGTCTTTGCCGGTGCGGTGAGTGGCCCGACGGCATCACTCCGTCGCCTGCTGGCAGCGTCTGGCCCCCATCCGTTCAGGATCCGCACGATCACTGCTGGCGTGGAATTAGCCGACCGAAAGAATTTGAGACCGGTTGAGTCTGCTCTTGCTGCGTTGAACCGGGCCAAAGCAATGTTTGTGGACCAGGGCTTCGAGGTCCAGACTATCCGCATTACGACGTCGCCATTTGTAGCCGGCCTGTCATCCGACTCACGCGTCGCGGCGCTGGCAGATCTCAAGGCCCTCGATGCCATGATCGATGGACATGGCGCCTTGCTCAGCATTGGCCCAGTTATGACGGGCGATCAAGGCGATCCTCTTCTGGCTGAATGGACCGCCGCCTTGATCAATGACACCCGGAGGTTGAGCGCGTCCGTTGTCGTCGCGTCACCTGATCGCGGGGTGCACTCACATGCAGTGAAGGTGGCAGCGGATACCATCCTTGCACTCGCCAGGACGACGCCAGCGGGATTGGGGAATTTTCGCTTTGCTGCCGCTGCCAACATTCCTCCGGGGACACCTTTCTTCCCGGTGGGGTACCACAATGGTCCTGCCAGCCTGGCGCTCGGACTGGAATCACCTTCTCTGGTCGAGTCCGCATTGGCATCCGCCAACGATCCGACAGATGCCGCTGTGCAGCTTCGACGCGCGATGGAGGAGTTCCTGCTCCCCCTCGAGCAAACGATGGAAGCCTTTGCACGGCGGGAGGGCCGAGCTTACCTCGGGATCGATACCTCCCCGGCACCGGGGATGGACCGGAGCATCGGTGCGGCACTGGAGTCGTTAATCCGCGCCCCTTTTGGGAGCGCCTCGACCCTGGCCGCGTGCGCAGCCGTGACCGAGGCCTTGAAGTCGCTGACGATTCGATCGTGCGGGTACTGCGGACTCATGCTTCCGGTGTTGGAGGACCCCGTGCTTGCGCAGCGGGCGAATGAGGGCCGATACGGCCTTGAAGAACTGCTTCTCTTCTCCAGCGTTTGTGGCACCGGGCTCGATGTTGTGCCGATTCCAGGCGATACTCCCCCGGAGGTCACTCGCAGAGTGGTCCTGGACGTTGCATCCCTCTCAGCCAAGCTGAAGAAACCTCTCTCTGCTCGACTGTTCCCCGTACCCGGCAAGGCCGCTGGCGAGATGACATCCTTTGCTGACCCGCTACTCACCAACTCGAAGGTATTCTCGGTAATGTGATGCCTGGGCAGCCAGGTGCGGGGCAAGACCGCTAACCATGCGTTGCGGAGGATCCGCTGAGCCGCGCGATCGAGCGCATCGCCCGCTCCG
>CAYXRS010000251.1:0-2935 GCA_964467195.1 uncultured Gemmatimonadaceae bacterium
CGAACGAGAGGCGAACCCCGGATCACGAGCTGGGTCGCGCTTGTTCTAGACCGCCGCGGCGAACGCCGAGTTCGGGAGAGCGTGTCGAGTGTGTGGCTCGGTGCCAACAAACGCGGAGGTGTGGGGATCGTCGTTGGTGCGCTTGGGTGAGTATCGCCGTGCTGCCGCCAGCCGTCAATCGCGGTGGTAAGCGCATGACGTTGGAGCGACACCTGCTTCTGGCACCCGAGGCGCCGGGGATGCGCGCTCCGCCTGCCTTGCTCACTGCCAACGCGATCCCGAAGTCCGCGATCAGCGGCTGCCCTTCGCTCGACGTACGGCATCACGTAGAAGAGCAGCCCGTTCACCTCGCCGGAATCCGTAGCGCCGCTTCAGTCTGGGCACGGCGAAACCCGTCCAGCCGAGCTCCTCAAAGATGCCCGCGCCGAGCGCGGCGAGACGAAGCTCGAATGGGGGGTTGGCGTCTGGGAGGTCATCGACCATGTCACCGGAGCGATGGGGACGATCAGCACCATGCTGGAGATCCCGCTGGCACATAATCCTTGGACGGACACCGTCGGGTTCGGGCAGGTCCAATCCGTTCCGTCAGGCATGGCGCTCGTGTTCACGAACCATCAGCCGACGGCCCGAATCGTCTCTGCCGCGGTGCCGGCCGGCGGGTCCTCATTCGACAGTGGGACGCTGAACCAGGACGAACGGTTCACGATCATTCCCGCCGTACCCGGGATCTGGCAGTTCGTCGATCAGGGTCAGCGGAGCCACCGGAAACTTCACCGTGCGGTGAGGCGAGTCGGAACCGCACGCAGCGCCGCAGTACATGGGCCACGGCGCGGGCGACGTGACCGATCTGTACGAGCGGCCGGCGACCTCTTCCAGACAGTCATCGTCAACCAGGGCCCCCAGTCCGTTGCCCTCACCTCGCCCCGCGATGCGACCGGGCTCTTCGAACTCGAAGCACAGCCGTCCGAGATGCTGCTACCGTTCGAAGGATTGGGCGTGGATACCACATGGGAACTCCGTATGCCGCGGGCAGCTAACTTCTTTGACTACAGCACGATCGCCGACGTGCTCCTCACCATCGAGTACACCGCGCTCGATAGCTTCGTCCATCGCCAGCAAAGGATCCAGGAGCTCGGCGATACGTTCAGCACCGATCGGCCATTCAGCTTCCGTCACCAGTTCGCCGACCCGTGGTACGACCTGCACAATCCTGATCAGACGGCCACGCCGATGGTGGTTCGCTTCAAGACTCGGCGCGAAGACTTTCCGCCCAACATCGAGAACCTGAAGATTCAGCACGTGGTGCTCTACTTCGCCCGTAAAGAGGGGACAACCTTCGAGGTGCCGGTGGGTCATTTGCACTTCATGGCACATGGTGGCGCTGGACCCATCGGTGGCGGGGCAACTTCGATCGACAGCATCATCAGCACGCGGAAGGGCAATGCCGGGAGCTGGACCGCCATGCTGGGGAAGACGCCGATCGGAGAATGGGAACTGGCGCTGCCGAACACCGAGGATATGAAGAACCGGTTCGGGGACGAAGAGATTGAGGACATCCTGCTTGTGATCACCTACAAGGGGCACGACACCGCCCTAGCCGGGCTAGAGGAAATTGCAGGTGGAGGAATTGGCCCCGCACGTGTGCGCGGACCAGCTCCATCCGCAGATCGAGGTAGAGCGGCCGCGTAGCAACGCTACGCCGCGGCCTCTGTTCTGTCATATCGCTCCGCCATCTGCACGTTGGCCACGCTGCGGAAGAGCTTGATCAGGTCGCTTCCTTTCGCTCACCCTTTCGAACAGGATTCCGGAGGAGAGTCGGCCATCGTCCCGGTGGTACACGGAGGACAGTCTTCCATCAGCGCCGGAAAGGACCCCCTCGAGGATGATGGCCCCCGCCGCTCGCATTCGGGCCACATAGGCGTCGTCTCGCTTGGGGAGTATGTGCGTTCGAGAGCGCAGCCCAAATGTCGAGGGCGTTCCCACGACGTCGATGGCATCTTTGATTGTGATCGGAACACCGTGGAGAGCACCCAGCTGCTCGCCCTTTGCACGCCGTCTATCGGCCTTTTCTGCTTCTGCACGCGCCTGATCATAAAGTTTGACGACGACGGCGTTCACTGCCGGGTTGACTTGCTCGATCCGTTCGATATGGGCCTCAACCACCTCAGCCGAGGGGGCGTCACCACGAGTAATCATTGCTGCTAACTCGACCGCCGAGCGACTGGTCAAACTTCGACGTGTAACCGCGTCCATAGCTTCTCCTGTTCAAATGCGTGAACAGATACCGAGCGCCCAACGCCTTGCGCATCACCTGCGGCGCGCGAAGCGCGCTTCAGGTGCATGCGCTCGTTAGGCATCCCGTGGACGGCCGAGCTACCTGTGGGGCATGGCTAGTGTCCCTCGCTGGGTCTCCTTAGGCGCATTCGGGGTCGCTCACGGTTTCAGGTGCTTCACCAGGTACCGGGCCTGCGCCTCGGGGAAGTACCGCGGGTGGGTTTCCCTGAGCGAGTGGCCTCCCCGCGGCACGATCATCAGGTCGTAGAACTTGCCGGCGTCCGTGAGCGCCTCGATGAGGATCATCACTTCTTCGATGTGGTCGTCCGTGGCGTGGGCGAGCAGCAGATGCCCCTTGAGGTTGTCGACGTATGTAAGGCTGGAGTTGCGCTCGTAGACGTCGGGGATCTCGTGGTACGGCGCCCCATACAGGCGGTACGTCCACTTGAACCACTGGCTCGAGCGGGCAACGCCGACGCGATAGACAGCCGGCGCGGATTCATAAAGTAAGTGCAACAAACCGCCGAATGAGAAAGGCGACCTGGAGCCTACGGTAGGCTTCGGTTCTCTGCCAAGAGAGGAAGCCACCAATGATGTGTCGCCAGGTCACCTTTGCCGAAAGATACACCCTCGCGCTGTTGCGCCAGCGCGGGCTGCGCCC
>CAYXRS010000252.1:0-2909 GCA_964467195.1 uncultured Gemmatimonadaceae bacterium
ATAGGCAATCAGGAACGGACTCGGCATTCGGGCACCCCGAATCCCCGAATCCCGAATTCCGAACCTCGAGTGGTTCAATGCGCGACAAAATCATTCTCGCTTGCAGCGACTGTAAGAACCGCAACTACTTCACGTCGAAGAACAAGCGGACGCATCCGGAGCGCGTGGAGTGGAAGAAGCACTGCCCCCGCTGCAACCGGCACACGCTGCACAAGGAAACGAAGTAATCCGATGGCCAATCAGCTCACCAAAACAGGCGATTTTCTTTCCGAGGTGCGCTCGGAGATGAAGAAGGTGACGTGGCCCGACCGGCAGATGCTCCGGCAGGCCACCATCGCAATCATCATCTTCGTCGCCATCATCGGCGCGATAATCGCGCTGCTCGACCTCGTCTTGCAGGGCGTCATCGTACGCGGCCTGCCGGCGTTGTTCGGAGTGCGATGACGGTTATGACGGAGCATCGCTGGTACGCGATTCAGACGACGGCCGGACATGAGAACAAGGTGCGTTCGCTCATTCAGCGGCGGATCGATACCGATCCGGCGCAGCCTGAAGAGCGCGTCATCCGGCAGGCGCTGGTTCCCACCCAGGAAGTGGTGGAGATCAAGAACGGCAAGAAGGTTACCGTCGAGCGGAAGATCTATCCTGGATACGTGCTGGTGGAGATGCTGATGAATCAGGACACTCTGCACACCATCAACAACATCCAGGGCGTGATCAAGTTCGTCGGGCACGAGCGGCTGCCGCAGCCGCTACGCCCTGACGAGGTGAACCGGCTGCTCGGCATCGCAGAGGAGTCCGAGCCTGAGGAGGCGAAGGAGGAGATCCCCTTTATGGTGGGTCAGGCCGTCGAGATCACCGAAGGTCCCTTCAGTGACTTCAGCGGCACGGTGGAGGAAGTACACGCGGACAAGGGGAAGGTACGCGTCTCGGTAAGCCTGTTTGGCCGACCGACGAGCGTGGAGTTGGATTACCTGCAGTTGAGGGGGTATTGAGGGGATTCGAGATGGTCGCGGTTGAGGACCGGGCGCCAACGAGCGCTCGAGCCCACTTCACCCCGTCCCCGACCCTGGCAGTTCGTCGGCCACCACGACGACGTGAAATACACGTGGGAGTTTCGAGCGGGCCCCAACGCCCGCCAGACGTCAAGTGAGGTAGTGCATGGCCAAGAAGCCAGTTGGTTTCGTGAAGTTGCAGGTGGTTGCCGGCAGAGCGAATCCAGCGCCGCCGGTGGGGACCGCGCTCGGTCCTCATGGAATCAACATCATGGCGTTCTGCAAGGACTTCAACAGCAGGACGCAGTCCCAGGATGGTACGATCCTCCCCGTGGAGGTCACCATCTTTTCGGACAAGTCGTTCACCTTCATCACCAAGACGCCGCCGACAGCCGTGCTTCTCAAGAAGGAGGCAGGGGTCGAGAAGGGCTCGGGAGTACCGAACCGCTCCAAGATCGGCACGGTGACGAAGGATCAGGTCCGCAAGATCGCCGAGCTGAAGATGCCTGACCTGAACTGCGATTCGATCGAGTCAGCGATGGCGATGGTGGCTGGTGCCGCGCGGTCAATGGGGATCGAGGTGAGGGACTGATCATGCCCACCCACGGAAAGAAGTACTCGACGGCGGTGGCCCAAGTCGACCGTAATGGGCGCTATCAACCGCGCCAGGCACTCGAGCTCGTGAAGAACGGCTCATTCGCCAAGTTCGATGAGACTGTAGAAGTTGCGGTGCGGCTCGGCGTGGATCCGCGGCACGCCGACCAGATCGTGCGCGGCACCGTAGTGCTTCCCGCGGGCACTGGAAAGTCGGTGAGGGTTGCCGTCATCGCGGTGGGCGAAAAGGCCCGCGAGGCCGAGGCGGCTGGCGCCGACCACGTTGGCGCGGAGCTGGTTCCGAAGATCAAGGAAGGGTGGCTCGAGTTTGATGTTCTGATTGCCACCCCCGACCAGATGGGCCAGGTGGGCCAGCTGGGTCGTATTCTTGGTCCACGCGGTCTGATGCCCAATCCAAAGGCCGGCACCGTGACGTTCGACGTGGGGCGTGCGGTGCGTGAGGTAAAGGCAGGCAAGATCGAGTTTCGCGTGGACAAGAGCGGGAACGTTCACGCGCCCATCGGAAAGGTTTCCTTTCCGGTGGAGGCGCTCGAGGGAAACCTCGCCGCCTTCATGGATCAGATCGTTCGCGCCAAACCTGCCGCTGCGAAGGGCGTATACATCCGGAACGTGGCGATCTCGAGCACGATGGGCCCCGGCGTTCCGATCGATGCCAACCTCTACCGGTAACGAGCCATGAAGCGCACCCAGAAGGAGCGGCTCGTCACCGAGCTGAGTGACAAGATGAGAGGCGCGAAAGCGCTGTACTATACCGACTTCACTGGCCTCAACGTGAAGCGCATGACGGAGCTCCGGCGCCGCTTCCGAAAGGCCGGCGTGGAGTACGTCGTGATCAAGAACACTCTCGCTCTTCGCGCCGCGAACGAGAGCGGCGTGGGTGGCGAGAGACTTCGGGGCCCCACCGGGGTAGTGATCGGGGGCGACCCGGTCGCCGCTGCCAAGGTGCTGGCCGACTTCGCGAGGGAGAACGAGCAGAAGCCGCAGGTGAAGGGCGGGTTGCTCGACGGCAAGGCGATCGACACGAGCCAGGTAAAGCGCCTCGCCACTCTACCGCCGCGTGAGGAGCTGCTGGCACAGCTTGCCGGTGGTTTTCAGTCTCCCCTGGCCGCCTTTGCCGGCGCGCTGAACGGGGTGTTGTACATGTTTGCGGGAGCGCTCGAGTCGCTGCGTCAGCAGCGAGAGAGCGCCTGAAGCTTCCCAGGCGTAGCGCCTGACACCACGCCCAGGATCGCCTGGGGTTCCTTAGGAGATCATCGACAATGGCTAACGCGACCCAGAGCAAGGACGAGATTCTCGAAG
>CAYXRS010000253.1:0-2798 GCA_964467195.1 uncultured Gemmatimonadaceae bacterium
GCGGAGTCCGGCCTGTTCAAGGCATCGGCAGGCAATGTTTCCCAGGTGATCACCCTCCGGCTTTACCATGCCGCTGGAGTTGAGGGAATCTAGGCCGCAACGGCCGGCATGAGGTCGAATCTCTAAACGAGGAGAGTCGGGATGTCACGTACCAGATCAGGAAGCGGACGCGGCATCGCGGTTCCACCGCCTTGCGGGCTCCGGCAGAATACGCGCCGTTCGCCTTTCGTCGCTGTCGCGCTGGCGACGATCCTGGTGATCCAGTCCCCAGCGTTCGCACACAACGAGTCGGTCCACCAACGGATGACCGACTACGCGTATCACGTCATGCTCGCGGCCAAAGCTCACGCGGACGGCAGCGAGATGTCGGAGCGGCTGCGCATCCTCCTGGACCGGCTGGCGACGGATGACCCCGGCCTGCATTCCTTCTATTCCGACGCAGGGCAGGCGGTGGAGCGCTTGCGTGCTCTCAAGTCCGGTCTGCCGGTCGACACGACGACGTGCCTGACGCCGGGACTCGTCAATCTTGTGGGCAGCGGCGCACCCGACTGGCAGCTCCCCCCGGGGATGATCCTTACCGATGCGCGGATGGATCAGGTTCGTTTGCCGGTCACTGTCCTCTACGGCCACAGCACACCCGTCTGCGGCATCGACGAGTTCTGGGCTCCGAGCGGCGTGCTCGCCTCAGTCAACCCCGGCACCTTGATCACGCGTGATCACACCGGCCAGACCTTGGGCTACTGGGCCGCGGCGCCCGACAAGGAAGTCAGCGACTGGGTGCTGCGCTCGACGACGCTGGATGTGCTGCAGAATCCGGTCGTCATCAGCGGGATTGGCGCAGGCGTGTCGGTGTCCGTGAGCGTGGCCTGCGCACTCGCATGCGGCCTGTTTCCCATTGCATGCGCAGCCTGTCCCTTTGCCGCGGTGGGAGCCGGTGGCCTTGTGATCGACGAGATTACCAGCATCGATGCGGACTCCCTCGAGAGCGAAGACTACGTAGGATTCGGTCACTTCATCGACATGAAGTCCACGCCCGCTCACCAGACTTTCTTCGATGAGAAACCCGGCAAGTTCATGGAGCGGGCGGGACCCGCCGGCGTCCCGGACCCGACCGAGCTCCTGGTGACGATGATTTTTGACCTGGCGGGGGTGCACATTAATCACCATGGGAGCCTCGGACCGAAAAACTACGAGATCGTGCTGGGCTCGAGCGGCGGGATGGGAAGCGATTTTCATCGAAATACCACGGCCCGCGGCGCAATGGAGTGGGAGTCGCCAAAGGTGCCACACCTCCAGCTCACACCCGTCGACAACCTGGGCATGTTCGGGTACCTCGGGGCGAAGGCCGGAAAGGGGACACCGCGCGAGGCAATGCGGCTCGGCTGGCCCCTCCATGCAATCGGCGATGCCTCGGTGCCGATGCACGCCGTGGGGGCCTCCGGCTACGGACACCGCCCATACGAGGACAGCGTGGAGATGGTATACGACAAACTCGTGGGCTCGGCGAACCTCGGTGCATCCCTCGACACCGTGGGCGAGGTCATGGTGCGCGCGCTGGTCTGGCGCAATTTCATTCAGAACTGGCGATCCACGCACGCGTCGACTGAGGTACCGGTACGCGACCTCGTGACGGCCGTGGCCGCAACGACGCTGCAGAAGGCCAACGCACAGCCCGCCGTGTTCAAAGCGGACAAGTCGCTCGTGTACATCGTGGACCAGGACTCCGCGACGGCTGCGTACGACAATCCAGCGATGGCAGTAATCCAGCGGGATCTGCTGATCGAAGGCATTGCTGCGAAGCTTGCCTTCCTCGTGTCGGTGACGGAGGTGAACCCGTGATACGTGTTTGCTTCGCACTGCTGCTGGTTTCCTCACTGATCGCTTGTTCGCAGGTGGCGACCCAGGCGAAGCCCGCGCCCATGAGCCCGGTTGACTCGTCGCTGGTCCCCGCGTGCCTTGCGACAGCACGGGCGCGAGCGAGCGACGCCTTCGAGCACGGCGCAACGCGCATGCAGGCGCGCCAGCAACTCGAGGTCGCGGCCGCTACCTGCTTCGATCCTGAGCTGGCGCCTGAGGCTGCCTGGGTCGTCGGGGTCGTCAGCAGCGACCGCGCAAGCCTGGCACTGGACTTCCTGGAGGAGAAGCTGACGCTCGCAGGCTATCGCGCCGCGCTCGACGACCGGCAGCGCAAGCTCGCTCGGTTGCTGGAGGATCCCGAGGCGCAGCGGGCGCTGCAGCGGGGCGACGCGGACGGTGATCTCGTACCCGACGTCATCGACCGATGCCCGCAGACGCCCTACGCTACGCCGACGGACGAACACGGCTGCCCGCGTCGTCCCCCAGCGAGCGGCGAAGACGAGCGGCTCGAGCAGCTGGTGCGCCGAACGCTCGCGGACGCCCGGTTCCTGTATAACCCGTCGTGCGAAGGTGCGCCGAAGCCGCAGATTCCAATGCCGCTGGAATGGGGACGCGGGCCACAGACGAGGCATGAGACGCACGGGTTCAACTTCGCCGTGACAAAGGTAAGCGGCCAGCTGGCCGGCTGCGAGATCTTCTACGAGATCCAATTCCGCTTCATCGACGCGAACCCGGGGAACCCCGCACTGCCGCAATCGAAGATTGTTACCGTGGTTTTCAGCGGCGGAGAGGATCTTCTGACCGATCCGAGACGGGCAGTTTTTGGCATACCCATGGTGGAGAGCGTTTCGCCCGGTCGCGCCGAAGCCCGCGATGCGTTGGCCTATGAATATGCCCGGGCCACCTGGCGCGTACGTGCCGTCAACGGCTCCAATGTGACA
>CAYXRS010000254.1:0-2753 GCA_964467195.1 uncultured Gemmatimonadaceae bacterium
TCCCGAACCTGTTGACAGCTTCACGGATCGTAGTCGCGCCACTGGTGGCGTGGCTCATCCTGTCGGGATCGTGGGAGGCTCGCCTTGCCGCCTTCGTTCTCTTCATCGCGGCATCAATCACCGACTACTACGACGGCGTTTTGGCGCGTTCCCGGGAGAGCGTGACCGATCTCGGACGCCTGCTGGACCCCCTTGCCGACAAGCTTCTCCTGCTGGCGACACTCGTGCCAATGTACATCCTTCAGGCACGGCCCTGGGATCCGTGGATTCCCGGTGGCATCGCCGACGCCGCATCGCTTCCTTTCCTCACTCCCATCGGCGCCGTCGGGCTGCCCTGGTACATTGTGGCGCTCGTGCTGGGGCGAGAGCTGTTCATGACTCTGTTCCGTCAGGCAGCTGTTCGCCGCAACGTCGTGATCGGCGCTATCGGACCGGCCAAAGCGAAGCTCGGTTTTCAGTCGACATGGGTGGGTGCGGCACTGTTCTGGTTCTTCGCGGCCACCCTTTCCGCCGAGCGAGGCTGGGCGACTGGTGCCGGGGTGGGGCCCTGGGAGATTTTCGCGATGTTCAACGGGATAGTTGGAGTGGTGAGCATGGTTGTGGCGGTCGCTCTCACACTGTACTCCTTCGGCGTGTATCTACACCGCTACGGGCACATCTTCAGGGGGCGAGCAGCGCCACTCTAGTGTTCCGGAAATACTCCTCGAGATGAGCTTCCTCTTGACAACGCGAGTCGAGCTTCGCTCCGAAGCTGGCGGCACGAAGTGCAGGTAGAGCTCATCACGATTGGTGACGAGCTTCTTCTCGGGTACACGGTAGACACCAACTCCGCGCATCTCTCCCGCGCTCTCGCCGCCATTGGCGTGCGCGTCGTGCGGCGAAGCACGGTGGGTGACGACCAGGATGAGATAGCCGCCGCCGTTGCGGGGGCACTCGAGCGGACCGGTGGCGTAATCACTACCGGCGGCCTCGGGCCAACGAGCGACGATGCCACCAAGCCGGCGATCGCCCGTGTGTTCGGTCGCGAGCTGTACCTGGACGACGCTGTACTCCGCGGCATAGAGGAGCGCTTCCGACGGTTCGGCTTGCGCGGCCCGATGCCCGCATCCAATCGTCAACAGGCGTTGATTCCCGCAGGTGCCGAAATCATCCCCAATGCTCATGGCTCGGCGCCTGGAATCTGGATCGAGGACGACCGCAGGCGCTGGGTGGCGATGCTGCCGGGCGTGCCCCGCGAGATGCGAGCTGTCCTGGCGGACGAACTCATTCCCAGATTGCGCGCGCGAGCAGGGAAAAATGCCCGCATCCTCGTGTCCCGCACGCTGCGTACGACCGGAATAGGGGAGTCGGCTCTCGCCGATAAACTTGGCGAGCTCGCCCGCTCGGTGGAGGGAATCCCGCTCGCCTATCTCCCTGGGTGGGAGGGTGCGGACCTGCGCCTGACGGTGGAGGGACGCAGTGCTGATGCAACGGCCACAATGCTCGAGCGGGCCCTGAACAAACTGCGCGCGCTCGTGGGAGAGTTCGTGTATGGCGAAGACGCGGACGATCTGGCCGCCCTGGTCCTCGATCGATGCCGCGCCGGCCAGGCAAGCATTGCCACCGCCGAGAGCTGTACTGGAGGACTGCTTGGTGCGCGGCTGACGCAGATTCCCGGATCGAGCGAAGTGTACCTGGGGGGTGTTGTGGCCTACGCCGACGCCGTGAAGGTATCAGCGCTGGGGGTCCCACCCGACCTGCTCGCGAGCCACGGTGCGGTGAGCGAGGAGGTAGCCGTGGCGATGGCGTCAGGGATCCGCGAGCGCCTTGGAGCCACGTTGGGCATCAGTATCACGGGTGTGGCAGGGCCCTCAGGAGGAACTGCGGACAAACCGGTAGGACTCGTCTGGATTGCCGTTGCCTGGCCCGGAGAGCACCGGTCGCTGCGGCGAATCTTCGTTGGCGACCGCCAGGAGATCCGATACCGAGCCACACAGGCGGCCCTGGATATGATGCGCCAGCTCCCCAATCCACCTTTTTCTCCCGTCATTCCGGCTCCGCGCGCGGAATGACGGTTGCAGCGCCCCCGCAGTTGCGGCGAGATTAGAGTAGTGGCCAACTTCCGATCGTCGTCCGCCACGCGAGCATGAGCCGCACTCGTGCGGCCCCTGATGTCCGCGTCACGCTCCTCATACCAGCTACGCCTTCTTCATGCGAAAGGATTCGAGAATAGATCGCGACAGCCAGCATCAGGATGAATCGCTGGAGACGCCCCCGGCCGAACCGCAGGCGGATGGCTTGCCATCCGATGCTGCGAAGGAAGCACAGGAGCAGTCGCCAGAGGAGACTGCTGCAGGAGGGAGGGAGAGAACTGCCGACCGGCAGCTGGATGAGATGCGACGGAACGTGGAGGAGCAACGGGACAGATACCTTCGTCTGGCCGCCGAGTTCGACAACTTTCGCAAGCGCACTCAAAAGGAGCGACAGGAAGCATGGGCGCGGGCGCAGGCCGAACTCGTGGCGCAGTTACTCGATTCGCTGGACGACCTGGGTCGTGTAACGTCGGTGGACCCGGCGGCGACGGACGCGGCAGCGGTTATCGAAGGAGTGGCGATGGTGGAGCGTAAGCTCTTCAAGTCGCTGGCGAATGCCGGGCTCGAGGTCCTCAATCCGGTTGACGAAACCTTCAACCCCGAGATTCACGAGGCAGTGAGCACGATGCCGGCGCTCTCACCCGAGGACGACTCGATGGTGGCGATGGTCTACCAGCAGGG
>CAYXRS010000255.1:0-2738 GCA_964467195.1 uncultured Gemmatimonadaceae bacterium
GGGAGGAATGGTGCGCTGAATCAGGTCGTCCACCAGCTGCTCGAAGCGGGAGCGCGACAGAGAATAGTTCAGATGCTTGGGACCGCTCTGGTCCGCCGTGATGAAGGGCAGATTGATGTCCGTCTGCGTGGTGCTCGACAGCTCCATCTTCGCCTTCTCGGCGGCTTCCTTGAGCCGCTGGAGCGCCATCGGATCCCGGGAAAGATCGATTGTCTGATCGCGCTTGAACTCGGCCACGAGCCAGTCTATGACGCGCTGGTCGAAGTCATCGCCGCCAAGGTGCGTGTCCCCGTTGGTGGACTTCACCTCGAACTGCCGCGAGCCCTCCACGTCGTACAACTCGAGAACCGAAATGTCGTAGGTGCCGCCGCCCAGGTCGAAGACGGCCACCTTTTCGTCCTTCTTCTTGTCCAGGCCGTAAGCAAGCGCCGCGGCTGTCGGCTCGTTGATGATTCGGAGGACGT
This sequence comes from uncultured Gemmatimonadaceae bacterium, assembly GCA_964467195.1. Lineage (GTDB taxonomy): Bacteria > Gemmatimonadota > Gemmatimonadetes > Gemmatimonadales > Gemmatimonadaceae > CAYXRS01. The sequence goes on from CAYXRS010000255.1 coordinate 465, forward strand.
CAAGGCCGGCGATCTTACCCGCATCCTTGGTGGCCTGCCGCTGCGAGTCGTTGAAGTACGCGGGAACGGTGACCACCGCCTTGCTCACCGAATGCCCCAGGTAGTCCTCCGCAGTCTGCTTCATCTTCTGAAGAATCATCGCGGAGATCTCCGGCGGCGTGTACCGCTTTCCCTGCACCTCAACCGCGACAACGTCGTTCGAACCCGCCACGACCTTGTAGGGAACTCGCTTGATCTCCTCCTGCACCTCACCGGTCTTGCGCCCCATGAAGCGCTTGATCGAGAAGACGGTGTTCTGCGGATTGGTCACCGCCTGTCGCTTTGCGACCTGCCCGACCAGACGCTCGCCATCCTTCGTGAAGCCGACCACCGACGGAGTCGTGCGGCCACCCTCGGCGTTTGGAATCACGACCGGGTCGCCGCCTTCCATCACGGCCACCACCGAGTTCGTCGTACCCAGGTCGATGCCTATTACCTTTTCAGCCATCTCGGTTCTCGGTTTCAGGGGTGAAGGGCGCGCCAAGGGAGCTCGCCGCTCCCATGCTGCTCTCTGTGTCGGTACTTGCCAGCTGCCCGGATGTTGCTGAGGTCTTTGCTGTTGCTCAGCATTCAGAAGGCCGAGTGCAAGCAAGGGGCCCGGATCATCGGCCACTTTGGCAGATTTCTCCCCGGACCTTCGATTGATTCGTGGCAGAGTGGCGGGGAAGCCGTTCTATCGGCCGTTTCCGTGTTCTGCCGCCGAGGCAGTGGAGAACGCCTTTGATTCCGCTGAGTGACAACCTGCCGACGCTTCGGACGCCATGGATGACCTACGTCTTCCTGGCGCTTATCGTGGTTGCGTGGATCTTCGTCCAGGGCGCCGGCCTGGACGAACGGGTACTCGCAGCCAGCGTCTGCGAGCTGGGAATGATCCCGGCGGCACTCACCGACGCTGATGTAGCGCGGCGCGGCGTGCCGCTGGGCCCGGGGGTATTCTGCGCCGTGAACCCTGGGGGCATGAGCTGGCTCACGCCGCTCACCTCCATGTTCCTCCACGGCGGCTGGCTGCACCTCATCGGGAACGCGCTGTTCCTCTGGGTATTCGGCAACAATGTCGAGGACAGCATGGGGCACGTGCGCTTCGTCGCCTTCTACATCGTTTGCGGGCTCGCTGCCGCGGCCGCGCATGTATTCCTCAACGCGGGCTCCGTAATCCCTACCGTTGGCGCGTCGGGAGCGATTTCCGGTGTGATGGGCGGCTATCTCCTGCTCTATCCGCGCGCACGCATCAACATGCTGTTCATCATAATCATCATCATTCGCATCATCCCGCTGCCAGCCTGGGTGGTGCTTCTGTGGTGGTTTGGCCTTCAACTGCTGATGGGTCTGCCCGAGTTGACGCAGGCGGATCGTGCCGATACAGGCGGGGTGGCATTCGGCGCACACATTGGCGGTTTCGTTGCGGGCGTGCTGCTGATCAAGCTGTTCTCGAGACCGGAGCTGGTAGAGGCGCACCGCGAGACGCATGGAAGGCACTTCGCCTGGCGGAGGCGGTGAAGCGTGACCCTCCCCCGGGGGCCAGCTTTCCTCTAGCTTCTCCGCATGCACCTAGCGCGGGTCTGCGGCCGACTGGTCGCCACGGTCAAGCAGGACACCCTCTCCGGCGTCACCCTCCAGTGGATCCAGCCCATTCACGCCAATGGCGCAGTGGCGGGGAAGACTATCGTGGCGGTGGACACGATCGGCGTGGGACCGGGCGAGTTCGTGTACTATGTAACGTCGCGCGAGGCATCGTTGATCCTGCGGGAGCAGTTCGCGGCGGTCGACGCGGGCATCGTTGGGAAGGTGGATTGGGCGAACGTGCTCGGCGCGCGTACGCTGGACGCGGAGGAGTGAGTGTATATCGCGCGCGTAGTGGGCGACGTGGTCTCGACGCATCGACATGAGAGCCTTGGCGGCCGGAAGCTTCTTCTCGTTCGCCGACTGAATCTCGACGGCGAGGAAGAGGGCGCGGAGATCATCGCGCTCGATGTAATCGGTGTCGGCGACGGCGAGCGGGTGCTGGTCGTCCAGGAAGGGGGATCGGCGCGCAAGGTGTTCGAGGACCCGGCCATCCCGGTGCAAGCGGTGGTAGTGGGCGTGATCGATCACCTGGACATTGAGCGATGAGCATCAAATGACGGTGGATCTCAACGCGCTGGCGCAGCGTATCGCCGAAGAACTTTTGCGTGCCGACGGTGCCGGGCGCAACGGCAGCGCGGGCGCGGCCTCTGAGCACGCTGAGGCCGGCGGGGC
>CAYXRS010000256.1:0-2708 GCA_964467195.1 uncultured Gemmatimonadaceae bacterium
CGGGAAGTGCGCGAGAGACGATCACGCTCATCGAGTAGTTGATGAACGATTCCTTTATCTCGTCGTCGATGAGACGCGAGACGATGCGTTCGCGGTTGTTCGGTGCTGTCATTCTGGATCTGCGAAAGGGGGGTGGCGCGGACGGCTGATCGGACCCTTAAATATAACCCGAAGGAGGGGCGGAAATCAACGGCGAATTTGGCAGATAAGATATTGGCGGGACTGGATTTAGCGCGATGGTTGCAAGGTCTCGGCCGGCGGCGTTTGAGCAGCCGGCTGCGTGCCTCTCGAAGGCGGCGGAACGGGGGGCTCGCCTGGGGTTGGAAATGCTCTCGGCTATCGTCTGATGCCGGGGCGCCCACACTCCGGCTGGAAATGCGCCCGGGAATCGCCTGATGCCGGTGCCGACACCCGTTGGCGGGATCCTCAGTTCCTCGTTCCTCGTTTCACATCGAAGATCGCGCTGCGGCGGCATTCGGGGCAGATGAGCCACTGCCGACGCCGGGCGTAGCCGAGCCCGAAGGAACCGCCACCGATGGGGCGCGCCGTCATAGTGACAGCGCAACGTGGGCAGGAAGCACGCTTGCCAGCGGCCAGCGACTGTCGGATAAGCTGCTGCTCCTCCGGAAGGTACTGCGCCCGCTCATCATCCTTCATCGATCTCGAAGGGACGCCGCGGTGGCGTCTCTCCCGGCTGAGGGTTGGGCACGGCCGGCGATTCGATCTCCGCTCGCACGGCCGGCTCTCGCTCCAGCAGATCCTTGAATCGCGACAGCTCCAGCTTGAAGTGCACCATTACCACGGCCCGTCCCACGGTGCGCCAGGCAATGGCGCCGAGACCGGGTGCTTCGTGTACCCGATACGAGCGCCGAACGATCGTGTCCGGGCCATCGGCCACGAAGCTCCACCGTTCCTCGCCGCGCCAGCTTCCCTCGAAGGAAAACACCACTTCGCGCTCGCTCGCGGCCTCCACCTGGTAGTCGAACGCCGGACCAAGCAGTCCCGCGATACGAAACCGGTCGCCCGGGAGCAGCCGTTCGCCAGCCGTCTGGACGTTTAGGCTGACGTCCGAAGCGACCCACTCCTTCATTCTCGACGGCGCGAGCAGCGCCCTCATCGCCTGCGCTGGTGCGGCACGCACGGCAATCATCTCCTCAATGTCGCTCATCAGTCAGCGCTCACTCGAAGCACCACCTTGCCGAAGTGCTCACCGGACGCAAGCCGCTCGAATGCCGCGCGGCCGTCCTCCAGATCGTGCACACTGTCGATGGCGGGGAGCAGCCTTCCCGCGGCCAGCTCGGCGGTGATCGCATCCATCTCGTGATCGTTGCCCATGGTAGAACCCAGTATGCTCCACTGATTCCAGAACAGCCGCCGCACGTCGGTCTCTACAAGGGGTCCGCTGGTCGCACCACACGTTACGAGCCGCCCCCGGCGACCGAGCGCGCGCAACGACTGCGCCCATGTCGCCTGGCCCACGTTGTCCAGTACCACGTCGACGCCGCGTTTCCCGGTAAGCTCTCTGATCTTCCTGGCAACGTCCTCGCGGCCGTGATTCAGAGTGAAGTCCGCACCCATGGCCCGGGCGCGTTCCAGTTTTTCATCGCTCGCCGAAGTCACCCACACCCGAGCGCCAATGCGTTTGCAGATCTGGAGCGCGGCGATGGCGACGCCGCCACCGACACCCCAGATGAGCACATCCTCCCCGGTTCGGACGCGGGCGCGGCTTACGATCATGCGCCAGGCGGTGAGCGTGGCGAGCGGAAATGCCGCAGCTGTCTCCCAGCTCACGCCGTGCGGTATTCGCCGCACGTTAACGCCGGGAATCACGACGAGCTCGGCAAACGTCCCCGGCACGTGCTCGCCGAGAACCTGAAAGCGCGGGCAGAGCGACTGCTCGCCCTCAAGACAGTACTCGCAGCTCCGGTCGCTGACCCCGGGATTGATGATCACGCGGTCACCGGGCGCTATCCAATCCACCTCCGCGCCGACGTCATCGATTACGCCGGCACCATCAGAACCCAAAATCCACGGGGGCGCGATCTTCATGTTGGGGAGGCCCCCAACCACGAAGATGTCGAGACGATTGAGAGCAGCCGCCCGGATTCGCACGCGTACCTGTTGGGGCGCAAGGAGCTCCGGCGCGATCACATCGCTCCGATGCTCGATCCGGTCGAGTCCCCCGTGTGCAGAAATGGTGAGTGCTCGCAAGGGCGGTTATACTACCGGGGTTCGGGATTCGGGGTCAGGGTTCGGTGCTTGCAGTCTCCGAGCGCTGCCCAGGTAAAGTTAGGTTACTGGCGCGCTGATCGGAACGACGCTTCGTCTGTCCGAGCGCGTTGAACCCCGAACCGCGAACCCGAATCCCCTGCTCCAATGATTCCGATCAAGGTACCGCCGCTCGGAGAGTCGATAGTCGAAGCCACGGTCGCACGGTGGATGAAGAACGAGGGCGAGTTAGTCGAGCAGGATGAGGTCGTCGTCGAGCTCGAGACCGACAAGATCAACGTGGAGGTGACCGCCTTCAAGACCGGGATCCTCAAGAGCCGGCTGAAGCAGGAAGGTGATGTCGTAGCGGTGGATGAGACGCTGGGCGAGATCGACGAAAGCGCGACGGCCGAAGCGGCACCCGCAAGAGAAGTAGCAGCGAAGCGGGAAGCGCCCAAGGATGAGAAAGCGCGCAAAGATGAGAAAGCGCCGGCGGATGA
>CAYXRS010000257.1:0-2685 GCA_964467195.1 uncultured Gemmatimonadaceae bacterium
ACCGGGAAGCCAGGGAGAAGCGTGACCGCGAAGCGTCGATGCGGCCGGAGGAGGATCAGTGACTCCGGAACTTGAGATTCTGATCCTCGCCTCGGTTGTCTCGGCGGCGTGTGCGCTCTGCGGAGTATTTCTCGTCCTGCGGCGCATGGCGCTCATGAGCGACGCGATCAGCCACGCAATTCTGCTCGGCATAGTGCTGGCGTTCTTCGTGGTGCACGATCTGAACTCGCCCTTTCTGGTGCTCGGCGCGACGGCGACCGGTGTGCTCACGGTTGCACTGGTGGAACTTCTCAACCGCACGCGCCTGGTGAAGGAGGACGCGGCCATCGGACTCGTGTTTCCGGTGCTTTTCAGCATCGGTGTCATTCTCATTGCACGATACGCGGATCAGGTGCATCTGGACATCGACGCCGTCCTCCTGGGCGAGCTGGCGTTCGCCCCCTTTGATCGGCTGGAGCTCGGCGGCCGTGATCTCGGCCCGCGGTCGACCTGGGTAATGGGCGTGATCCTGCTGGTGAACGCCACATTCCTGCGCGCTCTGTACAAGGAGTTGAAGGTGAGCACCTTCGATCCGGTGCTTGCCGGTGCGCTCGGCTTTTCCCCGGCGCTCATTCACTACGCGTTCATGAGTCTCGTCTCGGTAACGGCAGTGGGTGCGTTCGACGCCGTCGGGTCGATTCTCGTGATCGCGCTCATGATCGCACCTCCAGCGGCGGCGTATCTGCTCACCGACAGGCTCGCGCGAATGATCGGACTCAGTATGCTGATCGGCGTGCTCAGCGCGGTGTTTGGATATGCGCTGGCTACCGTTCTCGATGCCAACATCGCCGGTTCCATGGCGGCGGCGGCGGGAGGGCTCTTCGGGATCGTTTTCCTGTTCGCTCCGGATCGCGGAATGGTCGCCGTGGCTCGGCGGCGGGCCCGGCAGCGCATGGAGTTCGCGCAGCTCATGCTTGCAATTCACCTTCTGCACCATGAAGGACTTCCGGAAGCCGAGGAGGAAAACCGCCTCGGGCATTTGCGCAAGCATCTAAGGTGGCGCCCTGAGTTTGCGGTGCGAGTCGTGCGAGGTGCGGAGCGCGCCAGGCTCATCGACCGTGAAGGAGAGCGGCTTGCCCTGACGGCGCGCGGGCGGGTCGTCGCCAGTGAAGCCATTGCGCGCTGATTGCTCTCTCGTCACCTTGGCGTCGGCCCCCCCACGTCCGGTACGCTCATGATACCCAATCGCTCCGGCGATGATTACACCGCCCCGGTCGAAGACTACCTGAAGGTGATTTACGAGATCGAACGGACGGCGGGTGCGGCGGCGACCACGGAGATCGCGCAGCGGCTGTCCATCGCTCCCGCTTCGGTAAGCGGTATGGTGCGCCGGCTGGCCGATCAGGGGCTTCTGGACCACGAGCGCTATCGCGGTGTGCGGCTCACCGAAGAAGGTCGTCGCGTGGCACTGCGCACGCTCCGCCGGCATCGCGTGATAGAGGCCTATCTCACGCGCGCGCTCGGCTACCCGTGGGACCGCGTTCACGACGAGGCCGAGCGGCTGGAACATGCGGCTTCCGAGGAGCTCATCGACCGCATGGCGTCAGCCATCGGCGAGCCCACCACCGATCCGCACGGCGCGCCTATCCCCACTCGTGAGGGTACGATCGAGGAGCGCCCGCTGCGTTCACTGGCAGATCTGAAGCCGACGCAGCGCGGCAGCATCGTTCGGGTGAGCGATGACGACGCCGGACGTCTGCGTTATCTGGCCGAGCTCGGGCTGACCCCAGGCGCCATCGTCACCCTGATCGAGCGTTCCCCTTTCGGTGGGCCGCTCCGCGTGAGGGTGGATGACACCGAGCAGCTGATCGGTCCGGCTCTCGCGACCGGTGTTCTCATCGAGGGCTGAAAGGTGAAAGGGGTCAGAGTAGTTGAAAGATCAGCACCACCGGCAGCCCATGTGCCAACGAACGGTTAAAGACATGATTCGCGGAGGCGCGGAGCTTACGAGCCGGCGAGGGGCTCAGTGTGTCGCTCAGGACGCAACATTGCTTCGCGACCGCCTCCTCGGAACGCCTCTTGCCCCACTTTGGTCGCCCGCAAACCGAGGAGCATCTTGTGGCAACCCGCGTCAACGTCGATCCGGATACGACGGTTGGTGAGCTGATCGAACGGCTTGCGGACGATTCGCGACGGCTGGCCCGCGATGAGGTTCGTCTCGCCAAGATGGAGATCGCCGAGTCGGTGCACACGGCCGGACGCGGCGCGCTCTGGCTCAGCGTCGGATTCGGCGCCCTCGTCATCTCGTTCGTGGCCCTGGCCGTTTTCCTCGCTACGGGGCTCAGTCGGCTGTTTGGCGGAGTGCTCTGGGCGGGCACGCTGCTGGCGGCGGGACTCCTGCTCGCGCTCGGTGGATTGCTGATCTTTGGCGGCCTGCGGATTCTCAAGGATCAACCGTACACTCTCGACGAGACCCGCGAGGAGCTTCGCAGCACCACGCGGTGGCTGTCGCGCGAGCGACGACGATCGGGCTGATGTCCCTCGCACGGTGAGCACGCACCACCGAGTGCCCGGTGAACCGTATCAACCGCGAGGCGAGGAGTCTTGAAGAAATCCTGCAGGACCGGTTAGCGACGTTGCCTTCACCGCTCACGTGCGGCCGCGATGAGCCGTGCCAAGCGCTCCGCCCATTGCTCCTGCCTCGGC
>CAYXRS010000258.1:0-2665 GCA_964467195.1 uncultured Gemmatimonadaceae bacterium
AAGCTCGGAAACTCGCGGTCCGGGAAACCGGACACGACAACCGAACGAACGAACCTCCGGACGAATCCAAGCAGAGCACGCAATGCACTCGTCGTAATAAGCGGCGATTCACCACCACGATCAACACCAGTTCCCGTTGTCGCACCTTTGCGGTTTCGGCTGCTCGGTTATGGAGGCTGACTCGGCATTTACGCCGACCGCCCGAACCCGCGCACCGAACCCCGATCAGCTTGCTGGCGACTAGAGCGTAGGGGCCACACCCGTTCCCATCCCGAACACGGTCGTTAAGCCCTGCAGCGCCGATGGTACTCCGCCCGAGAGGGCGCGGGAGAGTAGGCCGTCGCCGGCGTCTCTTTCACGAAGCCCCGGCTCGCACCAGCGAGCCGGGGCTTCGTGCGTCCCCCCACGTCTTGCCGCCACCAGCTGAGGCTCTTTCCGGCAGGGCGTCGCTCCCGCCATTGCTTCACGCGCGCAGCCATTGCATGTACCCGTTCCACGGTCGAGCGCCAGTCGTCGCCTGAATCCTGATCCCGAACCCCTCACCCCGATCCCGATGCAGTCCGGCATCGCAGCTCTCGTCGGCAAACCGAACGCCGGAAAATCAACCCTCCTCAACCGCATCGTCGGGCAGAAGCTCAGCATCACGAGCTCCAAGCCACAGACGACACGGCAGCGCGTGTTCGGCATTCTCACCACCGAGGATGTGCAGATCGTGCTGGTCGACACGCCTGGGCTACTCAATCCCCGCTACGCCCTCCAGCGCGCGATGCGCGGCATCGCGCTGGAGACCCTTCGCGATGCCGACGTGGTCGTCTACCTGGTGGACGCTAATGAAGGTGTCCCCCCGCCGTTGGAGCAGGCCGCCGAACTGGACGCGCCTCTGCGCGCGCCTGTCGTCACCGCGTTCAACAAGGTCGACACGGTCGGACACGCCGATCGCCAGATGCTCGATAGGGCGTTCCCAGACGCATTCCAAATCTCTGCGTTGCAAGGCGGTGGAGTGGACGATCTCGTGCAACGCATCATATCCCACCTCCCCGAGAGTCCCTTCCTCTATCCCGAGGAGGATGTCGGCACCCAGTCGATGCGCTTCTTCGTGAGCGAGCTAGTCCGCGAAACAGCGCTCGAGCAGTTGGAGGAGGAGGTGCCCTACAGCGTCGCCTGCGAAGTGGAGGAGTTTCGCGAAGACCGCACACCGATATACATTCGTGCGGTGGTCTATGTGGAGCGTGAGAGCCAGAAGCGCATCCTGATAGGCAGCAAGGGATCGCAGATCCGTGACATTGGCCGAGTCTCACGCGCCAAGATCGAGGAACTGGTGGGAGAACAGGTGTATCTCGACCTGTGGGTGAAGGTGCTTCCTAACTGGCGGCGGAATGTAGGTACGTTGCGCCGCTTCGGCTTCACCGTGTCCGAGGATCATGAGCGATGACTCTTTCGCCGCAGCTGCTGGCCATTCTCGTGTGCCCCAAGTGCCATGGCGAGCTCGAGTACCGCGAGGGGGAATCGAGCCTGGTCTGTCGCGCCTGCCGGCTCCGTTATCCCGTTCGCGACGACGTTCCCGTCATGCTGATTGACGAAGCGATGCCGCTGGACGAAGTATGACCGTCGCCGCCAGTTCATGCGCCGTTAAGCTGGCGCATCTGGCAACTGACTGCTACGCTTTGGCTTGGGCTACCGCGGCGGTTGCCTCGAGTCCGTCCGGATCGTCCCCTATCGACCCTCTTACCTACCGCTGACGTACGCACAGCGGCTGGCCGCGCAGGCCGCACCGCTCCCTGGGGAATGACGTAGGTGGCTCAGCCGTACGCGATCGTCTTCATGCCCGATTCGCGGTCGCTCCCGTCCAGCGTGGAGCGATGGCTCGAAGAGCGCCGCTTCGGGCTGGTGCGCGTCGGCTCCAGCGGCGAGATGATGGCGCTCGCGCTTCGCGGTCGTCCGGCGCTCGCGATCTTCGACGCCCGTGACGATCCCTGTTCCCCACTCGAAGCCTGCAGTCTGCTGAAGCATGATTCGTTCACCGGCGTGATCCCCGCATGCGTGCTGGCCGGTGGTCGGATCGAAGCCCTGGCCGCCGCCTTCGACGCCAGCGCCGACGAGGTGATGACGGACGCCACCTCGGAAGAGGAGCTTCGGCTGCGGCTCGACACCCTCATGCGACGCGCCGAGCGTGATGTCCAGGTCCACCCCTCCACCCGCCTCGCCGGCGCACCGGCGATCGAGAGTGAGATTTCACGCCGACTGACAGCAGGCGAGCTCTTCGCCGTCTGCTACGCCGACCTCGATCACTTTAAGGAATACAACGACAGGTACAGCTACTACGAGGGCGACCGTGTCATTCGCATCCTTGCCAAGATCCTGCACGACGTCGTAAGAGGCATCTCGCCAGAGGACGGATTTGTTGGCCATATTGGCGGAGATGATTTTATCTTCATCGTGTCGGTGCCGGCCTTTCTGGCCACGTGTGAGGAGATCATTTCGATTTTTGATGCACTGGTGCCGTTCCAGTACTCGGAGCAGGACCGCCGTGCCGGATACTTCTTCGGGAAGGATCGCCGCGGACGGCTGCACCGCGTTCCATTGATGACGGTCAGCATTGGCGTGGTCACGAACGAACGCCGGCGCTTCACGCACCCGGGGCAGGTGAGTGCCCTGGCAACGGAAA
>CAYXRS010000259.1:0-2658 GCA_964467195.1 uncultured Gemmatimonadaceae bacterium
CTCGTTTCTCGTTCTCCGGCAGAATGTTGAAGCCAGGATGTATGGGCTCTATCTCACGCTGGCCGCGCTGGCGATGCTGCAGTTCGACCACGTTCAGCGGTACCGAAGCTGTTCCACGGCCGCAGCCATGGCCATCGCGTGCACCCATGCGGCGCTGTTGCATACTCATCTTTTCGGCATCTTCTACAGCGCCACGATCGTAGCGACCGGCGCGCTCGCCGACTGGTCCCGGGGTCGATGGCAGCCGCGGGTCTATCTTGCGGTGAGCGCCGCCTGGCTCTCGCTGCTCGCCTACATCCCGACCTTCCTCGTGCAGGCGGACGCGGGCCGTCCCAGGACCTGGATTCCGCAGCCGACCATCGGTGACCTGGCGTACTTCTATGCCTTCGAACTGCGCTACGTCTCGCCCGTGCTGCTTGCGCTGGTGGTCGTGTGGTGCTGGCATCAGTGGCGGCATGGTTCCGCCCGTGCACACCTGGATCGTGCGACTCTGCGCAACCTGCTGGTCACGCATCCGACGCTGGTGCTGGCCTGCCTGTTCCTGCTGGTACCCACAGGCGTCTGGCTGGTTTCGATTACGGCCAAGGCGATTTTCGTCCCGCGCTACCTGCTGCCGAGCCTGCTCGGCGCGGCCGTGGTGATCGCGTACCTGCTCGCCGTGCTCGATCAGATGGCTCGGTCGGGAGACCGCAGGCCGGAGTGGTGGCCGGTCGCCGCCCTCGGCAGGCTCTACACCAATCCGGTCGCGCGAACGTGCGTCCTGGCTCTGGTGCTGGTGTTACCCGTGGTGGCATCGCTGCAGTACCGGATCCCGAGCTGGCACAACATGAGAGAGTTTGATCATGGCTACTCTGAGATCCCCATCGTCATTCAGTACTCGAATACCTTTTTACCCCAGCTCCATTACGATCCATACCTGGAGCGGTATGTCTATGTCCTGGATTGGGGAACAGCCGTGGCTCCAGAGAGCGGGACAATGCCGCCGCAAGAGTACAAGCACATGGAAGCGCTCCTTCGGCAGTATCCCGATCGCTTCTCCGGCCAGATCGTCCGCAGCAATGACTTTCTCGCCCGGCACGACCGCTTTCTCGTTTACGACTATGCCGAGTACGATCGGGTCTGTGATATGGGCGGCCCATGGTACAGCCTGGAACGGAACTTGGATCGCTGGCAGGACCGGCTGCAGTGCCCCCGTTGGCTGGAGGAGCGGATCCTCGCCGATTCTACATATCGTGTGACCGAAGTCGGTCGCCTCCGCGGGGGGATCTTCGTGATGCTGCTGGTCGAACGGATGGAGCCATGAATCCAGGGCGTTCGCGGACCAAGCATTCCTGGAACCTGCAACCCGTGGATCGCGTGATGTCCAGGCTGGCATCCCTGTTATCCGGCAGCATTGCCGCAGGGGTTTGCACCCGTCGATCTTTCTACTTGCTGCCGTCACTACAGTCCGTTTCATCAACCCGGTGCGGGAGGTGGCAACACCGGACGATGGCTGGGCCTACGCGCGCTCCGTCCAGCTCCCGCCGGCAACGGATGAAGGGTCATCCGGGCGCTCGGCTATCCGGTTCACAATTCATTGTCCGCGTGAGTGCTCGTCTTGTCTAGACCGCGGCTATTTGTCATGTATTCCATGGTATGCATGCTATCGGTCATCGTTGTCTTGAATCCTATCGTGGTCTATGCGATGACGGGCTACAGAACCCTGGCTGGTTTCGCCTTGCTTCTGGACGTTTGGCTTCTGTCTGCGGTTGCGTCCGGGGTCTGGTATCTGCGTCGGCAGCGACGGGCCGGTCTATGGCTGATGGTTGGTTTTGCATGCACCCTGCTGCCGGCGCTCGTCACGGCTGAAGTTTTGTGGACCTTGCGGCACCTGGGCGGTAACCGGTTGCTCGCTGAGGTGCTGGACATCTATATGGACGATCCCGTACTCGTATATGCGCATCGGCCGAATGCGCGGGGGCGCCACGCGTCGTTTGGCAACTTCGATGTCGAGTACGTGATCGACGCGTACGGGCGTAAGGCGATCACGCCCCAACCCGGGGCCACGCGCACGATTCACGTCTTCGGCGACTCGTTTACATTCGGATACGGCGTGGCGAACGAGGCGACCTGGCTTAACCGGCTGCAGGAGAAGCTGAGCCCCGACGTGAGCGTGCTGAACTATGGCACGATTGGCTACGGCCTCGAGCAGATGTACCTCTACTTGGCGCGATCTATCGATCAGATCAAAGGGGGAGATGTCGTGATCTTTGCGCCGATCACTTTCGATCTGGAGCGAAACCTGATCGGCAAATTCTACGTTTGCGGCGGCCTGATTGGATCTGCCCACGACAAAGGATTCCCCGTCCTCGAGAACGGTGAGTGGCATCTAGTCCAGCTACATGAAGAGTGCAATTTCGTGTTCGATGCGCTGCTGGCGAACTCGCGGTTTCCGATTGGGTTTGGCGCGATGTATCGTGATTTGGGCCATACGGTGAGGCGCGCCGAGATGGTTGCCAATGCGGACCGGATCTTCGTACTCGCGGATCGCCTCGTGGCGGAACGCGACGCAAGCTTCCACCTGGTGTTCCTCGCCACCCCTGAGGAGTGTGCGCGGCGTGCGTATAGCCTCGACCTCGCGGGGCTGGCGACGCCGTATGCGAGCTTTCTGCCGCGCTG
>CAYXRS010000260.1:0-2655 GCA_964467195.1 uncultured Gemmatimonadaceae bacterium
ATGAGCGATGCGAAGCCGGTGCCGGCGGGCCAGAGGGCACCGGAATCCGTGCCGTGATTACGCCCGCCGTCGCTGCTCCATCGGGAGCGCAGGCGGTACGGCCGTGTTGCGCGGTTGCGCCCGCGTCGAATCGCTGCGAAAAAGCGGCGTCGCCGCCAGCCGATTAGCTTGAGCAGGGCGCCGGCGCTTCAGCGGGAGGGGTGAACCCGCACGCCTGTCGCCTCCTGAAGGAGCGCTTCATGGTAGACCGAGGGCCAGGCCCGTCCGACCGTTGCCGGTCACTGATCCTGTGAACGTAACAACCACGAGCTCGCGTGCGCACACCGCAGAGCTGCACACGACGACAGCAGACGAAACACGCGCCGGCATCTTCCTGGCGCCCGGTGAGATGGCGGAGCGATGCCGCGCTTTCGACTGGGCTGCTACATCGCTGGGTCCCGTCGAGCGGTGGTCTCAGAGTCTGCGCACGATGGCCGATGCCGTACTCGCATCGCGTAATCCGATGCTCCTCTTCTGGGGGCCGGATCTCATCCAGATCTACAACGACGCGTTCCGGCCGAGCTTCGGCTCCGGGGCGGGCCCGCAGGCACGCCATCCCCGTGCGCTCGGCATGCGAGCGGCCGATTTCTGGACGGACGTATGGAGCGTAGTCGGTCCGCAGATAGAAGGCGTGATGACACGGGGCGAGGCGGTCTGGTTCGAGGACCTGCATCTCCCCATCGAGCGTGACGGGAAACTTGACGACGCCTGGTGGACGTACAGCTACAGTCCGGTGCGCAACGACGACGGCCGGATCGGCGGCACGCTCGTCGTCTGCATCGAGACGACGTCATCGGTGGTCGCGAAACGCGATCTGATTGCGGAACGGACCCGCATCGAGGGGATGCTCGAGTCGATGGCCGAGGCGTACACGGCTGCGGAAAAGGCGCGCGGCAGCGCGGAGCTGGCAAACCGGGCCAAAGCCGACTTCCTGGCGGTGATGAGCCATGAGCTTCGTACTCCGTTGAACGCGATCGGCGGCTACGCCGAGCTGATCGAAATCGGCGTTCACGGGCCCGTCACCGCCGACCAGCGAGAGGCACTGGAGAAGATTCAGCGCAGCCAGCGCCACCTCCTGGGCCTCATCAACGGCGTCCTGAACTACGCCAAGGTGGACGCGGGCGCGGTCCAGTACGATCTCGAGGATTTTCCACTCCGGGAGATCCTGGCAACCTGCGAAGCGCTCGTCGCGCCGCAGATGCGGCGGGATCGGCTCACGTTCCACAACGCGGCGGTCAACAGCCCCGTTCGTGTGCGCGCCGATCGTGAGAAGGTCCAGCAGGTGCTCATCAATCTCCTCACCAACGCGATCAAATTCACTGACGCAGGCGGGAGCGTGCGTGTCGACTGCCATGTCATCGATACAGGGCACGTGGGCGTGTGTGTCACTGACACTGGTCGCGGAATCGCGGCCGACCGGCTGGCGGCGATCTTCGACCCGTTCGTTCAGGTGGACGCGAATCTTACGCGCACGCAGCAGGGGGTTGGCCTCGGGCTGGCGATTGGCCGGGATCTGGCGCGCGGGATGGGTGGCGACCTGACTGTCTCCAGCACCCCGGGGTCGGGCAGCAAGTTCACGCTCCTTCTTCCTGCCGCCGCCGAGCCGTAGCGGCAAGCTGCCCTTGATAACCGCGATACCGCAGCACCCCTGACACGAACATCTGCGATGCGCTCAAGGATGCGCAATCCCGGTTTCCAAGGAGGATTGATGAGCAGAATGCTGGCGGTTCTACTTGCAGTACCGTTGTTGGGTTGTGCTACGGCCGTGCCGGGTACGCCTCCAGCTGGAGACGAAGCCGTGATACGGGCCCTCGAGCAGCAGGAACGCACGGCTGTTCTCAACCGGGATTCTGTGACGCTGCAACAGATCTGGGCTCCTGAGTTCATCGTAAACTCGCCGTTCAACCAGATCTCACCGAACCGAGCAGTGGTGCTCGATCTCGTTCGACGCGGCCTGATTCACTACACCGCGTTCGAACGAAGGATAGAGGAACTCCGCATCATCGGGAACACTGCGGTCGTCATGGGCTCCGAGGCCGTGCAGCCTGTGGGTGTCGCGGGTCCGCCGGTGCAGCGCCGTTTTACGCACGTTTGGCAGCGAGACGCAGCCGGTTGGCGACTCGTCGCGAGGCATGCAAATAACATCGCGATGCCGTAGGGGAGTTACTCGTAGTTCAGCCGCACACGCGCGGCAAACGAGTCCGGTATCCAATTCACCCCGGGGACGGGAACTCAAGGTCTGCGATCTCCGCAGAGGTGATCCCATGACGCGAATTCACGGATCGGCGCTCCTCGAGCGATCGCTTGCCATGCTGGTCCTCCTGAGTTTCGGATCGTGCACTCCGAACGCTCCGCTGACGGAGGCGTGGACGGACTCGTCACCGCACCAGGTGCGCTTCGTCACCGCTGCTCCCGGCGTTCAACTGGAGGTTTTGGACTGGGGTGGCGATGGTGACGACCTCATATTTCTGGCCGGCGTTTCCCTGAACGCGCACTCGTTCGATGATTTCGCCCCCAGGTTCACCGACACGCACCGGGTCTTCGCCATCACTCGGCGTGGCCACGGAGCGTCGACCTGGACCGACTCCGGCTATTCGCTGGACCGCCTCGTCGAGG
>CAYXRS010000261.1:0-2630 GCA_964467195.1 uncultured Gemmatimonadaceae bacterium
ACGTGGTTCGCCGTCCCCGGCGTGCTGGCCGCGTGGCAGATGTACGCCCCGGGCCGGCAGCCCATCAACGGCCCGCTGCTCTACTGGTACGAGGCCATACACCGGCCCGGCGCGGCTCAGATGCAGTACGTGCGGGCGCTCATTGAGTTGGATCGCGATGGGTATGCTCCCCGCAAGGAACTGTTTACCGGCATGCTCGCACGCTTCGGCTTACCCTCCGAATTGGGCAACACGTTGCTACGAGATTACCGCGCGGGGTTTCCCAGCGCTTGCTCTCTGTTCCCGGATGCTTCCCACACACTTGCAGCGCTCCGAGCGGGTGGCTTCACGCTTGGGCTGATCACGAACGGATCGGTTCGCATGCAGACCGGCAAGCTGAATTGCTTGGCTCTTGCGCACGCGTTCGACGCGGTCCTGATCTCCGACGTCGAAGGCGTCGCCAAACCGGATCCCGAGATCTTTCGGCGAGCATTGGAGCGACTTGAAACGATGGCTGATCGGGCTGCCTTCGTTGGCGATCACCCCGAGGTGGACGTGTCCGGCGCTCGGGGTGCAGGGATGAGAAGCATATGGCGTCGGAATCCGACCGTGTCACTGTCGGTTGAGGCAGATGCGGTCATCGATGAATTGGCGGATCTGCTGCGACTGCTCGGGTTAGAAGCCCAGACCTTGGAGAGCTGAGACTGACTGCCTAACCAGTCAAGGGCTCTGCCCTTGATATCCCGATGACGCGCGACGCCTGTCCCGGGCAGAGCCCTTGACTGGTTAGCGCTGTCTGCTGGGCGCGCTCCGCGCGCCAGACCGTTATGCGGCTCCAGATGCCACGCCCGAGCGTCGGTGACCAAGGCGCTTGCCCGCAGCGGTGTTCATGGGCGTATCCTTCCGGGTTGCTGACGCCTGGAGGAGCCCATGAACACCTTCTACGAGCACCATCACGATAGCATCCGTTTCGGGTACCGCTGCTTCGATCGCATCCTGCTGAACGGGTTGATTCAGCCGTTTCAGCAGCCGGAGCGCGTCGTCGGATTCTTCAACACCTACCGAGAGCTGTACCCCGTGAGCAAGTACGTCCTCCGGGATATCGCCCAGCAGTACCAGCACTGGGTCATGGCGCGGAGCACGGACTGGGGGGCACCCATCCTCAGTGCGCCGGACGAGCAGCGCCGGGATCAATTCGTCGAGCCGTACTTTCGACGCGCAGAACCGGACCACGTGGTGGTCATCCTGAAGGCTCGCGAACCGGCACGGATCCTCGTCGCCATCGGCAAGGACGACCGCTGGCATCTGGAGTACAAGCGCCGGTGGGTGGACCAGTACAATTTCTACCTCCTCGACCGGGACTGGGGACGGATGTTCGTGCGCGTGTGCCCCTATTTCCCGTTCTCCGCCCGCATCTGCCTGAACCAGCACCACTGGCTCGCGAACCGCCTGCGAGCCGAGGGCATCTCGTTTCGTCAGTGCGGCAACGCGTTCCTGACCTGCAGCGACCCGCGTCGCCTCCAGCAACTCGCCGACGCGCTCACCCCGCGCGATCTCGATCGGTGCGCCCAGAGGTGGCTCCGCGCGTTGACGCCATTCTTCACCCCATCAGAGCGTCGGCTCGCGGGCTGCCAGCACCGGCTGTTCTTCGCCCAGGTCGAATACTGCGACAACGTGATCTTTCATCGGCGCGCCGCGTTGGATGCGCTCGGCGAACGCCTCTTCGACGCCAATCGAACCATCGGCCAGCCCTCGAAGTTGGCTGCGGTCTTCGGGCGCAAGGTCACCACACGCTATCGGGGCAAGCTCGAAACACGCATCGAAGACCTCGAGCTGCCGAATCCGGTGATTCGGAGCTACTACCGCGATGGCTCCATCAAGCAGTACGTGCGGGACCACCTGCTCCTCCGCACCGAAGCCACCTCCAACAACGTCACCGATTTCGGGGTTCCGAAGGCCATCGCCGCCGTGCCGCAGTTGCGTCCCGCCATGGCCGCCGTCACCGATCGGTATCTCACGGTTCAACAAGACATCCTCGAAACGTTCGTCGACCGTGGCCAACTCCGCCAGCTCGCCGACGCGACCCGGTTGCCCAGTGGCCGGCGCGTGCCCGGACTCAAGCTCGACCACCCACGGCAGCTTGCCGTCATGCATGCCCTCGTCCGGTTCGCGCACATCGCCGCCGGCGATACCTTCACGATCAAGGACCTCCATTCCGTCGCCGCCGCCGCGCTCGATGTCTCTGTCGACCAGTTCAAGCTGTCGTCGCTCCGCTATGAACTCTCGAAGCTGCGCGCGAAGAAACTCGTCGAGCGTGTCCCGCACTCCCGGCGGTACCGGCTCCAGCCGACCGGGTATCGTGTGTGCCTCATCTTCTTGAAGCTCTTCGAGCGGGTGTACGCACCGCTCACCGCCGGGTTGCTCGCTCCGGTCGCCGGTGATGCTCGGCTGGCCGCGGACAAGCGACACAAGCTCGATCGGCTCTATCAACGCGTGGTCGACGATCTCGATCTTCTTCTGAGTGCCGTCGGACTGAAGGTCGCCGCGTGACGCACGCTCGAAAGTGTGTACAGAATTCACGCAAGGAGCCGCATAACGGTCTAACACGGCGTATATGGACTCCTCCCGGAAGTCAGCAACGAACGACGACA
>CAYXRS010000262.1:0-2602 GCA_964467195.1 uncultured Gemmatimonadaceae bacterium
CCTCGGCGTTCACCTGCGGCGCGCGAAGCGCGCTGTCAGGTGCAACGCCTCGTTATGCCGCCGGCCCATCTGGTGGCGCTTCACTGTCGGTGATCCTGCAATGCCGCCAACACGGCTGCGACAAAGCTGTCGTGTTCCCAGGCCTCGGGATAACGCGTCTTGCCCATACGCACGACCACTACTTCTCGCGAGGGGACAATGGTGACGAACTGCGCCTCATGACCGGCAGCGTGAAAGATATCCGCAGGCAACTGCACGGCCCGCCCCCGGTACTCCGCCGGGGTCTTCACCCAGAAGTGCGCCCCATACGCCTTGAGTGGGTCGGCCGGCGCAGCAGTTCTCGTGTACTCCACCCAGCCCTCGGGCAGGATTCTGTGATCCTGCCAGACTCCGTCCTGTAGATACAGCTGGCCGATTCGCGCCCACTCTCGCGCAGTTGCGTACATATATGAGGCACCCATAAATGTGCCGACGCCATCCGATTCCAACACCGCGCTGCCAAGTCCAAGGGGCTCAAACAAGGCGCTCCGCGGAAACGACCGGTACGCCTCCTCACCAAGCCTCTCCCGCAATACCTGTGACAGGATGACGCTTGTCCCGGACGAATACCTCCAAACCGTGCCCGGCTCGGCGGTGAGCTCCTTGCGCGCTGCAAAATCAGCCATAGCCGGCTCCCGGTACAACATCTGGAAGACGTCTGACGACGGACTGGCCTGGTTCTCGACAAACTCCAGGCCGCTGCTCATTCGAAGTAGGTCACTCACCGTGATCGTAGCGCGCGCGTCCCCGCCCGTGCTCCAGAGCTGCAATCCTGTTGGTCCGTCAAGTGTCAGCTTGCCATCTTGGATGGCAGCCCCGATGAGCGCATTCATGACGCTCTTCGTCATCGACCATCCGAGGAGCGGCGTCTCTGGGCCAATCCCGGAGGCGTATCGCTCGCCAACGATCTCACCTCGATGAAGCACGACTACGGCTCGCGTTCGTTTCGGGAGGGCCCCTTCGGTCTCCGCGAAAGCCTCGTCAATGACCTGCTCCAGCCGGACGCTCCGCCCAGGCTGTGTCAGCGGCAAGCCTTCAAGGGGCTCCGATGCCCTCGCGCTCACGCCCGCCCAGGCGAACCGCTCAGGTCGTGACGCGTCCAGCGACAGCCAAGGTGCAAGAGTACAGCCGAGCCCCTCGGCGAATCGGGCCCGCCTCTTCGCCGTCAACACTCGCGCTGTGACAACCCGCTCACTGAAGTCGACATCCGCACGAAGGAACCGGAGCGGACGGAGGTCGTCGATCGCGAGGTCCGCCAAGATGTCGTCGTGGCTTCGGTTTGCCACGAACAACTCGGAACAGAGTGTCTTCGCCTTGTATGCCAGCCCGACCGAAACCGCAGGTCCCGTGATCACCGTCACAACAACGACCAGCGCCGCTACGAGAAGGGCAAGGCCCAGAAGTAGCGCCCGCCCATTGCGTACTCGGCGCGAGGTCAGATTACTCGGACGGGTCATGACAATCGGCCCTCAAGTCGCGGCTCAACGCTTTGGCTTCAGGTCGCGGTTCCATCGGCGGCATAACGCGCTTCGGGTAAGCTGCGCGCCCATCCATGCGCTTCCCGATATTTCAAACCTTTCCTTCTCAGGGCACGGGTACGTTAGTTCGCGTCTGCGTGACAGCTTCACCCGATCGTTATGCCGCCGAACTCTGGTTCAATCGACGGAGGCAGAGCCAATCATGCTCGACTTCCCAGCTGCGAACGTGGCGCCAATTTCCGTAGTCGATCCCGTCCACTCGAAAATCCCGGCTCGACGCTAACTCCTCGAACCACGCTTCGGAGATCCCTACACCTTCGAGTGGGCGGGCCGGATCAATGGTCCAGCTATTGGGCCCCAGACGCTGATTGAACGAGAAGAGGGTAGTCTGCCGCTCCACCGCGCTCAAGCTGTCCGAATTGATCAGGAGCAGGCTCACCAAAACGGTGCCTCCGGGTTTAACAACGCGCCACAGCTCGGCGAGGTACTGGGTGATACCTGCTTCTGCCATGTGCGTGAATACGGAAGAAACGAGTGCGCAGTCAAACGAGCTATCGCCGTACGGAAATGTGACCCGGTCGGTCGCAATCGCGCCCCCAGGGTTGTATGAGGTCGATTGGATATCAAGGTGGTCGAAATGGAAGCGCCGATCCACGACCTCGACATGTCTGACACACCAATCGATGCACTCGGCGTCAACATCAAACCCGACGTACAGTCCGCTCGGATCGAGATAGTCGAGCATGGCAAGCGCGACCCGACCGCACCCACAACCGACATCCAGAAACTGGCTACTGGGCGTAAGGCCGCACATCCGGCGCGCCCGCTCGACTGTGTCACGGCCACTATGAATGAAGAGCGCCGGGTCCTCGAAGGGGCCGATTCCGGCGCGAAGTGAAGCCGGAGGTATTGGCAAGTAATTCATTCCAGCCGCAGGCGATTCCAATAGAGTGGCGGCCGCAGGCCGCCACCGTCAATAGCTCGCCTGGGATCTTGCCTCAGTTTCGTAGACAATGGTTCTATGCAGCAAACGCTCGAAGGCAATAGGTGAGCGGTAGCCGAGAGCTGAGTGCATGCGGATGCGG
>CAYXRS010000263.1:0-321 GCA_964467195.1 uncultured Gemmatimonadaceae bacterium
CGCCGACGAACTTCTTGACGATATCCGATTCGGTCACGATACCGATGATCTGAGCTTGATACGCGACGAGTACGCTTTCAACATTGCACGCTCTCATTAACTTTGCCGCCTCGACGACCGAGGTGCCGACGTCCACCGTCACCATTTCCTTCTGCATCAAATTGCCGACTGTCACCATGGGATCCTCCTTTTAATAGTTGTATTGGCCTCAAGCTACCAAGCGTCCGTTGCACCGGTGTTAGGCGGTCATTACAGGTCGGTAAACTTTGTAGGGAAAGAGACACGTCACACAGTGTTAACGACTCGGCAACGGGACAGTGA
>CAYXRS010000263.1:331-2590 GCA_964467195.1 uncultured Gemmatimonadaceae bacterium
TTCTCTTCAATGCAGCAAGAGGCTCTCCTCATGATCGAGCTTAGAAAAGTACTTGCTGTGTGATGAATCGGCAGCCCATGTCTTGAAACGCGAAGGAGGCAGGCTATGCTGGTTACCGAACTACAAGTCGAACATTCACTCGTCAGACCCTTTATGGTTCGTTTGGCACTCATCGTGATACGTGTTTGCTGCCTGTTTGTCAGACTCAGGCCTGCTCCATGAAGCGATCACGCTTTGCTGGATAAGCAGGACGGAACGTGTCAATGAGTTTGGGACACTTGCCGGTGGCATTTAGTGTAGCTCCTCGTCTGTCATGATCGTGTGAGGCGAGACGACCACGGTTTCCGATCCCACCCCAATTCCCTCATCATTCCGTGCGACCCGTGGGTCGGCTGCGAGCGAGATCGTGGCGCCTGCGCGATCCTGCGAAGCCGTTTTTTCCTTCGGCGGGTTGATCCAGACCGCGTGAGGCAGGGGCGGGGGCTGGGGCGGCTTGCTGACGAAGCGCTCCGGGTGCGCGGCATAGGCGGCACTGAGCACCCGCTGCCGGGCGTCACGCATCGTGGCGGCCCGTCCGTCGTGCACGGCGGCTGGCGTCATCAGCCCGATACCCGAGTGGTGATGCGCGCTGTTGTACCAGGAGAAGAACTTTTGGCAGAAGACGCGGGCGTCCTCGATCGACCCGAACCGCTCGGGGAACTCCGGGCGGTACTTCAGGGTCTTGAACTGGGCCTCGGAGAACGGATTGTCGTTGGAGACCTGGGGGCGCGAGTGGCTCCGCATCACCCCGAGCTCCGCCAGCCACAGCGCCACGGGCTTGCTGGTCATCGACGTGCCACGATCAGCGTGGATGAACAACTGGCCTGGCCCGATGCCCTGCTTCGCGCAGGTCTCGGCGAGCAGCCGCTGTGCGAGCGTGGCCGACTCCCGAGGCGCGAGCATCCAGCCCGTCACATAGCGGCTGAAGATGTCGAGAATCACGTAGAGATGGAAGTAGGTCCACTTTACAGGACCCAAGAGTTTCGTGATGTCCCACGACCACACCTGGTTGGGAGCAGTCGCCAGGAGTTCCGGCTTCTGATAGGCCGGGTGGCGGAGTTGGTTCCGGCGCTCCGTGACCTCCGCCTGTTCATCGAGGATGCGGTACAGGGTGCGGATGGAACAGTGGTAGCGGCCTTCATCAAGGAGCGTGGCGTAGACCGTGGCCGGAGCCGTGTCAACGAACCGGTCGCTGTGCAAGGTGGCGAGGACTGCCTGTCGCTCGTCGGGTGACAAGGTGCGCGGCGGGCTCGGACGCAGGGCGGGTGCCTTCGCAGGTGCCTGCCCACGATAGAACCCGGATCGGGCGAGGCCGAACGCGTCACAGGCCGGCTTGATGCCAATCTCCATGGACAGTGACCGTGTGGCAGCCATCAGGTGCACCCGTCTTCCTCGGGCGTCTCCAGCGGGATGCCCAGGATCTGCGAGACTTTTTTTTGAACGTCGATGATGAGCTCGGCCTGCTTGAGCCGCGTGGACAGCCGAGCGTTCTCCTGGCGGAGGATCGCATTCTCCGCCCGCAGCGGATGTCGGTCCGAGGCCTTTCGGCCTCGCTTCTGGGGGGCCAACGCCGAGAGCACCCCCTCCGTGCGTTGACGACGCCAGGTCGTGAGGTTCGAGGCGTAGAGGCCTTCGGCGCGCAGCAGGGCGCCCAGGCTGCCCACCGCGGTACAGGCATCGGCCAATTTCAGGATGCGCAGCTTGTCCTCCGCCGTGAAACGTCGCCGTGTCGGCCTGGCCACCACCTCGGGGTCTGGTGGGACGATTCCGCCGGGTTGAGGTGAGGCCGTTTTGACCGGGGACTCGTCGAGGGGCCTCGCCGTTGTCCGGTGAACGTCTTCAAGTCCTCGACGGTCGTGCTTCTTGTCAGCATGCATGATGGGTACTTCTTCCTCCGCCCGCTACTCTAATTGAAGAGAGGCACCGTGTCCCACTCATATTGGCACAGAGGGCACAGGCAACTGCTGGGACAACGCCTGCGTCGAAAGTTTCTTTGGGACGCTGAAGCGTGAGCTGGTCTATCATCGGCACTACGCCACACGAGACGAGGCGAAGCAGGACATCTTCGAATACATCGAGGTGTTCTATAATCGGCAGCGACGGCACTCGACGCTCGGCTATCACTCCCCGGCTGAGTATGAAGCGAGGGCGGCCGTCGCCTAACCAGGTGTCCACGGAATTGGGGGAAGGTCAGCTCCTAGCTGAAGCTATCAGATGACC
>CAYXRS010000264.1:0-2537 GCA_964467195.1 uncultured Gemmatimonadaceae bacterium
GCGGGATCTGCACCGTCTCATCGCCGACCTGCACCGGCACCGGCCTCGCGATATCTTCGCCCGTGCGAATCTCCTCGGGAACAGCCGAAAAGGCGTAGGTGAATCGATCATTCGTGCCGAATCCCTGCAGGACGACGAAGACCAGCACGTTCAGTGCAATGAAGAGGTACGTCACGTAAGGCGTTCGGACGCGGTCGGCGTTGTCGTCGCCTATCGGGAACACCACCATGTCAGCTCCTCGAAGCCGTTCAGGACGGCGGGACATCGGCGCCCATGACATTCCAGCCGCGGCGATTGCAAATTCCTGGCCGTCGTCGGTCGCTGTCTTGCGTCCCAGGACGACGGTCAGTCCGTCAGCACCCGGATGGCGTCCGTAGCCCACCAGACCCAGGCAATGAGGACGAGCTGGATCGGGAGTCGCAGCCAGAGCCATACCGGCGCGATGCCCAGCCCGGCCCGGTCGGGCGAGAACGCCATGTAAAGGTTCGCCGGGAAGACGGCGATGAGAAGCGCCACGAGGCCGATTCCGGCCAACGGTCGCAGCGACGGAACCAGCACCCCGATGCCGCCCACGATCTCCGCGATCCCGCTGATGTAGACGAGGGCGACCGGGAACGGCAGGAACGGCGGGACGATCCGGGCGAAGAGCCCGGGGCGCACGAAGTGGAGCACGCCGGTCGCGACGAACCCGAGAGCGATGAGAAAGAGCGACAGCTGCTTCCCGTATGGCATGGGCAAAGCTACCGCCTCCGTACCCTCATCCGAAACCCGGCACCCTGGAGCTCGGCGTGTTCTCCGCCTCTGCCTTGATGAACGAGGTGGACTATCTAGAAGATGGTGTAAATGAACGGTGCCAGAGCCGACCCCTGCGCGAACACGAGCAGTGCGCCGACCAGGACCAGTATCACAATGATCGGCAGCAGCCACCACTTCTTCCGGACACGCATGAACGCCCAGATCTCACGAGCCAGACCGAATGTGCTCATACCTCGAAGCTCCTCTAGAACTGGTTCTCCATGCTACCGTGGCCGCCCGTCGCGGAGCGCGCAATCCAGTATGTGTTCGAATCCGACTTGCGGGCCATTGGATTCCTGCGCAACAGCCTCATGAACAGGCCGGTCGGTGTGACTGCGAGATAGTATACCATGCCCATGAAGATGGGCGTCGTCACCTTCGACAACAGCAACGCAAAAGCCATCCAGCCACGCTGAACCGGTCCCAGTCGCGCGGGCACGAGCAGACCGGCCAGGAGAAACGCCCCGCCGACCACAGCCAGAACCAGCGTCGCATTCACGAAGCCTCGCCAGTACAGCAACCCGGCCAGCGCCGAGAACGCCAGACCCAGCGTGAAGCCGAACTTGCGTCCTTCGGCCGGTGTCAACCGTCCGGTCGTTACGGCGGCCTCGTTCATCATCTCAACGTCTCCTGAGTGCGACCATGTCCTGCAATCCGTCGACTGAACCGGCGTCGACACCCGCGCTGCGTGCTCGCTCCTATTCGCTCAATCGAGCTGATACTCCTGCTGCCAGCTCTCGTCCTCCTGCCACGACGGCTGCGCTTCCTTCAGCAGCAGGAACGGCCAGACGACGAGCGCGTCGATGTCCGTGCGCATGAAACAGCGGTACGCATCTGCCGGCGTGCAGACGATCGGCTCGCCTCGGACATTGAACGACGTGTTCACCAGGACCGGGCAACCGGTGAGCTCATCGAACCTGCTGATCAGGTCGTAGTAATTCGGGCTCACCTCGCGTGTCACGGTCTGCACACGCGCGGTGTAGTCGATATGCGTGATCGCCGGCAGGTCCGAGCGCGCCACGTTCAGCTTCTCAATGCCCCACAGGCGCTGTTCGTCCTGGTTCATGTCGATCCGCCGATCCTGCCTGACCGGCGCGACCAGCAGCATGTACGGCGAGTCAGCGTCGAGCTCGAAATACTCGGCAACCCGCTCGCGCAGAACACTCGGCGCAAACGGGCGGAAGCTCTCGCGGAACTTGATCTTCAGGTTCATCTGCGCCTGCATCCGCGGACTGCGCGGGTCACCCAGTATGCTGCGTGCGCCGAGCGCTCGTGGGCCGAATTCCATGCGGCCATCGAACCAGCCAATGACCTTCTCACCTGCCAGCAGTTCGGCGACGCGAGCAAGCAGCTCGTCACGCTCCAGCCGCTCGTACTGCGCACCGATGGACGCCAGCGAAACTTCGACCTCGGCCGGCTCGAACGATGGGCCCAGATACGACCCTTTCATGCTGTCGGATCCCGTGTCGACTACCCGTGGCTGCTCCAGCTGACGGTGCCAGATGAGCTGGGCGACGCCCAGCGCACCGCCCGCATCGCCGGCAGCCGGCTGGATCCAGATGTTACGGAACGGACCCTCACGCATGATACGGCCGTTGGCCACACAGTTCAGCGCCACGCCGCCCGCCATACACAGTGTGTCCAGCCCGGTCTCACGGTGCGCTGTATGCGCCATGCGCAACATTACCTCTTCACACACAACCTGAATCGAGCGGGCCAGGTCCATCTCCCGCTGCGTCAGC
>CAYXRS010000265.1:0-2504 GCA_964467195.1 uncultured Gemmatimonadaceae bacterium
TCCTCGACCGTAGCAGCGGGTGACGCGACGAATCCTAGCTGCCTTTCTTCCACATGCGTCACAAATAACGCGAACCGCTACCGCCTGCAGGCGCGTTTCCACTCGAACGAACCTGCGTGACAGCTGCACACGCTCGTTATACGGCGCGCCCGTTATGGCGGATCAGCGCGTGCGTCAGTAATTCTTGGCAATCCCATTCGGTCAAGCGTCCTATATGGCTGGTACGACGGCGGCGCTTATGGGACACCTAACGGACCGCCGTGCTATCGAGCATCCAGACTTCGTTGAAATCCATGGGGCCGGCCGTCCACATGACTCGCTTCCCATCCGGGGTCACGGCGATGTGGCGCAGGAGGTTCATGGTGATGTTCAATGACCGTGGCTCGCCGCCGGCGAGGCTGATCACGTGCAATGAGCGTGACTCTTCACCGTTGGCCTGCTGTGGCTCGCCCAACGCGAAGAATAGATGTCGTCCATCACGCGTCCATACGATTCCGCCGCTCTCTACGACCCGACGAGGAGAGCGGACCACCAGCAACTCACGCGAGGGTCCGCCGCCGAGCGGTGCAACCCGCAGAGTGCTGCTGTCCCGGCTGTAGTTGACGAACGCGATCTCTCGTTGATCCGGCGAGAGCGCCCATGCGTTCTCGCCGCCAGGCGCCTCGAAGCGCCAGATGACCTCCTCGGTGCCGCCGGCGAGAGTGTAGCGAACGAGCTCTCCGATCCGTCTTCCTGCCGAATCCGGCATTGCGCGGAAGAAGACGAATGCACTCCCGTCACCCAGCCACGCGACGTCACCGAGCAACCCTTCCCCCGGGACGCGTACGACCGTTCGCCATTCCCCGCTTGCGACATCGATCAAGTTCAACACTAACCCCATGGTCGGACTGGCGGCGAACGCGACGACGCTGGCACCGTCGGGCGACAGACGGGGCCGCGTGAGTTTGTGATGTGCCGGGGCAGTAATGCGCTCCCGTCCGGTACGCGCGTCCGAAAGGATCACGCGCGCACCCATGCCCCTGCCGGGCACCCAGCGCCGGCCCACATACACGGTTAGCTGGTCCGACCCGGAAAGCTGCAGGGCCGAGTTGTATCCGGCAAACGCCTCCACGTATCGTCGAGGCTCGTTCGTGATGCGGATGGCTTCCGGGTCGAACGATGCAAGATACAGGTCCCCGCCTCCCGAATTGAGTGAATAGAACAGCGCACCGCGAGCCGTCATGCCCATCACGGCGAAGCTCGGCGGCAGGTCGCGCCGCACCAGCGTCGGTTCACCCGCCGCGCGCCCTTCTGCGACCGGCACTCGCCACAGCTCAGCGGCGCCGCTCCTGTCGCTGAGGAAAAAGATTGAAGAGCCGTCCGACGCCCAAACCGGATGCGTGTCGAGCCCGGAGTGCGCCGCGATGACGCGTCCGCTTTGGCCATCCCGGCCGAGCACGTGGATGTCGCGCCCGATCGCCTCCGGAGTTGAGGGCAGGTCATAAGCAATCCATTCGCCGTCCGGCGAAAGCGCCGCCCGCCACGGGATCCCGGCCTCGAGTCGTTTCACAGGGGCGACCGTGCCCGATTCCACATCGACGAACGCGATCTCGTTCGCTTCACCTCGCGTGACAACGACCAGAACATGCCGTCCGTCCGGCGTCCAATCGTAGGGAGTCAAATAACCTATCTCGCGGCCAGCGTTCTCCACGACGACGCGCTCGTTGACGCCCTCGATCCCGATCACGCGAAGTTGCGCCTGCCAGGCCGCTCCGCCGCCAACCGTCCAGAAGTACGCCACTTGCCGTCCGTCCCTGGAAACGGTCGACGCCAGGGCGTATTGAGGGTACCCGTGGTGGGTGAGCCGACGCTCCTGGCCGGTGATCACGTCGCGCACCGCCAAGTCACCTGTTGCCCAGTCGACGAAAGTGAGCAGACGACCATCGGGCGTCGGCTGGCCCAGCACATCTGTGGCGCGCTGCCAAACGCGACTCGCCTCCGCACCCCGCACCTCTGCCGGCAGCTCCGACGCACAGGCAGCGGCCACGAAGACAACGATCACCAGCGCGCCCGCTGCCGGGCATCGCTCCTTCCACGACCCGAATAAGTGCGGCATGACATCGGCCTCCATTCGAGCGGCTCCTCGCCATCTGCTCAGACTTGCTAGCATTTCGTCCAGAATCCGGGTGACTCATCGCCGTATAACGCCTCGTTCGGCGGCGACGACTCGGCTACCGCAATACCGTGGGCTCCCCGGGCGCAAGCCACCGCAGCCGGTCCGAACGTCGGGTCGGTGAGAAGACGGAGCCCCTGGTACTCGATCAAAACCGTTGGTCCGCCGATCAAGGTCAGCCGAATCCCGTTTTCCTTTGTAACGTGAGTCATCCTGCCTCTCTCCTCTGTTTGCCCAGTCCCGATACTGTCATCCCCTCTTCCATCGCCGCCGAACGCACTGGCGTTCACCTGCGCGGCGCGAAGCGGCGCGTCAGGTGCAACCGCTCGTTGGAACGCATTTCTGACACGCC
>CAYXRS010000266.1:0-2437 GCA_964467195.1 uncultured Gemmatimonadaceae bacterium
CCCAGCATGATGGCGCCGATGTCCGAGTAGATCGTGCAGTTGTTGGGCTTGCACACCAGCGCCGACTCCATGGCCATCTGGCGCGCCTCGGCTGGCGAGCGAGCCACCCGCCAGAGATTGCGGCTGGCCGGCAGTCCGGAACGGTGCGCTAGCAGCTGCCGGACGGTGATGTTCTCCTTGCCGCCACCTGTGAACTCGGGGATGTAGGTACGGACGGGAGCGTCAAGTGCGATCTTCCCGTCGTCGTACAGCATCATTATCGCCGTGGTGGTGCCGACCACCTTGGTGAGCGAGGCCAGATCGTAGATCGTCTCGCTGGGCGAAACGCGCCTGCTTCCGGCGCTCCAGTCGAGGCGTCCGAAGCCCTTCTCCCATACCGCCGCACCCTTGCGCCCCACGACAACGGCGGCGCCAGGATAACCACCGGCCGTCATGCCGCGGCCGACCACCCGGTCGATACTGGCCAGGCGCTCGGCTGACATGCCGACTTCCGCGGGATGCTTGGCGGGGAGGCCGTCTCCCACGGACATGGTGGCAGCGGTAAACAGCAGCGTCAGCACTGGACCCTCGAAGACAATGAAGAGCTACGGCACTAACCCGGAAGGGAGGTGCTAGAACTACAGGACTACTTGATTGTACGTTTCCAAGCAGGGACGTAATGCAAGAACCACGTCCACCGGAACCGTGCAGGGCGGGATCGACTGTCTTACTGGAGATACCACCGAAGGGGCTGGGGAGTTCCGCTGCGCGGCAGCGCCCCAACTTTATATATACCAGTCGGTTTCCCTGATAGTCAAGACGATTTGCTTAGGTTGGCGCAACGGCACTGAAGCCTCCTGAAAAGCGGACCCAGCGTCGATTGGCGGCGTCACTTGGGCAGTTAGAGCCGAGCGCCGGGGAGTGGGTGTAGGCGTCCCCAGACCAAAGTGTGGCGCCCACGCTACAGTATGGAGGCTGGGTAGTAACGGATTGTGACCTGGACCGTTCGGGCGCCGGCCCGGCACGATCGCCAACCCGCAACCGGGCAATCGAACCCCCAAACGCGAACCCTGGCCCTTCGGCAACCATCCACCGCCTGATCCGTTACCAATTCTCCGACGCATGCAAAACGACGAGCTCCTCATCAGACGCGCCATCGACGGCGACGAGCGAGCGCTGCGCCAGCTATGGACGCAGCATGCTCCGCACATCGATGCAGTGGTGCGGCGTCTCGTGGGAGGTGGGGATGCCGATCTTGCAGCGGACATCGCGCAGGATGTGTGGGTGCAGATCTTCCGTTCGCTGCCAAGCTTCCGCGGCGATGCACGCTTCGGCACCTGGGCTCACCGGATAGCAGTGAACCAGACATTGAATGCGCTGCGCAAGGTGCGGCGCGTACAGAGGGCGGAAGTGGAGATCGAGGACGATAGCGCGTCGGTGGAGATGGATGGCGAGAGTGCGCTGATCGCCGCGTCAATCGAGGAAGCGGCGCAGCGACTGCCCGCCGGTGCACGCACGGTTTTCCTGCTTCACGACGTGGAAGGCTACACGCACGAGGACATCGCTCGCGAGCTTGGCATCACTGCCGGGGCGTCGAAGTCACAACTGTTCAAGGCGCGCGCGAAGCTTCGCCGGCTGCTCGCGCACCTGATGGATGGACCCAAGCCGGCGACCGTGAGGGCACATGCAGCATCCAACTCCTGAGCGTCTGGCCGAGCTGGCCGACGCCATCCCCGAGATGGAGGAGGCGAACCACCTGGTCGAGTGCGCGCGTTGCGCGCGCGAGGTGGAGAACTTCCGCAGGCTCGGTGGCATGGCGGCGCATCTGGGCGCGCCGGAGAGCCAGAGCACGCTGACCGACTGGGATTCGCTTTCGGCGCGGCTTCGCGACGAAGGAATCATTCGCTCGCATCCCGCATCGCGCACCGCGCGGCGCTCGTCCTGGATGGCCGTACGCATCGCGGCCGGCCTCCTGCTCTTCCTCACGGGGGCAGCGGCCGGTCGCTGGATTGTGCCGGTCCCGACCAGCGACACGAGCCTGACGCGGTCGATTGCCGACGGCGACACGGTGACGTTCGCATCGCTCAACGATGCGCGCGAGATGCTGGAGCGAGCGCAGCGCGAGTACCAGGTGGCGGCCGCGTATCTGGCGGCCAACATGAATCCGGGGAGCGGCGACGCCGATCTCATCCGCACACGCCTGGCCGCACTCGACGCGGTGGCGGGCGTAGTTCGCGAGGCGATCGACGAAGCGCCTTTTGATCCAGTCATCAACCAGTACTACATCAGCACGCTGGAAGCACGACAGGCAACGCTGCACCAGCTGGCCAGTGCTCTGCCAGCGGGCACGCAGATGAGCCGCTTCTGATGCGGTTGAACATAGAGGTGGGACCGTGAATCGCTCCACGATATTCCTGACATTGCTTCTGGCGACGGCGCTCGGCGCGGCAGCGGCGCC
>CAYXRS010000267.1:0-2383 GCA_964467195.1 uncultured Gemmatimonadaceae bacterium
GCGGGCGTAGATCGTTGGGGTACAAACCAGCGCCCAGAGTGGTGCGGCTGCCGAAATGCGTGAGATTGGGGCCCGCCTGACCGAACGAGACACCTTCGATCACGTGGCAGCCGATGCACGCACTCGTGCGATAGATCTGCTCGCCTCGGGCCGCGTCACCCTCGGTAGCCGTCATCGTCAGACGTCGCGGTATCGGCGTGTTGGGCACGAGGTGTGGCGCGAGTTCCTCGCGCGGATAGGCAACGAACCGCCCTCCCACCCCCCCCTCGCCCGGCGTCACCGGTCTGGCAATGGGAGGTACCACGAACTCCTCGGCTGTACCGGGCGCCGCACCCGCGGGGGCAACGTCCTCCACGGCTTCAGGCGTCGGCAACTGCGCCGCCGCAGCACCATCGAGGAACGCCGGCCCGCTCTGTTGGTGGGCTATCCACTGCTCGAACTCCTCCTCCGTCACGGCGAATGCACGAAAGCGCATATTCGCATGCGATTCTCCGCAGAACTCGGCACAGAAGCCGTTGAACGCGCCCGTGCTGTCCGGCGTGAACCAGAGGAAGTTCGTGTGGTTCGATATGAGATCGCGCTTGCCACCCATGCGCGGCACCCAGAACGAATGCAGGACGTCGTTCGTCCGTAACGCGAAGTTGACCGTACGACCGACGGGGATGTAAACCTCGTTGGCCGTGACGACGCCGTACTGCGGATAGCGGAATTCCCACCACCACTGATGCCCGATCACTTCCACCTGGAGCGCATCGGGGATCGCTCGCTGCTGCGTCTGAAAGATCGTCCGAACCGTTGGTACGGCGATGAACGCGAGGACGACGGCTGGAATGAGCGTCCAGGTGATCTCGAGCGTCGTGTTGCCGTGCACCTGCCGCGGCGCCGGGTTTCCCTCACGGTGGCGGAACTTCCAGACGGTATAGAGGAGAAGCGCCTCGACGAGGACGAATACGATCCCGCCGAAGAACAGCAGACGGTATGTCAGCGCATCGATCGCGCGGCCGAACTCGGAGTTCGCGTTGAAGGTGGTGTTGGGCACATCGGTCGAACAGGCGGCGAGTACCAGCGCGAGCACGGCCATGACGACGTACGGCGCCGCGCGGCGCAGGCAGTGAGGACCATTCATCCCTAATCCTTTGATGCGTTCGATGTGCGGAGCGCGCGGGAAGAGGTGCACTCCAGCCCTTGAATTCGCGGCGGAAGCTATGGCGTGCGCGGAGCGAAATCAAGGCGAAACGGGCTCTGACGCTGCGCTTGTGCAACGCCTTCGGGCATTGTGCTTCAGCTCTTCAGCGCACGAGCTCCAGCCGCTGATTGGATCGGAATCGCCGTCCCACTTTGGACTGCGGCCTGCCCTCCACCATCACTATGTCGGCTGTGAAGTCGTAGCGGCCGCCGAAGAGCGAGGAGCCGACCCCATAGGAGTCCACTGGCACTCCCATTGCTTCGAACGCGCGAATCTTCTCGATCGTGAAGCCGCCCGAAACCACGATTCGCACGTGCCGGAAGCCCTCCGCGTCGAGCGCGTCACGCACGTTGTGCACCAGACGTGGATTCACCCCCGTCGGCCTGAAGTCGCCCATCTGCGGCAGAATGGATGCATCCACCATGTTCTCGGAGGTGTCGAGCCGCACCCCCCAAAGCCGGTCATTGATCGCCCGTGCCACCTCCAGACTCGTCCGCACGCAATCGTTGTCGTAATCCACCAATGTGATGATCTGGACGCGCGGATCGATGTACTGCGCGAACTTCTCCGTCGCTCTGACCGTGTCGCCGCCGAATGCCGCTATCAGTGCGTGCGGCACCGTGCCAATTCCCTCCGAGCCCCACCAGCTCGCTTGCGCGTCGGTGGAGACGCCGATGGCGCCGGCAATGTGGGCCGCATAGCCGTCGCCGGTCTGCACCAGCCAGTGGTCATGACGCGCCGGAAAGAACATCACCGTTTTCGGATGCGCGGCCTCCACCACGCGGCGCGTGTTCGTTCCCACGCGCGTACGCCGCGATAGAACGCCCAGGTACAGTGTCTCGAGGTGGGCGAACGATTCGTAAGGTCCGTCAATAGTCAGAACCGTCTCCCATGGAAGGATCTCGTCGCCATCGTAGAGCGCGTGCACCTCGAGCGATTCCCAGTCGTCGGCACAGAGCTTCAGGATGGCGATGGCCTCATCCATCCCGCCAAGGTATGCATGCGTCTTGCCGAACACCTGCATGAGCACTCGCGGCGCGTGCCCGTCCGCCAGCAGGATCTCTCTTGCTCGCACAAAATACTTGTCCGAGTAGTAGCCCTCGCGCATGCGTTCCACCGGCAGGTGGAAGACGGAGGGATCGAGACGGGGACGCCGCGATGTCATCGTGAAGTCGTTCAGGAAAATGGAATCTGGGT
>CAYXRS010000268.1:0-2381 GCA_964467195.1 uncultured Gemmatimonadaceae bacterium
CCGCGCAGGTCACGGAGGTGGAGGAGCGACGTTGTCGGGCACGCGTCCTCGCCGCCGCGGAATGGCTGGTTACGGTGGAGGATCCCGCGGCCCCGGGAGCCTTCATCCGCGGACGCGCCAGTGCCGCCGGCTGCACCGTCTCGGCGGCGCTGTCGGTTCGATCGGGGACCGCCGAGCCTGGCGCTCGAGTCATCGTGCGAGGTTTGGCTCTTCCCTCGCGAAAAGGCGTGCGGATAGGGGCGGCAGTGCTGGAACGCAGCGAGGGAAGCGCAAGGCTTACTTGGCTCCGAGGATCGGCTGCACGGAGGATAGATTCGGCGTTCGGACAGGACGCGCCGATGGCGCGGGCACTCCTCCTGGCTGATCGCCGAGCGCTGGATCCGGCGATGCGCGAGCGATTTGCCACCGCGGGGATCGCACACCTTCTTAGCATTTCGGGGCTGCACGTCGGGATCATAGCAATGGCGATGCAACTTGCCGTGGGAGCGATGCGCGTCGGGCGAAGCGCGGCGCTGCTCTCTTCCGCGGGCCTCACCGCGCTTTACGTGTTGATGATCGGCGCACCGGCTCCAGCTGTGAGAGCTGGTGTGATGCTGGCCGTGCTGACGGCTAGCCGCCTGATGCAGCGCCCAACGTCTCCGTGGTCCGCGCTGGCCCTGGGTGCCGCTGCGCCGCTGGCGCGGCCCTCGGTGATACTGGAGCCCGGTTACCAGCTGACCGTGGCCGGGATGGCGGCAATCCTCGCGGCGGGGATCGTGACGCGGCGCTGGATCCGACCCCGGTGGCGGGGGTGGCAGGCCTCCATCGCCGCCTCGATCGCGGCCACGGTCATGGCCAACCTCGTGACCGCTCCGGTTATCGCGTGGCACTTTGGCGCAGTAAGTGTGCTGGCGCCGCTCACAAATCTGGTCGCCACACCTCTGGTGGCGATACTGCAGCCAGCGCTCTTTCTCGCACTGCTGCTCGCCTGGGCACCAACCCTCGCCTCCTTCGTGGCCGACGCCGCGCACCCGCTGCTCGTGGCACTTCAGGCGCTGGCAGCGGCGGGCGCTTCATTCCCCTTTGCGGCTCTCAGCATCGCGCCTACGATGATTGGGGCGCTGCTGGCTACGGTATCCGCGGGCGCGCTCGTGGTGGCGTGCGCGAGCCGTGCGCCAGGGCGGCCGCTGCTGGTCGGACTTTCCGCCCTCACCATGGGTGCATGGCTGCCACTGCTGCCAGCGCGGCCAGGCGAGCTGGAGATGCACATGATCGACGTTGGTCAGGGGGACGCGCTGGCGCTGCGAACGCCGAAAGGACGATGGGTGCTGTTCGACGCGGGACGAAGCTGGCGCGGCGGTGACGCGGGGCGTGGGGCGGTGATCCCGTACGTCCGACGCCGGGGAGGGGAAGTGGTGGCGTTTGTGCTCTCTCATCCGCACGACGACCATGTGGGTGGAACGACGAGTGTGGTTCGCGCCCTGCGCCCACGCGACTACGTGGATGGCGCCTACGTTGGCGGGAGCGCAAGCTATCTGGAGTCACTTCGTGAGGCCGAGAAACGGGGGACGCGATGGCGACGTGCTCGTCCGGGCGATACGTTGCTCGTGGATGGGGTGCGCCTGCGATGGCTTGCCCCGGACTCCGCATGGCTCGCCAGACTTCGCGATCCGAACGATGGCAGCGTGATAGCGCTGGTGGAGTATGGGGCGGTGCGCTTTCTGCTCACCGGGGATGCCGAGCGGGCGCAGGAACGCTGGCTTCTTCAGCACGCGCGTGACGATCTGCGTGCGGACGTGCTCAAGGTTGGGCACCACGGCAGCCGCACCAGCTCGACATCCGAATTTCTCGCCGCCGTGTCGCCGCGTATTGCGCTGATCTCGGTTGGTGCCGGAAACCGGTACGGTCACCCGAGTCCGGAGGTAGTGCAAGCGCTGGCCGCCAGGGGCGCCGAGGTGTTGCGCACCGACGCGCAGGGTAGTGTGATCGTGCGCACCGATGGAAGCCGGTTGCGTCTCGATGTTCAGGGAGACCGATGGGACTTGCCAGAACCTTCATTACCGCCCTGATCGGGCAGCCGATCACCCTTCCGGACGACCTGTTGCATCTTTTTCCAGAACTGTCCGGGGCGAGCTATCGCGTTGGCGGGCTGCTTCCTCGGGTGGGCGGATGGCCCCTTGGGCTCAGCAGCGTGGCCGCGTTGACGCTCCGCCGTACGGTATTTCTCGCGCGTGGCGTACCGCTGCAGCCGGAATTGCTCTTGCACGAACTGCGGCACGTGCACCAGTTTCAGGCGAGCGTTGCCTTCCCGTTCCGTTATGTCTGGGAGTGGCTGCGCCACGGCTATCGCGACAACCCCTTCGAGGTCGACGCGCGGCGCTGGGCCAGCGCGCGCGTGCGGG
>CAYXRS010000269.1:0-2373 GCA_964467195.1 uncultured Gemmatimonadaceae bacterium
TTCTGCCAGCTCTCGCTCTCGCGGACGTGTTATTGCTCCGCTCGGGGCGCGGTGTCGCGTTTTGGGTTCGGGCATGTGGATTTGAGGTAGTCACAGTGTTTGCCGCGGCGGCGATTGCGCGCGTGTTGCTTGATCTGGCGGGCGCAGCTGCACTCGGACAGTCCGTCAAGTGAGTACAGGACGGTGCACGGGGCCGAGGTTCAGAGCGTACAGAGTAGCTGCTGGGCTGGCACGGGTTGGCGCGGCGGATAACTGACTTGTGCCGCTGCGGCTGCTGCGCAGCCTTGCCTTCGGGACATGCCTTCGCTCAGGCGCCGGATCGCTGACGCTCACCGGCTTCCTCGCTCCGACTCGTCGCAACTCGTATTTCGTTATGCGGCATTGTGAGCTGATCATTAACAGACGAACACATTGAACGACAACGCGTATCTTCACGACGACGCAGCTCCTTTCACACTGGACGAACTGGTCTCCGCGTCAGTTCTGCTTGGCGCCGATGAACTGGAGGCCCGCCAGCAATGGCAGGAGGAGTTCATGGACGCTGCCAAGCGTTGGCAAGAGTTGATTAGCGGCCGCGCTGAGTCGACTGCCGCATTTGGCATCATCCTGCCAGATGAGTTATTGGTTGCCCTCGCGGCGTTATCGCCCTCGGTAGCGCACCGAGTTGAGTTTCACCGCAATGAGTGGTGGGAATCTGTTCGGCGCCGGCACGCTGCGGGTCATATCAGTGAGGCGGACTTCGCTCATCGACTTGCGGAGAAGCAACGTGCTGATGCGGAATGGTTTGCTACTCGGGAGGTCGTAGCCGGCCAAATTGCTGCAGCGCGCAATCGCCAGAGCGGCTGAGTCCTTACGTGGTGGTTGAACAGCGGGGCGCACACTCCGCATAACAGATTTGTTTCCGCTGCGCGGCGCCTGCGGCGCCGCTTGCCCTGCGGGACACTCGATCCTCAGCGCCGCTCGCGCATCGCCTGCGGTCGAGCGTCGTCGAGAACTCGCCCTTCTTCGGCCAGACATTCGATGGGGTCGTCGCCTGGGGTTTGCTGTTCCTCCTCCGGTCAGCCGATCAGGTCGACCTGATCCGCAGGACGTCGGCCGTTTTGAAGCCGGGTGGCAGGTTGCTTTTCACTGCCCCGAAGCAGAAGTGTACGTGGCAAGACATCCTGACGGGCAGAGAGTCCGTGTCGCTCGGTTCGGAAGAGTACCGGCGGTTACTCGAGGCAGAGCACCTCGAGGAGATTGGCGAAGCTGAGGACGAGGGAGAGAACCACTACTACCTTGCCCGGAAGCCGACAAGCGGGTCAGATCTGCCTGACATATAATCTAGAGGGCGGACCGAAGGAGTGCGTGGTGGGCAGGAACAGATGAGCCTGAGTGTATGCGCAAGGTGCTGGTCATCGGAGTAGGTGGGGCCGGCAAGTCGACCGTCGCCTGCGAAATGGGGGAGATCACGGGCCTACCGGTCGTGCACCTGGATGAGGTCTATTGGCAGCCTGGATGGATCGAGCCGACGCCGGAACGTTGGCACGCCACCGTGCGGAGGTTGGTGTCACACGATGAGTGGATCATGGAAGGCAATTACGGCGGCACTTTTGATATTCGGATGGCCGCGGCTGACATGGTCGTGTTGCTCGACATGCCGCCATGGGTGACGTTGCCGAGAGTCGTGCGGAGGTGGGCGACCCATCGGGGTCGGGTCCGGCCGGGCATGGCACCGGGCTGCAATGAGCGGCTCAGTTGGAAGTTCCTGCTGTGGATCTTGAGGTACCGGCGTGATCGGAGGCCTGGAATTCTGCAGAAGCTAATGGAGTTGCCGCCGTCAACAGAAGTGGTGGTTTTGACCTCGAGTCATGAAGTCGCAGCATTCCTTGACGCTATACGCGCCCGGCAGGCTGATAGAGATAGGACACCGCAGCAGGAATAGCTCAGCTCCGTCAAAGAGGCGGCCGCGGCGTGGAGTCAGCCTTCGTACGCCTGACGAGCGGGATGTGGATGGGGGAATACAAGGTTGGGGGTCTTCGCTATGTCCCCAGGAGCGAACCTCCTGTCACGACTGCGTTGGTATGCGTTCATTGCCGAGCAGGTTTGCGGAAAGAATGCTCCGACCGCGTCAGGCGATGACGGCTTGGCGGCCCATGTCAGCAGTCTAGCGTCTATCGCCCGGTCTCAGAAGCCGCCGTCCGTTCACGTCGCTGTGTGTCGTTACGCTCAGACCAGCGGCTTAGCTCAGGCTCCAGCGATGGCTTACAACCGATTGCATAACGCAACCAGAACCGCGCGGATGTGCCGCGTAGGGAAAGGAAGGGGCATGGCCAAGGTCGTGTTCGGAATGAACCAGTCCCTGGACGGCTACGTCGACCATATGGCGTTTGC
>CAYXRS010000270.1:0-2306 GCA_964467195.1 uncultured Gemmatimonadaceae bacterium
GTGGTGCGGCGCGCCCCGAGGGGCGCGGAAAATTTACGACGGCTTCGCCGTGGACAACTCGGCCATCTATCCTTTCGGGTACTACCTGGATCTTGATGCTTCTGCTACTGCGACCGCTCGCTCAATATACCGTGGTGCGGCGCGCCCCGAGGGGCGCGGAAAATTTACGACGGCTTCGCCGTGGACAACTCGGCCATCTATCCTTTCGGGTACTACCTGGATCTTGATGCTTCTGCTACTGCGACCGCTCGCTCAATATACCGTGGTGCGGCGCGCCCCGAGGGGCGCGGAAAATTTACGACGGCTTCGCCGTGGACCACTCGGCCATCTCGGCCTTCCGGTACTACCTGGATCTTGATGCTTCGCTGCTGCGAGCGCCTTCTCAGGCAGTCGAACGCTGCTCCGCAGCTGACGTCAAACGCGAGCGGCTGCGGGCGGTCGCGTAGGATACCACAGGCCTCCGTCCCCCGCCCCTTCAGGCGCCCTGCTCCAGCCCGAATATCTTGTGGAGAACTCGCACCGCGAGTTCGGTGTATTTCTCGTCGATCAGCACGGATATCTTGATCTCGGAAGTCGAGATCATCTGTATGTTGATGCCTTCCTCCGCGAGCGCGCGGAATGCGGTGCTGGCGATGCCCGCGTGGCTGCGCATGCCCACCCCCACGATCGAGACCTTCGCTATCTTGTCGCCGCCGAGGATGTCGCGGGCCTTGATGTGCTCCTTCACCGGCTTCAGGATCTGCAACGCCTTCTGATAGTCGTTCCGGTTCACGGTGAAGGAGAAGTCGGTGAGCCCGTCGTGCCCCACGTTCTGCACGATCATGTCCACGTCGATGTTGGCGTCGCCGATCGGCCCGAGGATCTGGTAGGCGATGCCGGGGCGATCGGGCACGCCGACGATCGTGATCTTGGCCTCGTCCCGATTGGCCGCGATGCCCGAGATGACCGGCTCTTCCATGTGCTCGTCTTCCTCGAAAGTGATAAGGGTGCCCTCGCCTTCTTCCTCGAAGCTCGACAGCACCCGCAGACGGACCCGGTATTTCCCGGCGAACTCGACCGAGCGGATCTGAAGCACCTTGGAGCCGAGGCTGGAGAGCTCCAGCATTTCTTCAAAGGTGATCGTCTTCAGCCTGCGCGCTTCAGGCACGATGCGGGGGTCCGTGGTGTAGACCCCGTCCACGTCCGTGTAAATTTGACACTCGTCGGCCTTCAACGCCGCTGCCACCGCCACCGCGGTGGTATCGGACCCGCCGCGGCCCAGGGTCGTGATGTTCCCCCCCTCATCGATTCCCTGGAAGCCGGCCACGACCACCACGAGGTCCTCGTCCAGGTCGGCGCATACGCGCGCCTCGTCGATCGAGACGATCCGCGCCCGGGTGTGCGCGCTGTCGGTCAGAATCTTCACCTGGGCGCCGGTGTAGCTGCGCGCCCGCAGCCCCTGATCGTTGAGCGCCATCGCCAGAAGCGCGATCGTAACCTGCTCGCCGGTCGAGAGCATGACGTCCAGCTCGCGCGGATCCGGCTCGGCCTGCACGTCCTTGGCGAGTGCGATGAGCCGGTTGGTCTCTCCAGCCATCGCCGACACCACGACGACGAGCCGATGGCCCCGCGCCTTCCACTTCGCGACCCTGCGCGCAACGTGCTTGATGCGCTCCGCGCTCCCTACGGAGGTGCCGCCGTACTTCTGAACGATCAGGGCCATGGGTGTAAAACAGACCGGGGACTTGTGGCGCAAACGCGAAATTTTAGTTGATTTGGCTGTGCCGAACGAGGTGCGCAGAGCCGGCGCGAAAATTGCCACGCATCAGCACGCCTGGATATGCCAGTCGCATGATGCGCGACGCGATTCGCCCGCATCGCGAAAAATGCGGTGAACCTATCGGGTGGCGCCATGTCAATGGGGTATTCCCACGCGTAAGGCCAGCCAGCGAGAGGATCAATGAAACCGTTCGAGCGCATCAGCAATCCCCGCGAGATCCGGCGTAAGCTGCGCATGAACCAGCAGGAATTCTGGTCACGCATCGGGGTCACGCAAAGTGGCGGCTCCCGCTACGAGAGTGGCCGCACGATGCCCAAACCGGTGCGTGAGCTGTTGCGCCTGGTCCACATTGAAGGGATCGAGCTGTCGAAGGCCAAGGGTGAGGACTTCGAGGTCGTGTCTTACCTGAAACAGGCCAATCCCAAGCTGTACCGCAATTTGCGCAAAGCCGCATCGACCCGGACGACCACCACGACCGGGCGCACGACGAGCACCAGCCCCGGGCGAGCGGGCGCGAGCGCCGGGCGCGGTCTCGGG
Organism: uncultured Gemmatimonadaceae bacterium; assembly: GCA_964467195.1. GTDB lineage: Bacteria > Gemmatimonadota > Gemmatimonadetes > Gemmatimonadales > Gemmatimonadaceae > CAYXRS01. Next base: position 2,297 of record CAYXRS010000270.1, read on the forward strand.
GCAGGACGGG
>CAYXRS010000271.1:0-2293 GCA_964467195.1 uncultured Gemmatimonadaceae bacterium
CATGCCATATCAGGTTGCCGTTCCCCGACATGGCGGCGAGCGGAGGCGCGAGCGTCAGCGTAACGCCGTAAGCGCGAGTGCCGGCTCAGCGATACCCCAGCCGGTAAAGCCGTACTCTCTGTTCATCCCACTCATCCGTCTCAACAACTAGCAGGAACCCTCGAGCCACTGAAAGAACCACCGCCTTACCTGGAACCTGCACTTCACCCAGGAAAGCGCCCGCTCGGTCGAAGACGTCAACGACGGTCGCTTGATCAGCGGGAGCAGCAGCTCGGGTCACCCAGACATTACCTGCCGAATCGAATTGCACGGCTTGGAAGTACGGCATCGAGTCCGGTGCCCAGTCTGTCGCCGCCTTCGTATATGTGCGGATGTTCCGTAGCCGTCGCGCCGCAATTGCCGGATTTGGGTGAAGATTGCGCAGCGCGCTCGAACGCCTTTGCCTTTCTTCCGCTAACTCCTTCACGGCGTTCCGGGTCAGCGGTCGGCGCGCGGAACCACGCTTAATCACACCCACCTGAGATTTCGTGGTGCGCGAAATCATCTCGAGTTCATAAACGTCGTTCGTTCCAACGACGATAGTGCTATCACTGGCTGCCCAGACGGTCTGCCTGCCAAACGGGACTGGGCCGGTATAGGCGCGGTTCGAACCATCGACTCTGATATACTCCGGTCCGGCGAGTACCATAATGGTATCGGCATTCCAGCCGTGAACATCCTGTGTTACGAGCGTCATCTGCTGCCGGTATGATCTTACGAGCGCTCCATCAATGTGCTCTGTCCTTAGGCACTTGCCACCTGCCAACCGAACAAACATCGTTTCGTCGAACTCCGGAATAGTGATAACCACGCTCGAATCCCGGAACGGCCCGGCGAATCCTCCAATCAACTTGTAATTGCTGAATGCGACGGTCTTGATTAGCTCGAAATTGGGACGGTAGTAGGTAAAGCGACGCCCATCCCAGTCGAAAACCGCTATTCCGTCAACTGCGGCCACCGTCGTTGGTCGCTGGAATTCGCTGGGTCCGGGCCCTCGCCTTCCGATTGTCCGTTCACCCCTTGTGGCGTGCCAGGTCCGCAGGTGCGACTCGCTGGCGTCCACTAGCACAACTGTTGTGTCAGCGGTAATGATCCCGCTCGTAACGTGGTTCAGGTCCTCGATCGTTTTGACTGGACCTTCAACCACGGCGTATTGCAGGGTGTCGCCGAGGTCTGGTGAGGGTAGGGACTGGTCGCACGCCGCAATCACAGTCAACCCGGCTGCGGCGATCCACCTCTTCATGGCTTGCCCCTTCTCGAACTAATGGCGTAAACGTCGGGGTTGCTGGCGTTCAGCCGAGGAAGGGCCGGAGCGGAGCGGCGGTCCGCCTGAGGCTGAATGTCCCGAAAGGCAAGGCGCGCAGCGCCGCAGCTAGCAACCCCATATTATGCGCTGGTTGGCGAGCTCTTTCACGTGCGAGACCGCAGGATTAGCACCTAGACATCCAACTGAGGCCACTGCGGTGCAGGCGCGCCTGCCCACACCCACGCCACGAAATCGACGAGCGAAGGATCGCCGCCCAGCTCGCGCAACCGTGCATTTACTTGTCCGCGGTGATACGCGGAATGCAGCGCAATCTGCAGGATGGACTGGCGGACCGTAGTCGGGTGCACCAGGCCGAAGCGCTCCGTCAGGCGCTCCGCCCAAGGGAACTGGATGTGGCGCTCCAGGTCGGCCTCGGTGAGCGTGACCGTGAACTCCGCACGCTGCTGATGGTAGCGCCGCGCCCACTGAACTACCGCTCCGAGGTCCGCGAAGTCCTCAGCAGCTGGAACATTGGGCGGCTCATTGCGCCAGAGCTGAAGGTATGCCCACTCAACCGCATGGATGTGCACCAGCAGCTCGCGCATTCGGGGGTCGGCCGCACAGTTCGGCTTGGCAAGAACACTCGTCAGCACCGTGGCGTCGGCCCATTCGAGATGCTCCAGCATCTGCTGTAGCTCAATTGACCCCACGACTCCCTCCATGTCGGTTGCGAGCCAACTTGCGTATAACCCGGATTGGACGAGTTCGTTAATCGAGCTGCTCGCATTCTCACCCCGCTACACTGCGTCCTCTTCCCTCACCGCCACCGCCCGGCACGCCGCCAGCCGGTAACCGACGATCTCCTGGTAATCCGGCGAGAAACACCACTCCCTCAGCGCCTCCTCGGCTGGGACCGCGATCAGCACGAACCGGCCCGGCCCCCATTCTCCTTCCACGCCGTCGCGGCCCTGCTGACTATGCCCGCCGCGCGTCCGCCGGCTGGATCGG
>CAYXRS010000272.1:0-2241 GCA_964467195.1 uncultured Gemmatimonadaceae bacterium
CGCGGATTCATATAGTAAGTGCAACGACCGACGCCCGCAGAGGTGCCGCGGGGGTTGAGGCGAGCTGGGGGTATGCCCGAGCTTCCCTTTCGACCAAGAAAGAGGAGAGGCTCATGAGGACGTACCGCCAGCTCACCTCAGGTGAGCGATACGCACTGTCTGCGCTCAGGAAACAAGGACTCACCCAGTTGATCCCGAGACGCGAATCGTTTGCGTCGGCTGGCCTTGCCGGTAGTCAGGTGTCGGCGCCGCTCACCGTAACGGGGAACGACAGCGCACGAGCCCCACGACGAAGAGCAAGTGTGGTCGCGGCTCCAGCTTTGCGTGTAGGCTGTCGCCGCAGAGTCCCGCGGCTCACAAGCTTCGTCCGATGATTGGCCAACGACGCCGCGGGTCAATAAAGCAGGCCCGAACGCTGGCGTGGCAGGTAAATTCATGTCACTTGAGCGGGATCCCGGCGCATCGCCCAACCGGGAGGGCCACCGGCGCCTAGTGAGGCCTGCGCAAGCACAGTGAAACCGTACCGCTCATAGAACGGGATGTTACGCTCCTCACTGGTTTCGAGATAGCAGCTGGAGTTCGACGCGTCCGCCTCCGACAGTCCCTCCTGCACGAGCGCGGAGCCGACGCCACGACCCTGCAACTCGGGATCGACGCCCACAATGAGCAGATACCAGTGGGGATCAGGCACGTGCTTCGCATGGAGCTTACCCATGACCTCGTTGGCGCCGGCAAACCGGCCGAACGGGCGTAGCCCAATGCGAAGCGGGACGCTCAGCATTCCCGAACGGGCCATGCCAACCAGAGACACCGAGCGGCCGGGCGGGACCCATATAGCCACTGCCATGCCGTCGTGGCAATGAGTTACACGCCCGTAGCGCAGCCCGAAACGGAGGGGCACTCGGTTCAACAAACGGAGAGAGCGAGCACGCTCTTGTGGATCGGGGAAAATCCAACGGAACATCGGATCAGCGTCGAATGCGCGGGTAAGCGTGTTGACCGCGCGGTCGAGGAGATCCGCTTTCATGGCTTGTACTGCGTTCATCCGGACCTCACCGAGCGTGGTTGTGGCCAGTCGATACGAAGATAGCAGCGTTTGGCGGAAATCGAGCGCGTCGGGGCTATCGCGTCCTAACGCCTTGCGCATCACCTGCGCGGCGCGAAGCGCCGTGTCAGGTGCATGCGCTCGTTATGAAGCGCTGCGTTGGCGCTATGAACTCTGACCTTCCGCAACGTGAAACGCAACCCAAGCTCGTCGAGAAGTGCCGCGACGAGCGTCCCCGAAGGGCCCGATGACGCAAAGGGTGGCCGCACCCGGACACCCAACCTGTTGAGGCCCCGTGCCGTGCTGTTGAGTATCGCCATCCCGACTTTTCACCACCGTGGACTACCCACCAACATCTCGCTCAATCTCCCTCAGTGTCGCACCAAGGAAGGGCGGAGTCCGGGATACCTTGGACATTGCCGCCACACCATTGAGCCAGTCGTTCGTCACGATAGCCCGCCAGCGCATCGCACGCTCCTCCGCTGCCAGCGCCATCGCCGCGTCCCAAGCGGCAGGGTACCGACCCCCCCGCCGCCTCTCGGCGTCGACCTCCCCATCTGCGAATGGCCGTCCGTAGAGCTCAACCCAAACGTCATAGAGCCACAGGAAGAGTGCATCGTGGTTGTCTTCGCCGTACCGAAACAGGTTCGACTGAAGCCTGTGCCCCAGCTCGTGTACCAGAGTTGCCCGCTTCGTTGAGGGCGGGTAACTCGCGCGCATATGCATGGGATGCTCGCGATACCCTGAACTGGCCGCCTGCTCAAGCATGATCACGGTAATCGCCGTGTCGGCGTATATCGGATTGGTAAACTGAAGCCCAGACACTGATTCCATGGCTGCGATAATCTGGGGACCCTCTGCACCCCAGATCTGCTCATACTCCTGTGCGGCCGCCGCGAAGCTATCGGATTCCGGCACAAACGTTACCCGCACGGGCGGCGGTTGGGCTGGCGTGCTACTATCTCCAGGCGGGCCAGGTGCTCCAGAACAGGCCAGTAGCAGCAGCGCCACGAACAAGGAGATTGTGCCGATCCGCATGCAGAACTCCTCCTGTTGATGTCCCGCCGGCCAACCTCCGGCCGACCCGCGCTTCATAACGCTCTGGCGTTCACCTGCGGCGCGCGAAGCGCGCTGTCAGGTGAACGCCTCGTTATGAAGCGGCCCGTCTTGTGCAAAGCCATATGGCATGGTACATT
>CAYXRS010000273.1:0-2208 GCA_964467195.1 uncultured Gemmatimonadaceae bacterium
CTCGAGCTCGAAACGGATCTGGTCTCCCGGGCGCACCGGCCGCCGGAACTTCACGTTGTCCAGCGACATGAAATACACCACCTTGCTGTCCGGATCCTCGACCGATCCCATCAGCAGCATTCCTCCTACCTGGGCCATTGCCTCGATGATCAGCACACCTGGCATGATCGGGTGTCCCGGGAAGTGCCCCTGAAAGAACGGCTCGTTGATGGTGACGTTCTTCACCCCCACGATCCGCTTCCCCTCCTCGATCTCGAGGATCCGATCCACCAGCAGAAACGGATAGCGGTGCGGCAGCACCTTCATGATCTCCTCTATTCCTTGCATCCGCGTCTCCTTCGCGGCGAGTTTGACCATCTCTCTTACGAGCAGAACTGTGCCCCGGTGACTGGGCCGCACCGCCAACACGTGCGCGCGCACACGCGCCCCCGCGAGTGCCAGATCACCCACGCAGTCGAGCGCCTTGTGGCGAACGAACTCGTCTGCGAACCGCAGTGTGGTGCCGACCACGCCCGCCGCATCCAGTACCACGGCATTTTCCGTGGATGCGCCGCGAATCAGTCCGCTTGCGCGAAGCGCCTCCACCTCGTGCACGAAACCGAACGTCCGCGCCGGCGCGAGCTCGCGCCTGAACGCCACGGGCGTGATCACGTACTCGCCCTCCTGCCGGCCAATGAGGGGGTGCGGAAATTCGATCGCCACAGAGAGCGACAGCGTCTTTGCCGGCGCGGCTTCGTACGCCGAGCGGCCATCCACCAAATGGAGAGCCGCCCGGACGTCAAGAAACTGCACATCTCCGTCACGGTCGGCAATGCCGGCCCGCTCCAGCGCGTCGAAGAATGGCAGCGCGCTGCCGTCCAGGATCGGTGGCTCGGGCGCGTCCATCTCGATCAGGAGATCGTCGATCTCGTGGGCCACCACTGCGGCAAGGACGTGCTCCACGGTGTGCAGCGCCGCCTCGCCCTCGCCCAGTTGAGTGCGCCTGTCCACCGGTACGGCGTGATCCACGTGGACCGAGGTTTCAGGAGCGCCCGGGAGATCGGTTCGGCGGAAGCGCACGCCGCTCCCTCCTGCTGCCGGGTGGAAGGTGATACGGCAGCGCTGGCCGAGATGCAAACCCACACCTTCGAGAGTGACCGCCTCCGCTATCGAGTGCCGACGAGGCGGACCCGCATCGCTCATTTGCCTTCTCGCTGGAGCAGCCGTTCGAGCTCCTTGATGAACCCTGCCAGACGATGTAGCGCGGCCTGCGCCCGCAAAGATTCGCGGTGAGGGCGCGCCGGGTAACCCGACCACGATTCGCCGGCCGGAACGTCGCCGAAGACTCCGGCCTGTCCACCGAGGCGCGCCCCGGCACCGATCGTCACGTGACCGCCGATACCCACCTGGCCGGCTATCACGCACCCGTCCTCCACGACGCTCGAGCCGGCGATCCCAGCCTGGGCCATGATGACGCAGAGTCGCCCAATTCGAACGTTGTGAGCGACGTGCACGAGGTTGTCGATCTTGGTTCCCGCGCCAATCGAGGTATCGTCAATGCTGCCACGATCCACTGTGGAGTTGGCGCCGATCTCCACGTCGTCATCGACCAGACAGCGACCAACGTGGGGCACCTTGCGATGCCCTTCGGCACCAAAAACGTAACCAAAGCCATCGCTGCCGATTCGGACTCCCGGGTGAAGCTGCACACGGCGGCCCAGACGCGTTCCCGCGTGGAGCGTCACACCATCGTGGAGCCGGGAATCCTCCCCTACCTCCACCCCATCGCCAATCACGCAGTGCGCTCCCAACCACACACGCTTCTCCAACCGCGCATCCGCACCGACCAAACAGAAAGGCCCAATGGTGACGTCGGACGCCAGGTACGCCTGCGGATGAACGATCGCGGTTGGGTGAACGCCGCCAGGAGGCACGGGAGGTGGGTACAGCGCCGGAAGGACGCGCGTCATGGCGTCGTAGGGGCGCTCCACCACTATTCGACATGGGGGACCGCCTTCCGCCTCGGCAAGCTCTGGGGCTACCAGCACAGCCGCCGCCTTCGTGCGTGCGAACTGCGGCAGGAAGCGAGCTGCTGCCAGCAGGCTCAAGTCGCGCTCGCCGGCCCGTGCAAGCGGCGCCACTCCGAAAAGCGCCACCGCCCCGTCTCCACGAAGTTCGCCGGAAACGAGGCGCGATACGGACTCGGCGGTGAGGATCCGTTGATCCTCA
>CAYXRS010000274.1:0-2185 GCA_964467195.1 uncultured Gemmatimonadaceae bacterium
GTGGCACGCCAGCATTCGCGTTTCGGAAGTATGGGCGCAAGGTCGAAGGCGTGATGGCATCTCTCGGACTAGGCCAATACCTGGTGTCCTACCCAGATCTCGATGCAGGCGCACTGGCCCGGCGAGTGCGTACCGCTGTCGAACATGATGCGTCGGCAAGACATGCTGTGGTGAGCGCTGTAGACCGAGCCCGGGCGCAACTGGACGCGCTTCGACGTACTCTCCCGGACCTACTGGCGACGTGTGCTAACCCGGCGATCTCACCACCGCGGTCTGGGCTCGCGAACGCGCCTGACGCGCTGGTATCGGCGAGCGCATCTCACGAGGGCTGGAGGTAAAGAATATTCGTCAGCGTTGTCGCCTCTGCCCATATCTGAGTTCGTGTCCGCGCCAACGTTTCTCGAGCTGCCCTCATTCCTAGGCTGGCACCTGTTACGCGCAGACTGGGCTATCAGTCGTTGGAGTGACTTGTATCAGGTCGCCTGCGATTGACATCGCCTCCCACTTGCCGGTGCCACAATCCTATCAGAGATATCATGACATGATGGCCGTCCGCTTCGACAACTCGGCCGGTTGCGTGCGTGCGGAACACCGGTGGTGGATCCCAGCCGCCCAAGCAGATGACGCGCTCCATGCCTTCTCCGCAAGGTGCAGATGCGCGTGATTCAGCTCGTTCAACAGCCGGCGTTGGGAGGAGCAGAAGTATTCGCTGCACAGCTTCGATCTGCCTTGCACGGCCGTGGGCATGCCGTACGAATGCTGTATCTCTACTCGTGCGCCGATGAGGCAAGCCTCCCGCTCGAGTCCGAAGACATCCTCCTAAACGGTAACAGGCGCTCATGGCTAGAGCGATTCCCGGGAGTCCATCCGGGACTGCTTGGGAGGCTACGCACTGAGATCAAGCGCTTCGCTCCCGACATCGTCCAGTTGAACGGTGCACGTACGGTAAAATATGGCGTCGCATGCCGGACTCTCGGATGTACGTCCTCCCTGTTTGTTTACAGGAATATCGGCGATCTGCGTCACTGGTTGCGGGATCCGTTACGTCGATACTATTACCGCCTGCTGCTGCGCCGGCTGGATGGCATGATCGCTCTCACGCACGATAACGTTCAGCACCTGAGAACGCTGGCTAATGACCGAGTGCCAGTCGGTACCATACCGAACGGAGTCGATACCGACGCACTGGTACGGAACCAGAACCGCGACGAAATACGCCATGCGCGCGGTGCGGCCGCGGGTGCGTTTGTCCTGGTGTACGTCGGCCGATTGAGCCCAGAAAAAAGAGTGGATCACGCCATACGCTTGCTCTCGAACTTGGTCGCAAGCGGCGTAGAAGCGCAACTGTGGATCGTTGGGGAGGGCCCGGAACGTCATGCGCTGGAGGCGCTCACCGTACAGCTCGGCGTTCGCGCCGTTGTGCGCTTCGAAGGAGCCATGCCTGCAGTTGGTCCCATACTCGGTGCGGCCGACTGCGCACTGCTTCTCAGCGATACAGAGGGCATCCCAGCGGCGGTTGTCGAGGCCGCAGCCCTAGGCATCCCGATGATCGCCACGAACGTGGGGGGCGTGTCGGGTTCGCTGCTGGATGCTGAAACGGGCTTCCTTGTGGAGCGTGGCGACATCGCCGGTGCTACAGCTGCGGCGTTAAGTCTCGCCGGTGCTCCGCACCTACGGTTGCAGCTCGGACGTGCTGCCCGACGACACGCCAGGCGCTTTGAGATCAGCTCCGTGGCGAAGTCGTACGAATCGTTCTACGAAGGACTGATGCACCAGCGATTGACGACTGCCGCTGGTCGTCCAATGATGCGGGCTGTTACTGCTAACGCACGTGACGAACCGACGGAAGCTCTGCACAAGGTTGACGGCGCGACTGCCAAGGCAACAGCTGCGCCCTTTCAGTGTCGGGTATGACAGCTCGGGGAGCGAGAGCACCGGCTCAACCCAGCAGCGCTGGACTCCCGCCCGATGTTCGCTTGGAGATAAGCAACCCACCAAACCGTTCCTCCTCAAAGAGTCCGCCGGTACCATCGCTTCATGTCCTCCATGTAATCAATCAGTTGGGACAGGGAGGTGCCGAACGGTCGCTCGCATCGCTGTCGGGTCCGCTCAGAGATCACGGTATTGTACTGACGGTGTGCTGCCTGAAGCCGCCGATGGCAGACAACGAGGCATTGCTAATTCG
>CAYXRS010000275.1:0-2163 GCA_964467195.1 uncultured Gemmatimonadaceae bacterium
CGGTCTGGCCGCCGGACGCCTCGCCGCGGACGAGCGCTGACACGCGGCGGTCGAAGAGGCCGAGCATGTCGCCACCCGTATTAAGCAGCGGCCGCGCGAGCTCCCCGCCGCGGAGGCCGGAGTCACGACCGCGGATCTGGAGACGCTGCGCGCCAAGGATCTGATGGTGCCGGTGGCCGGAATCCGCTCCGATCAGCTGCGGGACAATTATAATGCCCCTCGGGGTGCCCGCATACATGCCGCTCTCGATATTCTCGCGTCGCGCGGCACGCCGGTGCTCTCTGCGGACGACGGCCGGATATTCCGCCTGAGAACGAATGCTGCCGGCGGGATCACGATCTACGCAGTAGATGCCGATGAGCAGTTCGTGTACTACTACGCCCATCTCGACGGCTACCGACGCGGACTGCGTGAAGGGATGCCGGTAAGGAGGGGAGAGGTGATAGGCTATGTGGGGACGACGGGGAATGCTCCCCCCAACGTCCCCCACCTGCACTTCCAGGTCATGAAGATGGGCGCGGGCCGGCGCTGGTGGGACGGCGAACCGATCAATCCCCACCCTTTCCTCATCCTCGACGGGCAGGCCAGATGACTATCTCAGGGAAGCGACGCGCGGAGCTGCGAGGTGAGGCGCACCACCTGCAGCCGCTCGTGCAGGTGGGGCACCACGGTGTCACACCAACCATCGTCCAGTCGGTGGACGACGCACTGAGAACCCGTGAGCTGGTGAAGGTCCAGCTGGGCAAGCATCTGGACCTCTCGATCGGAGATGCCGCGCGCGAGCTGGCGCAGGCTACCGGCGCCGACGTGGTGCAGGTGATCGGTCGCACCACAACGCTCTATCGCGAGAATCGCGAGCTTCGCCGCAGGCCCGACGACCCGCCGCCGTGGCGGCAGAGGTGATGCCGAATGGCGCTGCGCCTCAGGCAGGAGCATCGCCAGAAAACCATGGGCAGAGCCGAACGCGCGAGACGTTACGCCATGACTTGACGTGTGGCGTGCACAAGCTGAATATCGGTGATCATCTCTCTCACTCGAGGTAAAGCATGCGCTGCGCGTCTCACCCCGTCGTAACCGCCATCCTGTTGGTCGGCGTCCTCCTCGCATCCGGCTGCGCTCGCGAACAGGATCGTGCGACCACTTCCGATTTATCCGCAGCGGCGGGTCGCACATACGGTGCCGAGGTTCCGTTCGGTGGAGGCACGGCTCGCACCTACGTGGAGTATAGCGACGATGCCGAGCGTCGTCCGGTGGAGCTCGGCGTTGCCATCGATGCCGCCGCCATGCGGGGCGTCGAGTCCATCGATACGATGGTCATGGTGACCCTGGCGCTTCCGCCGGGGGCGCCCGCTCCCTACGAGTTCGTCGGACTGGAGTGGAATCCGCACGGACACGAGCCGCCAGGGGTATACGACGCTCCCCACTTCGACTTCCACTTCTACATCGTTCCACGAGCGACGGTCGAAGCGATCCTGCCGACCGCCTCCGACTTCGCGGCTCGAGCGAACCGTGTGCCCGTGGATGATCACGTGCCGCCGTTCTACATCGTGGCCGCGCCGCCGGGTGCGGACGTTGCCAGCACCGCGGTGCCGCAGATGGGGGTGCACTGGGTGGATGCGCGCTCACCCGAGCTTCAGGGGATGCTCGGAAATCCGGACGAGCACAAGCCGTTCACGAAGACATTCATCTACGGCTCCTGGGATGGGCAGATCAGCTTCTTCGAGCCGATGATCACGCGCCAGTATCTGCTCGCAAACCCTGATGAGACGACGCCGATCCCGACCCCGGGCCGCTATCCCGTACCGGGTTGGTATCCCGCCGCATATCGGATGGTGCATGACATCGACGCCGGGGAGTACCGCGTGTCCATCTCGCAGTTCTCGCGTCACGACTGACCGAGGCGACGCGGCGCCCGGTCAGTGGCGACGGTGGCTGGCTCGCGGTTCGCCATGCTCTATGACGGACGCGAGCCAGCTCTTTTGCCGGTCATCCAGTAAGGAGTCGCGCAGCGCGAGGTAGTCGCGCCATTCGCGAGCGGCAACGTCGTTCAACGATCGCGCATCTCCCAGCGACTTCGCAGCGCGCACGTCCTCTGCTGCCTGAGCGCATCGGGCGCCGAGTGCGGCGCGCTGCCGGCGATCGAAGCGCGCCAGCGCACCGGTG
>CAYXRS010000276.1:0-2027 GCA_964467195.1 uncultured Gemmatimonadaceae bacterium
TGGTGGAGCACCCGGAACCTCCCCCTGTGAGTTCCGCGCCTCGAAGATCGGCAGACGATGTTGCATGATTCTTGTGGGGCGTTGAAGGATATGGCTGTCACGCTAAGGCGTGGATCTTTACCCAACAAGATCCGATTGGCCTGGCGGGGGGGCTGAATCTCTACGGCTTCGCCAATGGCGATCCAGTCAACTTCTCGGATCCGTTTGGCCTCATGGCGTGCCCGCCGTGCGATCCGGCCGGCCACGGCGTCATGGTCAATGTCATCGGCCAAGTCGCCCAGGGGCAAGCCGAACCCGAGCTGACAGTCGGTGCCTTTCCTGATTGGATCAGCCCAAGTGGCATCTGGGGTGCGGGTCGCAGGTTGTTCTCGGCAGCGCGAGGAGTGTTCGCCGGTCGTGCTGCCGCAGGCGGGGCCTACGAAGCGGCCAAGGCTGGCGGTCGGCACGCCGGCCTCCTGGAGAATTACGCAGGGCGAAATGCGCGAGAGGTCGCACGGGGGGCCCGCAGTCTCGAACGTCGCGCAGCGGCACACATGGACAAGGTTGCCGATCCTGCGAAGCACGTCGAGAACTGGTCGAGCCTCGATCCGCGCCACCAGCAGGCGATTGTCCAGGGCTGGCGCGATGAGGCTGCTCTGTACAGAGAGCAGGCCGAGGTTCTACGCGGCTTGCTGCAGTGAGGAGGAGGGGAAGACATGCCGAACGCGGCGGATAACTACTTGCGCGATCTTTTACCGCTCCTTCTTGAACGCGCACGTCAGGCGCGCGCCGACCAGTCTGCCGCCGAGCACCGGGGCGATGCCGACGGCGCCAAATTCGAAGCTGGGCGAGTAACGGGCTACTATCAGGCGCTTACGACGCTTGTGAATCAGTTGAGTGTATTTGGTCTGGATCCCGGTCAGTTCGGGCTTCCGGACGAACTCAACCTCGAGAAGGAGTTGTTGTGAGCGCTTGAGGGCCATGAGATCTCGGGACGGTGAGCTCGGTCTAGAGCAGGGGGCCCGTTCACCCAAGAAGATCCGATCGGGCTCGCCGGGGGGCTGAACCTGTATGGGTTCGCGGGCGGAGATCCGGTCAATTTCAGCGACCCGTTTGGGTTGAAGAAATGCCCACCTCATTGCCTAGAGGTAACCATTGGGCAACCCTCAGAGGGAGGGATTGCCCAACGTTTCGAGCGTGCTTTGGAAGGCGCTGCCAACGCGTGGAGTTCTGCATGGCAGACAGTTCGGGGGATCTTCGGAGTCGTTCCTGGGGTTGAGACAGGTGCCGCGCTGGCAGCTGGCGACGTCGGCGGAGCGGCCATTGCGGCCGGGTTGGATGCTGGCTCTGGTCCGGCGAGTCGAGCCGCAGGAGGGACGGTCCGGGCGCTCATCAGGGACGCCATCGACAGACCTGGTAACTGGAAGACTGTCGCTAGCTTCGCCGAACCGGCCCGGCGTGCGAAGGGCGGTACCAGCATACAGACCGTAGTCCAGAACGAAAACGGTGATCAGTTGGTTCGCCATACCATTCGTGATCGAAGAGGGAACGTAATCGAAGATCACTATCGCCCGATATACAAACCACGGGACGTTGATCGTCCATGAAGCATCCAGGCGCGGGCCCGGACGTTTACATACTCGATGTTCTTGCAGACGATATCGAGAACTTCGAGAGTATAATGCGCCGTCTGAATCATGACGATGCCGGCTGGATGGTCGAGTGGGGCCGAGCCTTCGACCCCGCCGAAGTCGCCGCTGCCCTTCAGAGGTTAGTTGATACAGCTCACGTTCATGTTCTCAGGTTTGACGAGGAGCGTCGAGAGCTGGTAGAGTATTCTGCGGGAGAGCGACTGCTCGTGAGCGATGACGGTATCTGGTTCGAACTCACTCAGCACGGCCGACAGCGCCACGAACAGTGGAAGCAGATGAGGTCACATGATGAATGAGGGTGTGAGCTAAGAAGAGGGCCGTGCGGTTCCGATAAGGCTTCTTCACCCAAGAAGATCCGATTGGGCTGGCGGGTGGGCTGAACCTGTATGGGTTCGC
>CAYXRS010000277.1:0-2008 GCA_964467195.1 uncultured Gemmatimonadaceae bacterium
GCGACATCAAGCCGGAAAACATCATCCTGTACGAGGGGGAGCCGCTCATCCTCGACTTCGGAATCGCCAAGGCGATCAGTGAAGCGGGGGGCGACAATCTCACGCGTACCGGGATAGCGATCGGAACGCCGGCGTACCTGAGCCCTGAGCAGGGGAGCGGCGAGACGGTGATAGACGGCCGCAGCGACCAGTACAGCCTCGCGTGCATGGTGTATGAGATGCTCAGCGGGAGCCCGCCGTTCATCGCCGCGACTCCGCAGAAGGTGATCGCGATGCGGTTCACTCAGAAGGTGAAGCCGCTCAACGGTTCTGATGGCGCCGTCCCGCAGGCCGTTTCCGACGTCGTCCTCAGGGCGCTCTCGCTCGAACCGTCGGGGCGGTACGCTACGGCAAGCGAGTTCGCTCAGGCGCTCGCGCGGGCGGCCGGTCCGGACACTGCGCCTGCGACCGACTCCGGCAAGAAGTCGATCGCGGTGCTTCCGTTCACCAACATGAGTGCCGATCCGGAAAACGAGTATTTCACCGATGGGATCGCCGAGGAAATCATCAACGCACTGATGAAGGTCAGGGCGCTGGATGTCGCGTCACGCACGTCCGCCTTCGCGTTCAAGGGGAGCAAGGAGGACATCGGTCAGATCGGGCGAAAGCTGAAAGTCATGACGGTCCTCGAGGGCAGCGTTCGCAAGGCGGGAAACCGCCTTCGCATCTCCGCTCAGCTGATAGATGTCGCAACGGGTTTCCAGCTGTGGTCGGACCGGTACGACCGCGAGATGGAGGATGTCTTTGCCATCCAGGACGAGATCGCCACCAGCATAGCGAATGCGTTGAAGGTGGTGTTGACGGAGAAGGAAGAGGCGGCGATAAAGAAAGTTCCCACCCAGAGCGTCCGGGCATACGAGTACTACCTCCGCGGTCGTCAGCTCTTTCACCAGCGTCGCCCGGAGACGCTCGACGCCGCCGAAGACATGTATCGCCGCGCGATCGCCATGGATCCCGACTATGCGCTCGCCTACGCGGGCCTCGCCGACTGCTCGGCGTTCCGCTTCTTCGAGCACGGTGGGGGCGACGAAGCACTGGCGCAGGCGGAGTCGGCGAGCAGGCGGGCGCTGATGCTCGGGCCGGACGTTGCCGAAGCGCACGCGTCGCGCGGTCTCACGCTCCTGTATCAGATCAAGTATGCGGAGGCGGCGCGGGAGTTCGAGCGCGCAATGGAGCTCGACCCCCTGCTGTATGAAGCTCCGTGGTACTACGGTCGCTCGCTTCAGGCGGAGGGGAAGTTCGAGGAGGCGGCCAGGATGTACGAGCAGGCCGCCGAGCTGCGACTGGACGATTACCAGGCTTTGATCTCCGCGGGCATTGTCTATCTGGCGAGCGGCCGGCGTGACCACGGTGTGAGCGCCCTGACGCGCGGTGTGGCCGCCGCCGAGCGCGCTCTGTCATTGAATCCCGGCGACTCGCGCGCCCTTTATCTCGGAGCCATCGCACTGGAGAGGCTCGGGGAGTCGCAGCGTGCGGAGGAGTGGGCGCGGCGCGCCGTTCAGACCGATCCCACTCACCCGCTCATGCTGTACAACATCGCGTGTCTCCACGCTGTAGCGGGGAGGCCTGGACTCGCACTGGATCACCTGGAGCGCGCGCACGAGCTCGGGATGCGAAACCGGCAGTGGTTGACAACGGATCCTGATCTGGAATCCATTCGCAACGATCCGCGTTTCATGGCGCTGCTCACCGAAGACACACCCGCGGGCTGACGGCGTCATGAGCGCACCTCCAGGCATTCTCCCGAACATCGGCTCCTCGTACTCCATCGAGGGCGAGGTTGGCCGCGGCGGCATGGCCACGGTGTACCGCGCACTCGACCGCCGCCACCATCGCAATGTTGCGGTGAAGGTGCTCAACCGGGAAGTCGCTGCGGCACTCGGCAGTACGCGATTCCTGCAGGAGATCACGACAGCAGCCGGACTCAGCCACCCGAACATCGTGCCCGTACACGATTCGGGCGAGCACG
>CAYXRS010000278.1:0-1975 GCA_964467195.1 uncultured Gemmatimonadaceae bacterium
CGAACGGGAGCGCGAGTGGGCGACGGGGCTCGCCGAGGCGCCGGCGCCGGCTGCGGAGCGGCGTACGGCGCCAGCTCCTGCGCGGAGATCACCTGCTGCTGGTTGAAGTCCGCCCCGGCCAGCTCGGGCGTTTCAGCCTGGGCAAGCTCGAGGTCGCGAAGCATGTCCTCACTCACCTTGGATGAGCTTCCGGCGCACGCCGCCACGAAGGCGACCGCCGACAGGGGAATCACTATGGACTTCAACATATCGCCTCGCTGCACCAGGACCGCGACATTCGACCAAGGGAAGTGTATTCACGATGACGCGGACTTGCCATTGCCATAGCACTGATTGTTCCACCGGTAAGGCGGCCCGAGCGCCAATCAGGGCCTGAAAGCGTCCGCAGTGGTGGACACTGCCTGTCCTGGCTCGTGGACAGGTGCCCCCGGTGGACAGGTTGATGCAAACCGACGCAACCTTCTGGAGCACGAGAATGAGACTCGCCCCGATCTCGGCCCTGTTCTGCACGATCCTGTACACCGCCTGCGCTGCCAACGATGGCGCGCCCTCGGAAGCCGAGCGTGACGCGATAGCCGAGACGCTCCGCCAGCGAATCGCGGCCGCGCACGAGTTCGCGGCCGGAGGCGATCAGGTAGAGAGATTGATGAGCCTGTACCCCGAAGGTCGCGTCGTCTCGACCAGCGGCGGTCTCATCACCACGACACACGACTCGCTCGAGCTGGTGATCCGTGACTTCTGGGAGCAGGTGGGCCTGCGCATGCAGAACCCGACCTTCCGCTGGACCGAGTCGCACGTGGACGTTCTCTCACGCGACGCCGCCGTACTCACCGGCCGTTACAGCATCCCACACCTCAACCCGCGCGGCGAACCGCACGATGTGACGGGCGTCTGGACCGCCGCCTTCGCCCGGCGCGGCGGAGAATGGGTCATCGTGCAAGAGCATCTCTGGGAGGCGCCGCCACAACCCACCCAGGGCATCGTCCCGATGGAGCCAGCGGTTGATCGCCGCTGAAGACTCTGTTACCAGTCGGCCAGGTGCGTGACACTGACGCTGGGCTGGTCTCACTCCCTTCGCGCCAGCTTCCCGAGCGCGGCACCTGAAACCCGGAAAACGGTCCAGCCGTCGAGCGGCACCGCACCCACCGACCGGTAGAACGCGATCGCCGACTCGTTCCAGTCGAGCACGCTCCACTCGAGCCTGCCGCACTCGCGCTCGACGGCAATCTCCGCCAATCGCTCGAGGAGCGCTTTGCCGATGCCCCGGCCGCGCAGTGCGGGGCGCACGAACAGATCCTCGAGATAGATGCCACGCCGGCCGAGGAAGGTGGAGAAGTTGTGGAAGAAAAGCGCGAACCCTGCCGGCTCGGCGCCGAGTCTCGCCACGATGGCGTCAACGAATCGCTTCGGGCCGAACAGCGCGTCACGCATTCCCTGTTCGGTCGCCACGACTTCGGCGGCCATGCGCTCGTAGATCGCGAGCTCGTAGCTGAGCTGAAGGATCAACTGCACGTCGTCCTCGGTCGCCGTCGAGATCACGAGCTCGTCACTCACCTGGCCCACTCACTCCTCTGGCTCCATCTGCTCCAGCAGATAGTCGCTCAGCTCCGCAAAGGAGCGCGCCACAAACTCGGCCGCGCTTGGTCCACGCGATCCGTTGAAGTCGACTCGCACCGCTCGCATCCCCGCTTCGATCGCGCCGCGTACGTCGGTGCGCTCGTTGTCGCCGATGTGAATCACCTCTTCCGCCGGCACTCTCAGCGCGTCCAGCGCGGCGTCGAAGGGTTCGCGGCGCGGTTTGGCGTGACCCAGATCCACCGAGTAGATCCGCGCGCCGAACAGCGGCAGCAGTCCGTCGCGCTCGAGCAGCTTGTCCTGGGCGGCACCGGAGGCAAATCCCGTGTCGGAGATGATGGCAAGTACACTCTTTCCCTACACGACGCTCTTCCGATCTAGATCGGAAGAGCGTCGTGTA
>CAYXRS010000279.1:0-1934 GCA_964467195.1 uncultured Gemmatimonadaceae bacterium
CGTCGGTGAGCGTGAGGAAGCCATGGGCGAAGCCCTCAGGCACGTACAGCATGCGGTAGTTGTCGGCGGTGAGTTCCACTCCTACCCACTCAAAAAGCGTTGGCGAGCCAGTGCGGAGATCCACAATCACATCGTATATTGCGCCGCTGGTACAGCGAATGAGCTTTACCTCGCCGTGTGGAGCAGACTGAAAGTGCATCCCGCGCAGTGTGCCCCGCCGCGGGCTTCGCGAGACGTTTGTATTGACGAATTGCGTGCACAAACCGTGGCTATCGAACTCGTTGGCGCAGAACGTCCGCGCAAAAAATCCCCGTTCATCCTCGCGCTTCTCGATGTCGATGATGAACGCACCCGGAAGGCGCGTGGGCGTGAAGATCACGCAGGCCTCCAGTAGAAATCGTCGTCAATCTGGTTGGTGCTTATAAGGTAATTGAGCTGCTTCAGCCGCGTATAGTTCTTGCCCTCGAAATCCTCACGAGTAAGCCCAATGCGTTCAAAGACCTGGCGGAGCTGCCGCGCTCCGCTGGCTGCATCGAACCGGCAGCGGAAGCCCGGCAGGCCGGTGGTGATCTTGTCGAACGACACCCGATAGCTGCGATTGTCCTGGTCGCGGGTGCCGAAGCTCGTACTGCAGCCAGGAAAGATGTCAGCGACTATCTCAGCGATCTCCCTGACGCGGTAGTTCTGCTCGGTGCTCCCGACGTTAAAGATCTGATTGTGAACCACGGAACGGGGTGCGGCCAGAACGCAGGAAACGGCTTCGGCGATGTCGAGAATATGAACGAGCGGCCGCCATGGAGTTCCGTCGCTGACCATCGCGATCTCACCAGTGGTCCATGCGAGCCCCGAAAGGTTGTTGAGCACCAGGTCGAAGCGCATGCGGGGAGAGGCTCCGAAGGCTGTTGCATTGCGCAGAAAGGTCGGCGAGAATGAGTCATCTGCCAGCGCACCAACGTCGCGCTCGACCCGGGCCTTGCATTCGGCATAGGCAGTCTGCGGCCGAAGCTCCGATTCTTCCGTCTTGAATTCGTCGGAACCTACCCCGTACACGCTGCACGAGGAAGTGTAGACGAAGCGCTCCACTCCCGCCTCTTTGCACGCCCGCGCGAGGGCGACGCTGGCCTCGTGGTTAATCTGATACGTGATCTGCGGCTTGAGCTGACCGAGCGGATCATTCGATAACTCGGCCATGTGAATCACCGCCTCATAGCCGGTGAGATCCTCAGCCGTAATCTCGCGGACATCCTTCACCAGATAGGCCGGGCCGCGAGTCACACCGTGATAGAGCCAGCCCGCGTTGTAAAAGCCGGTGTCAAGGCCGGTCACATCGTGTCCCCTTTCCAGCAGCGTCGGCGCGAGCACAACGCCGATATATCCACCAGTACCCGTAACGAGTATCTTCATGCAGGCTCCGGAACGAGAGAATCAGCGACTCGGTTAGCCACCGCTGCCCCGATCTCGAGTGACGCAGTAGCGGCAGGTGAGGGCGCGTTGACTACGTGGATGGAGCGCCGACCCTGGAGAATGAGGAAATCATCCACCAGCGCGCCGTCGGGCCTCAACGCCTGGGCGCGCACCCCCGCATGCGTTGGGATGACATCCTGCTGTTCGATTTCCGGGATCAACCGGCGGAGGCTCCGCACGAAGGCCTTCTTGCTGATGGACCGGAAAACTTCAGCCGCACCTTCGCGGGCATGTTTTCCTGCCAGCCTCCAGAACCCCCCGTACCCGAGGACGTCAATCGCGTCGGAAAGGGCAAAATCCGTTTTCCGGTAACCCTCACGCTTGAGGCTCACGACGGCATTGGGGCCCGCATGAACACTCCCGTCGATCATGCGGGTGAAATGGACTCCAAGAAAGGGGAAAGCAGGATTAGGTACCGGGTACACCAGGTTCTTTACGAGGTAACGCTTGTCCTCCCGCAACTCGTAGTA
>CAYXRS010000280.1:0-1868 GCA_964467195.1 uncultured Gemmatimonadaceae bacterium
GCGAAGGCTGGTTTCAGCGCCTTCACCCGAGATACATACTTTGTAAACACCTTCTAAGAAGGTGTTGACAAACTAAGCATGCTGGCTATGTTGCCGCATCCCCTTATTCTGGAGGTGTGGCTTGGGTTCACGAGACGGGCGGGCGAGTTCGCCGCGGCGCTGGGGTCGCCCGCCGAAGCTTTCGGCGGAGCAGGCTGCGATCCTGGTTGCGCTTGTTCGGGAGAATCCGTTGTTGTCGCTGGATGATGCCGTGTCGGTGTTTCGGCAGCAGACGGGGATCGTGGTGTCCACCGCAACGATTCGGAAGTATCTGCTCGAGGCCGGGTTCCAGCGTTCGCAGCCGAGCCGGGAAGCCACTGCGGCCGCGGCACAGGCCAGCGATGTCGCCACCGTCAGAGCGGCTCCAGCCGAGTATGGCTACACTGCAATGCATCGTGACGCCGGCGATCTGGTCCGGTATCCCTGTGGACTCACGGATTCCGAATGGGAGCAGGTCGAGCACCTCTTCGATCCTCCGGGACGAACGGGAAGGCCGGAGAAGTATCCGAGGCGTCAGATGCTGGACGCCTGCATCTACGTGCTCCGTTCTGGCTGCTCCTGGCGAATGCTGCCCAAGGACTTTCCCCCCTGGGCGGCCGTCTACAAGACCTTTCGGCGGTGGCTCGCCCAGGGACGCTTCGAGGCCATGTACGACGAACTCCGCAAACTGTGGCGAAGTCGACAACATCGTGCGCCGGATCCGACGGCGACGGTCCTTGATTCGCAATCCGTGAAGACCTCTCCTCAGGGCGGACCGAAGGGCTACGACGCCGGCAAGAAGGTCAAAGGGCGCAAGCGTCACCTGGTGACGGATACGCTCGGGCTCCTGGTTGCGGTACTGATCACGTCGGCGAGCACACAGGACCGCGACGCGGCGATGCCCGCTATGGATCTCGCCAAAGCCAAAGTGCCAGGGATTCAGATGCTCTATGTCGACAGTGGATACTCTGGCACACGGGCACAGGAGATCCGTGAGAAGCATCAAGTCGAGATCGAAGTCGTTCGTCATCCGCGCAACCGTAACGTCGGGCGCTGGCACGAGGGTCAGTTGCCTCTTTTCGATCTGCCCACGGGGTTTGTGGTGCTCCCGAAGCGATGGATTATCGAACGCACCAACGCTTGGATCGATCGCCCCCGGCGCATGAACAAGGATCACGACCGCAACCTTGCTGTCTCAACCGGCTGGATCTGGCTCACGGAGGGCCGAATGTTGCTCCGAAGGCTCACCGCAGCGCCTTCACCCACGGTCACATAGTTTGCCCACACCTTCTTATTGATTCGTCGTACAAGAATGACCTCTCCGCCGCACCTGCGGCGAGCTCTTGGAGGTCGAGACTCGATGGTTCGACCTCGCCGGGATGATCAGTTACAGCGATCCGTATGCTTCGTGCTCCTCCCCGGGTGGCTTCAACTCGATCCACACTACTACGAGGGTCCACGCCCCTCGGCCTGCTTTTCCACTGCTGCCGCGGTGGTGACGAGACGGTAGCCGACGCCCGGCGCGGTGACCAGGTAGCGGGGAGACGCAGGGTCGTCCTCGATCTTCTGTCGCACCCGGTGCACGAGCTGCTTGAGCAGCTGACGGTCGCCGCCGTGGTTGCCCCAGACGTGCGTCCAGAGGCGTTCAGTTGGGATGACCTGGCCGGCGCGTCCGGCGAGGAACTGGAGCAGCCGGAACTCGAGCTTGGTGAGCGGTACGGGCTCGCGCTCGCGCACGCCGAGCATTCGGCTCTCGGTGTCGAGGCGCAGGTCGCCGAACTCGACCTGGTGTGCGGCCGGTTGCGGGGGATCGAGTGAGGCGCGCCGCAGCAGCGCCCGCACACGGGCCA
>CAYXRS010000281.1:0-1861 GCA_964467195.1 uncultured Gemmatimonadaceae bacterium
TGCCCCTTCGATTTCTCCGATTGATCGAGCCGGCCCTGCGGCGTCCGTAAGTCGGCGGCGATCACCCCGAGCATCTGATCGGCGTGGTCCCGAAGGGCGGCGACATCCATGGTACCGCTGGCGGGCGCGCACGTGCGTGCAAACTCCTCCCACTCGCGCAGAATGAGCTCCCGCTTCTCCACAATGAAATCGGCTAGTCTCATGGTCCCCCGCTCTCCTTCGGTATCCACTTCTGTCCACGTCGCAGGATTGCTGCCACTCGAACAAGGGACCCTAACCGCTTGTTCTGTTCTGTTGCAGGATGTATTTCAGATAAAGAGATGCGGTTGCCGAACCGTGGCGCTCCACAGCTTTTTCTGGTCGGCCGCCTACTCGCTGCTACATGACCTCGCTTGGCCCACACTTGGCTGTGCCGCGGTCCCGAAGGGCAAGCCGCCGCAGGCGGCGACTCGGCACCAGTCCGTTATACGAAGGCTGACTCCGTGCCGCGGCCGCTCTTTGACGGAGCTGAGCTATTCCTGCTGCGGTGTCCTATCTCTATCAGCCTGCCGGGCGCGTATAGCGTCAAGGAATGCTGCGACTTCATGACTCGAGGTCAAAACCACCACTTCTGTTGACGGCGGCAACTCCATTAGCTTCTGCAGAATTCCAGGCCTCCGATCACGCCGGTACCTCAAGATCCACAGCAGGAACTTCCAACTGAGCCGCTCATTGCAGCCCGGTGCCATGCCCGGCCGGACCCGACCCCGATGGGTCGCCCACCTCCGCACGACTCTCGGCAACGTCACCCATGGCGGCATGTCGAGCAACACGACCATGTCAGCCGCGGCCATCCGAATATCAAAAGTGCCGCCGTAATTGCCTTCCATGATCCACTCATCGTGTGACACCAACCTCCGCACGGTGGCGTGCCAACGTTCCGGCGTCGGCTCGATCCATCCAGGCTGCCAATAGACCTCATCCAGGTGCACGACCGGTAGGCCCGTGATCTCCCCCATTTCGCAGGCGACGGTCGACTTGCCGGCCCCACCTACTCCGATGACCAGCACCTTGCGCATACACTCAGGCTCATCTGTTCCTGCCCACCACGCACTCCTTCGGTCCGCCCTCTAGATTATATGTCAGGCAGATCTGACCCGCTTGTCGGCTTCCGGGCAAGGTAGTAGTGGTTCTCTCCCTCGTCCTCAGCTTCGCCAATCTCCTCGAGGTGCTCTGCCTCGAGTAACCGCCGGTACTCTTCCGAACCGAGCGACACGGACTCTCTGCCCGTCAGGATGTCTTGCCACGTACACTTCTGCTTCGGGGCAGTGAAAAGCAACCTGCCACCCGGCTTCAAAACGGCCGACGTCCTGCGGATCAGGTCGACCTGATCGGCTGACCGGAGGAGGAACAGCAAACCCCAGGCGACGACCCCATCGAATGTCTGGCCGAAGAAGGGCGAGTTCTCCACGCTACCGCACTCTACCGGCACCTCTGGGAATCGGGCGCGGAACTCCGCCCACACAGCCTCATAACCGTGCGAAGGATCCTGCGGAGCTAACCCGGTCACTCGTCCTGCCTTCCTATCACTGCTGGATGGTCCACTCTCGGCTAACGAGATACTCCGGGAGAATCTCAGGGAGGTCGTGGCGGTGCGCAGGTGTGTTACGCCGACGGGACGAATGCTGGTCCCATGCATCGTCATGCTGCTGCGCCATTTATGAGGTGGCTTCTAGTCTGCGTGACTGCTGCAACCGATCGTTATCCGCTTCCGCGATGACGCAGCCATCCTGAGGAGTGCCCTATTTCACATCCGTGTCGCCATCGGCTTGTTGGGCCGCGCGTGTGCGAGTTATCGATTGTCCGGGACCGCTTGCCAAAC
>CAYXRS010000282.1:0-1844 GCA_964467195.1 uncultured Gemmatimonadaceae bacterium
AGACCGTTGCGAAGGTGGCCCGGAGAACCCCTGAAATGTGACCGAACTCGTCGGCTTGGGCAAGGTGCTGGCGATATCCCGTTGTAACGTTGAAGTAGAAATGTCCTACCTGCGGGAGCGAGCCCTGGCCAAAGCGCGAGAGCCGCTGAGCCACGATTTCGGGCCTACGTTGCTCGCGGCGCACCTGGCGAAGGATCCCGCCGTCGGGATCATGCACCCGCATACACTCCGGCTCTGGATGACAGCAGTGGCCCGTCCAGCTTGCTTGCCCAGCCGTATTCCCGAACCGTCACCACCTCCCACTCTGACAACTCCCGCTTCAGCTTGCGGGGAATACACTCGTCCAACGGAAGCCGCCGGACGCCGCTCACGCAACGCGTGAGAGCAGGTCCTGCGCTGCCTGCTCGAGAAACTGCACGGCCTGCTCACGGCTCACGCCCGGGAAGTCGTCGAGGAAGTCGTCAAGGGTGTCACCTCCCTCCAAGTAGTCAAGGAGGGTTCGCACCGGAACCCGCGTACCGACGAAGACCGGCGTTCCGGAGAGGATCTCCGGATGGCTATGAACCACGGATTCAGGCTGGGACATCGCACATCTCGTGTTGAGACAACCTACAAACGATTTACTGCGTCCGAAGCTACCTTGCCGACGCACACCACGGCAAGGTGGCAGGGTGTTCCGAGCGGATGGACAAAATCGATGATCTTCTCGGCCAGCAGCTCGGGAGCGGACACGTTCGCGGCGTGGCCCTCACCATTCAACACGACGTCATCGCCCAAACCGACTGATCGCAGATACACAGCCGTAGCTTCGTCGCTCCGCCCGGAGGCGATCAGCCCGTCGATCCTGTCGAGCAACGGTTCGTCGGCCGGCAACCCCATGCCCGGCTCATAGAGGACGAGCCGAGAGACATTGGTCGTGATCAGCTACGCTTCCAGGCAGCAGTCGGCGCCGAAGGAGTGCACCACCAGACCGACCGGTTGGCCGATCGACTCGACCATCGCGGCGATGTCTTCGGCCTCGCACTCGAGTGAATACTCGGAAGCGTCGCCGCTTCGACCCCGCCCCCGGCGCTGCACGGCGTATACCGTCAGGCAAGCCTCGAGGTACGGCCGGACGAGGGCCCAAGAGAAATCCCATCCGGTCGTCCCGTGAACCAGTACGAACGGCGGGCCCTTTCCGCCGACGGTCGCAGCGATCCGCGTCCCGTCCCTAGACCTCACCGTGACGAAGTTCGTCTTGGAATCGTGCGCCGCCACCTCGTTACCTCCTGGAGAAGAATGCTTCAGCCATGTCCGGATCATCCTCAAAGACCCTGGCACTGGCGATCTTGCCGTTGGAGATCTGATAGACGACGACACGCGTCCACGCGCCTGTACCGTCCGCTCGCGCGATCCGCACCAGGAGGAAGACGTTGCGATCCCCCGCAACCAAATCGAGCATCTGGGGTCGGAAATCGCCGTCTGAGCGGAGATCCTGCTGCGCCCAGAGGTCAAGGATTCCTTTCCGCCCTCCCCACTCGCCGTGCAGGGTGCCACGACCGGGATAGGAAAATACGGCGTCCTCGGCGAACAGGGCCACGGCGCCCTCCCTATCGCCGCGCCCGAACAGTTCGAATAGTCGTCGGATCAACCCTTCGTTCTCATGTGACACGTTCCGCTCCTTTGTCTCCCCATCCGGTAGCCTGCGGGCGCCTCATACCCACTCGGAGGCGATGGTCCGTAGAACGCCGAGGCTCACCGGCGCAGGGCCGGCACGGAAGCTCGTTAACGGTGCAAGACTATACACTTGCACCGAACTTGACCGATAAATATGGATGGCCCTGCGTCCGCGTGCAGCCAATCGT
>CAYXRS010000283.1:0-1708 GCA_964467195.1 uncultured Gemmatimonadaceae bacterium
TGGCTCAGGAGTTGTCATTCCGGTAGGCGCAGCCGATGTGGTAGACGCTTAGGCAACGTCTGCCGATTGTTGGCGTGTCAGCGGCCCGGGGACCTGGACAGATACCACATGGTAGTGAGCGCGTGCAGGCGAATCAGGTCCGGTTGAATGAGCTGCAGCGGAAGGGCAGCCGCCTCGCCGGGCTCTCCGCGCTCGTTCGATATCCCATAGTAGGCGCCGTCCAGGGTGAAAATGTGGCGGCACCATGACTCGAGCGTGCTCGGCCACTGAATGCGCACACAATACGCGCCGCTGTCGACTACCCTCGCCATCCCTTTGCCACGGACCGGACGCTGCTCGCCGTCGGTTGACGCGTGCAGCGAGGTGATAAAGCTCCTCCGTGTCCAGTTGGTCCATGACCGCGTGCCGGATGCGTCGGTGATGGTGATTTGCGAGCCGAGCACAATCCTCTCGACCTCATCTCGGGACAACTGCCGGGCACCTTGCGTCTGGAGTTCGTCGACGGTAGTACGTGATTGCGCTCCAACGTTAGTCGCAGAGACAAACATGATCAAGCCCGCGATCGCACACGCCTTCATGACACACCCCTGGCCCGCACTTGGCAGGCAGTTTAGGCGGAGCATAAAGCGTGCCGAGTGGCGATGGTGGCGCGCGGGCCGTGATGATCCCAATCGGCCTTGTGGAGTGCGTATAACCCGGCACGCCACCTTGCCGGTAGCCGGTCCTGGAGCGCGAGAGCGTCACCCCACCGTTCCTGCGCTGCCGCGGCGAGAATGGAGGCACGATGTGACCGTGCTTGTTCTTCAGGCGGCGCATCTAAGGGGCGCCTTCGCGGGCGAGTTTACGAATGGCGGAGATTTCGCAATTACGGGAATCTCTCGGCGATGGTTTCCGGAATCATCCATCCCAAAGCAGATCGCCGCCCAGTGGGGCATCACCATCGCACGTGCCGAGCAGTTCGCTCGAGAAGTCGAGCCCAGCGAGCGCGCCAGCAGCAGCACCACCATCGTCCACTGATCACACCCACCACCGAGGAGCGCAGGAACCATGAGCCACGACACTGACAACAGCGTCCAGTCTTACGGAGATGCGGCGGCGCTCGCCGCGATCGACCGCGGCCCCGAGGGGGGCCCAGCAGTTGAAGCAAATCGCAGCGGCGCACGTGGAGGCGCTCGAGGCGGCTGCCGTAGCGGCGGACTGGAGGAAGCAGGAGAGGCTTGCAGCGGAGGCCGCAGAGGCGGCCCTCATGGCGCGCGCGGCGCTCAACGCTGCGGTTCACGAGGTCGCACAGCGGCAGCTGCATGGGACGCCGCATTCAGGGAACTGGCTCCATCGACCGATCAATCGCAGGAGGCCGCGCGGAAGCTCCAGGGCATCGCCGGGCCCGCCGACGGTGCATCGGAAGGTGGCAGTGGCGCGACCGTGGCGCTTCCGGGAACCGCGCAGCGCTCTGGCAGGCAGCGTGTTCTTCAGCGGCGAACCGATGCTGATGAACCGGATGCCGGCGACGATCGACTGAGCACCCGCTTGGGGCCCGATTAAAACCATGGCCCCTCTGCGTAAAGCTTTTTCCGAAGAATTTACCGCGGTGTTTTACCGCAGTCTGCAGCCGGGGGCATAGGGCCTCGGTTCGCCGTCCCTGGCTGTAACGGGGGGAAAGCGATGCTGGCGGAGAGGGCGTCCGCTAGCGCATGTTCTCGTAGAGTTC
>CAYXRS010000284.1:0-1700 GCA_964467195.1 uncultured Gemmatimonadaceae bacterium
CTGGCCGGCTGTAGATGCCCCCGATCAGGTTGTCCCGAGCCATCCAGTTCAAGCCAGCAGAGCCGACGTGTAGCGCCCCGAGGACCTGCGTCAGGAGCACGAGCGCACGCGTGGCCGGAGCTCCGAGGCTGCCTAGCGTCCTTGAGCTCACCTGCTAGCGGCGCAAGAGTCAGGTGGCGAGTCGTTCATAAGCGACCCTTCGATTCTAGTCCTCAAAGACAATGACAACTTTGCCCCTGTGATGTCCTTCGGTGACGTACCGAAGTGCCTCACGTGCATCCCTGAACGGATAGCACCGATCGATCGCGGGCACTATCCGCCGCTCAGCGCAGAGTTCGGTAATCGCGAGGAGCACGCTTCGATCTTGTGGAACGACAAGCACACGGACGCTCTTGCCAGTTGCGAGCCGTGTCCAAGGGCCCAGCAGAAGTGCTCCGAGCAGCACCCGAGCCGGGCCGCCCACGATGAAGTAGGTGCCATTCGGTCGTAGCGCCCGCCCGCCTGCGGAGACAGACCTGTGGGCAATCGTATCGAGGATCAGATCATACTGCCGTCCGCTCCTCGTGAAGTCCTCCCTCATGTAGTCGATGACATGATCGGCGCCGAGCGAACGCAGGAAGTCTGCCTTATCGCCGCGATCAACACCGGTTACTTCCGCTCCAGCGAGCTTGGCGAGCTGCACCGCAAAACTGCCTGCCGCGCCGCCAGCTCCATTGATCAGGACCTTGTGCCCAGGCCGCACCTGCCCTTTCAAACGAATGGCCTGTAGAGCAATCGCTCCGGCCTGCGGAATGGCCGCTGCCTCCTCGAAGGTCAAGCTGACGGGCTTTCGGACGAGCGCCGTCTCCGGAACACACACGTATTCGGCGAAACCGCTGTGGTAACCGGGAACCTCTCCCAGAACGTCGTCGCCAGGGCGCAGAGAGCCGACCTGGCTGCCGACCTGCTCAACTCGTCCCGCTATGTCGGAGCCGAGTATCCTATAGCGCGGCCTTCTCAGCCCACCGATGCGGACGTAAGCCGGTCTTCCAGCCACTGCTTCCCGATCGGATCCATTGACGGACGCGGCAATAACGCGGACTAGGACCTCGCCATTTGACGGCGCGGGTTTCGATACCTCCTCGATACGAACTACATCCGGAGAACCGTACTCGGTGCGAACAACTGCCTTCATAAGCGTAGCATTGTCTGAATCACTCCATGTCGTAGAGCCGTAATCTGTTTTCGCCACCTAACGCGTAGTCTGGAGCAAAGGTCGTCGCGAGACCCGGGACGCCCATAACGAGAGCGCTGCCCGTCATAAGTAAGCGTGTCAAAGATTCCTCTGCCTGTAGTAGGTGCGATCACGCGGCCTGCCGCGCTGTTCGCCTCCCGTACCCTGCACCCCTGCCACGTCCGACGCAATGCTCATGCGATGTATGTGCGGGATTGCGGTCGTGCTGCGCGAAGAATACCGCCCCGTGCGGTCCGCGCGCATGAAGACTCGCCCTTCGGTGGCACACGTGGACGAGCGGTGTCGATCGGCCACGCGGATATTCGCCTTTTCATCTAGTACTGCAGCTTGAATCCGGCGTTGCCCAGGAAACCGAACCCGATGGGCCGCTCTTTACCCGTCAGTTCCGAGAAGCGCTCCTCATGAGTGTGAAACCGGTTGTAGATGTTGTCCAGCTCGAGAAAGGTGACCAGGGCGAGCGGGCCCA
>CAYXRS010000285.1:0-1636 GCA_964467195.1 uncultured Gemmatimonadaceae bacterium
GGGAGATCGCCCGCGCCGGCCGCGACGAGCTGCTGGAGGCCTTCCGCACCTTCCTAGGCTGAGCACCGGATATGGACGCCGATCTCCGCAGCATCCAGGAGGCCCGCGATCTCGTCGCCCGTGCCGCGACCGCGCAGCAGCGCTTCGCTCAGGTTTCGCAGGAAGAAGTCGACCGCGTGGTGGTGGCCAGCGCCAATGCCGCCTCGCGCGCTGCCGAGCCACTCGCGCGGCTCGCCGTTGACGAGACGGGCATGGGAGTCTACGAGCACAAGATCCTCAAGAACCGCTTCTCCGCGGAGATGCTGCTGGAATTCATCCTCCCGCTGCGCACGGTTGGCGTGCTGCGTGAGGATCGCGATCGCCGCGTGCAGGAGCTGGCAGTGCCGATGGGCGTGGTCGCGGCAATCATACCGACCACCAATCCCACGTCGACGGCCATCTACAAGGCGTTGATCGCAATAAAGGCGCGCAACGCGATTGTCATGTCGCCGCACCCCAGAGCGACGCGCTGTGTGGTGGAGACGGCGCGCGTAATGGAGGAAGCCGCCGTCGCCGCCGGCGCGCCCGAAGGATTGATCTGCTGCATGACCACGCCAACGCTCGATGGCACACACGCGCTCATGCGGCATCGTGACACCTCGGTCGTACTTGCAACGGGTGGCAGCGACATGGTGCGCGCCGCGTACAGCTCGGGGAAGCCGGCCTACGGCGTGGGTCCGGGTAACGTTCCGGCCATCATCGAACGCACTGCTCACATCGACAAAGCGGTGGCGGATGTAGTAGACGGGAAGACGTTCGACGCCGGCGTGCTCTGCTCAAGCGAGCAGGCGCTGGTGTGCGACGCTCCCGTCGAACGCCAGGTCCGCGAGGCGCTTCGCAGGGAACGCGCCCACTTCTGCACGCCAGAGGAGAAAGCCGCGCTCGAGCGCACCATGATCCCTGCCACTGGAAAGGGGATCAACCCGGATGTGGTCGGCAAGCAACCGCAGGAGATTGCGAAGCGCGCCGGCTTTGCGATCGAGCCCGACGCCAAGCTCATGGTTGTGGAGCTGTCGAGCGTGGGACGCGAGGAACCGCTGAGTAGAGAGAAACTCTCGCCGGTGCTGGGATTCTACGTGGAAGACGGCTGGGAGGCGTGCTGCCGACGGGCGATCGAGCTGCTGCGCCACGGTGGAGTGGGGCACTCGCTGGTGATCCATAGTCAGGACGAACACGTGATCGAGCAGTTCTTCCTGCACAAGCCGGCGTTCCGCATTGTCGTCAACAGCAACGCCGCGCTCGGCGCCGTCGGATACACAACGGGTTTCGCGCCCGCCATGACACTCGGACCTGGTGCCTGGGGCGGAAGCAGCACATCCGACAACATCACGCCGCTTCACCTGATCAACGTGAAGCGACTCGGACACGAGGTGCGTCGCTACGTAGATCCGTTGCGTGAGCGGGCGGTGGTGCAGGGCATTGGCTCGGCGCGTCAGCCAGCATCTGTCGGCCGCTCCGGCGCAGGCACTGGCGGGCGCCCGGCGCCCGGTCGACAGCGGAGTCCGGCCACTCCCGACGTGGCCTCCGGCGTCACCCTCACCGAGCGTGAAGTCCAGCGGGTGGTGGACGAGTTTCTCGCCGACTTCCGGGCCATGCG
>CAYXRS010000286.1:0-1630 GCA_964467195.1 uncultured Gemmatimonadaceae bacterium
GATGTCGTTTCCCGCTCGGGCGGTGAGGCATAACGAGCGGTTGCACCTGACACGCTCGCTGCGCGGGCGCGCAGGTGAACCGCGAGGCGTTATGTGGCGCGATTAGTTGAGCGATCCTTCGGGAATGGAATCGTCATGAAGAGAAAGCCATGACAAGGATGCGGTGGTTCTGGGTCGGCCTGGCTTCCTCGTGCTTACTGATGGGCTGCTCTATAAGTGACGGCGCTGAGGGTAGGCCATCGGAAGCCGGCCGAGAGACCGTGATCCCGGATTCGGTGCGAGAAGCGCTCGTGCGCCTAGGTGTGGAGGATCAACAAATTCGCCAAGACCTCTCTCCCGAGCGAATGCAGGATACGGCGTTCGCCAAGGCCATGCTTCGAGGTGACTCCGTACGTACTGCTCGACTGCGGGCCATCGTCGAGGAGTACGGCTGGCCGGACGCGGCCCGGGTCGGGCAGGAGGCCGCGGGTGCTGCGTTTCTCCATTCTTCAGCAAGGGGGTATTTACTTCGGTGACATGACCCCAATATGTTGTGGTCATGACCATCGACGCAGCTCGCCTCCAGGCGGGCGTGGATTATCCGGGCGACCTCACCGCGTTCGACGGCTTCTTTCCTGATGAGGCGGCATGTGTGCGGTACTTGGAGCGCCTGCGCTGGCCCCGAGGATTTCTCTGCCCGAGGTGCGGGGCTCAGGGCGAATCTTGGCGGATGGGCGATGGCCTCCTGCACTGCCGCCACTGCCGTGGTCGGACGTCGGTGACGGCGGGGACGATCTTTGAAGGAACGCGCAAGCCGCTCAAGCTGTGGTTCATCGCGGCCTGGGAGATCACGGGCCACAAGTACGGGGCGAACGCGCTGAACGTCCAGCGCATGCTGGGCTTGAAAAGCTACAAGACCGCGTGGGCGTGGCTCCATAAACTTCGGCGCGCCATGGTTCGCCCCGATCGGGATTGCCTGAGCGGTATCGTTGAAGTCGATGAAACCTATGTCGGTGGGCAGGAGCCGGGTGCACGAGGCAGGTACACCGAGACGAAGGCAATCGTCGCCGTGGCAGTGGAGATCCTGGAGGACGACACTCGACTCGGTCGAGTCCGCATGCGTCGGATCCCCGACGTCAGTGCGAAGCCGCTCCAGAGCTTTGTCAGCGAGGCCGTAGCGTCCGGTTCGAGCGTGCTGACGGACGGCTGGGGTGCCTACTCGGGCCTCGCGGATCTCGGATACGATCATGTCGTGATCAATCAATCGGCCTCACCGAATCCGGCCCACGTACTGCTGCCGGGCGTGCATCGCGTCGCCTCCTTGGTCAAGCGCTGGCTTCTGGGCACCTATCAGGGCGCCGTCAGCAGTGAGCACCTCGACTACTACCTCGATGAGTTCACGTTTCGATTCAATCGCCGCCGATCGCGATCTCGTGGGCTGCTCTTCTATCGGCTGCTCGAGCAAGCCGTTCGGACCGAGCACACTCCCACGCGCGCCCTCTTTCTTGGCACCGGAAGGGGTGCGGTTCAGCGGTAACCCGCAGAACCGTCAACCACAACATATTGGGGTCGTGTCACCGAAGTAAATACCCCCTTTTCTAGAAAACGCGGCCTCATGGGTTCCGATCCTGCCCGTCAGCTTGATCCCGGA
>CAYXRS010000287.1:0-1538 GCA_964467195.1 uncultured Gemmatimonadaceae bacterium
GCTCGCGGCGCGTGTCTGACCCGCGCCCGCGCCGGGTGGCGCAGCTTCGCTGGTTGGTGTCGGAGCAGCATCTCGACGCTCTGTTGATAACCGGTCTCTCGAACATCCGCTACCTAACGGGCTTTTCGGGAACGAGCGCTTTGCTTGTGGTCGGGACCAGCGAGGTGGTGCTGGTCACCGATTTTCGTTACGAGACGCAGGTGCGGGAGGAAGTCGGTGAGCTGGCCCAGGTGCGGGTGGAGGGGCAGAGCCTATGGGCGGGGCTCTGGCGGACACTGCCCGAGATTGCGAACGTCGAGGTAGTTGGCTTCGAATCCATGCACCTCCTTCACCGAGATTTCGCGCGTCTGCTGGAGGTAGGATCACGCTGGCAGTGGCGACCCACGCACGACCTAGTTGAATTCCTCCGCGAGCGGAAGGACGATGGCGAGATAGCACTCATCCAGTCTGCCGCTGATGTGGCGGAGGCGGCGTTGGCGCGCGCGATCGATCGGGTTCGTCCCGGCGTATCGGAGATGCATGTGGCCGGTTGGCTGGAGCTGGCGTTGCGCGAAGAGGGGAGTGAAGGGTTTCCTTTTCCCACGATCGTGGCTTCCGGTCCGCGCTCGGCGCTTCCTCATGCGCGGAGCTCGGTGCGCGATATCAGGCATGGTGACCTTCTCCTGATCGATTTTGGCGCCGTGGTTGGCGGGTACTGTGCGGACGTTACGCGAACGTTCGTGGTGGGTGCGGCAGGTTCGCGGGCGCGGGAAATCCACGACATAGTGCGGGAAGCGAATGAGCGGGCGCGACACGGCCTGCGTGCCGGAATGACCGGACGGGATGGCGATGCGCTCGCTCGGAGCTACATTGAGGAGCGCGGCTACGGCGCCCAGTTCGGTCACAGCCTGGGACATGGCTTGGGGCTGGAGATCCACGAGGCGCCACGACTGGCGCGAACTGCAGTGAATGTTTTGCCCGAAGGTGCGGTGGTGACCATCGAGCCGGGCATATACGAGCCGGGTTGGGGAGGCGTACGCATCGAAGACGACGTGATAATCCGCGAAAACGATTCGCGCACCCTCACATCCTTCTCGCGCGAACTCCACGAGCTGGTATGAGGCTCGAGCGGACCGGTACCACTCATCGCATATGATCGACTTACGGTACGTCAAGAAGCTCGTCGACATGCTGGACGGCTCGTCGGTGGATTCGATCGAGATCACGTCCGACAAGGGCATGAAGATCCGGATCTCGAAGACGCCCCAGCAGAGGGGCACCGTGCAGGTAGCGCCATCGATGGCGATGCCCGCCGTGATGTCTGCTCCGGCGGGTTCAGCACGACTGACTCCATCTGATGGCATGTCCGGCGTGAGCGAGCCGGCTCCGGCACCACCGGCGGCGGCGCCGAAGCCAAAGCTTCTGGAGGTCCGTTCACCGATGGTCGGTACGTTCTACCGCGCGCCGGAGCCCGGCGCCAAGCCGTATGTTTCCGAAGGTCATCGCATCGAGAAGGGACAGATTCTCTGCATCATCGAGGCAATGAAGATCATGAACGA
>CAYXRS010000288.1:0-1523 GCA_964467195.1 uncultured Gemmatimonadaceae bacterium
AAGCAGGAGGAGCTGGCCAGCGGGCAGGGATCGCTTTTCGGGGTGGACGGCGACGCCGCGGACCGAGGGGCGGGGCCGGTGGCGCCACCGCAGCTCCCCGGATTCGCTCCTTGGGGCGACGCCGAGCGGCTCGCCCGCGAAAAAGAGATCCTCGGTTTCTATATCTCCGGGCACCCGCTGGAGCCCTTCAGGATGGAATGCGAGCTGTTCGCCACGCACAGCGTGGAGCAGCTCGGTGCCTGGACGGACGCGCCGATCGCTCTCGGCGTGGTGGTCACAGCCATCAAACGGCAGACGAGCAAACGGAATGGGGCCGAGTTCGCCCGATTGACAGTGGAGGATTTTTCGGGATCTTCCGAGGTGCTCGTGTTCCCCGAGGCCTGGACGGTGCTGTCGCACCGCATCCGCACGGATGTACCGGTGCTGCTGAAGGGCGCATACCCCAGACGGGATCAGGGGGCGGAAAAGGCCACGTTCATAGTGGAATCTGTTACTCCCTTCGTGGAGTTGCGAGCCACTGGCGATGTCGCCGTATCGATCGACGTCGGGCTCGCCCCACCGCTGGCGCCGGAGGTCATGAAAGACGTTCGCGATGTGCTGGAGATGCACGCGGGATCCGCGCCGGTGGAAGTCCGCTGGCGTGATGACGATGGCAGCCATGCCCGGTTGAGATCACGGTCCATGCGCATTGCGGTTACCAATGCGGCGTTAAATGACCTGCGCGCGGTAGTGGGAAGCGAGCGGGTGCGACTGGTACGCGGGAGCTGATGGATGGCGGGGGCAACCACGCTGGACTTCGAGAAGCCGATCGCCGAGCTCGAGCGGCAGATTGAAGAATTGAAGAGGACGGCTGGCGCGCGACAGATGAGCGTCGAGACGGAGATCGCTCCTCTAGAGCGCAAGCTTGACGCGCTTCGCGAGGAGATCTACCAGAATCTGACGCCGCTTCAGAGGCTTCAGGTCGCGCGCAGCAACAAGCGCCCGTTTACCCTGGATTATCTTCGCCTCGCCTTCACCGACTTCATCGAGCTTCACGGCGACCGCCTCTTCCGCGAGGACGCGGCCATCGTGGGCGGCTGGGCACGACTCGATGACGAAACGGCGATGGTGATCGGGCACCAGCGGGGCCGCGATACGAAGGAAAATCTGAAGCGGAACTTCGGTATGCCGCACCCGGAGGGCTATCGCAAGGCGCTGCGACTGATGAAGCTGGCGGAGAAGTTCCATGCGCCGGTGATCACGCTCATCGACACGCCCGGCGCCTGGGCCGGACTCGGCGCCGAGGAGCGTGGGCAGTCCGAGGCGATCGCGCGCAACCTGCTTGAGATGAGCCTGCTCCAGGTTCCGATTATCGCTACGGTTATCGGCGAGGGCGGCTCGGGCGGTGCGCTAGCGCTCGGCGTGGCCGACCGGGTGCTTATGCTCGAGAACGCGGTATACTCCGTGATTACCGTGGAGGGGTGTGCCGCCATCCTGTGGAAGGATGGGAAGAGCCCGGAGATGAAGGAGCGCGCAGCAGGCGC